>DASXKT010000031.1:0-5451 GCA_036496685.1 Phenylobacterium sp.
GCGCGCCCTGGATGGTCTTCCCGCCCGCCTGCAGCCGCCGGCCGAGATCTGCGCTGGCCTGGGTGTCGAGCGCCACGCCCTCCACCGGAACGACCTTCGCGTAGTTTTCCACGAGGGCGCCGGCGCCCCGCGGAAACCCGATGAACGGCGCCGTCACACCCGCCGCGCGAACCTTCTCGACGATCGCCCGATGCGGACCGATGACGATGCGTTCGAAGACGTCCTCAGCCAAGCCCTCGGCCCAGCTCTCGAAGATCTTCAGCGCCTGGGCGCCGCTGTTCGCCTGCATGACCAGATAGCGCGCCGTTGCGTCGACCAGCACCTCCAGGAGGGCGTCCAACTCGCGAGGATGCTCGTAGGCGAAGGTTCGGGCGGCGGAACGATCGGAGCCCCGGCCCTCGATCATGTAGGTCGCGACCGTCCACGGGCCGCCCGCAAATCCGATCAGCGCCCGCTCGGGTTCCAGCTCAGCGCGCACCCGCGACAGGGTCTCGCCGATCGCCGACAACCGGCCCGTCGAGGCTTCGACCTCGCCTGCCATACGCGCGATCTCCGGCAGGGCGCCAAGCCTCGGACCCTCGCCGGCCTCGAACCAGACCTCCTGGCCGAGCGCGCCTGGGATCAGCAGGATGTCGGCAAACACGATGGCGGCATCGAGCGGGAACCGGCGCATCGGCTGCAGGGTCGCTTCCGCGGCCATCTCGGGGTCGTGGCAGAACGAGATGAAGTCCTTGGCCCTGGTGCGCAGCTCGCGATACTCGGGCAGCGAACGCCCCGCCTGTCGCATCAGCCAGATCGGCGGCCGATCAAGGGTCTCGCCTTTGAGGGCTCGCAACAGTCGCGGAGTGGTCTCGCTCATGGAGGCCTTAAATCGCCTCTGGGCCGAACTCTCAAGCCCAAGGCCCAAGGTCCGCGCCGGCCAGCCCTTCTTCCTTCGATTTAAGATCTTAGAAAATGGATTGCGAAAGGAGCGATAGGGCCTGTCGAGCGGGTGGACAAACCCCGCGGCGCCCCGGAATCGCAACGGCTGTCCCCAGTCTGTCCGCCGCGGCCGCCAGCCCCATCCCGACGCTGTGGATTGCGGGGATGGCCGCCCAACCCCCTTTGAACGCCTAAAGGTTTCGTTAAGACCTGGGGGCAGGACCCGGGGCGCCGATCCGGCCGTCCCACCGCTGTCGACAACCGCCCATCCAACTTATCCGCCGCCGCCCGGCATGTGGGTTAACGGACCATTAACGACGACTTTCATCCCGCCCATACATGGGGAGCGTGACGGAGGCCCCGGCGCACGCGATCTATCCCCATTCCGGTCCGCGTTCGCTAAGAGTGCTCCACAGGAATCGTCCCCAGCAATTTTTGCCAAGGCCGCCCGTGACCACGCCCCTTCCAAGGCTTGCCACCTATTTCCACGTCCATCTGGTGTCCGATTCCACGGGCGAGACGCTGAACGCCATGGCGCGCGCGGTCTGCGCTAGGTTCGACAACGTCCTGCCGATCGAACACATCTACGCGCTGGTCCGTTCCCAGCGGCAGTTGGACCGGGCGCTCGGCGATATCGAAGAGGCGCCCGGCGTCGTCATCCACACCATCGTCGACGACGGCCTGCGCCAGGCGTTGGAGGAAGGCTGCCGTCGGCTCGACATGCCCTGTATCCCGGCGCTCGACCCGCTGGTCTCGGCCATGTCGCGCTATCTCGGCTATTCGACGACGACGCGGGTCGGCGCCCACCTGCGGCTCGACAACGACTATTTCAACCGCATGGAGGCGCTGAACTACGCCATTGGCCATGACGACGGTCAGGGCGGGCAGGATCTCGAGCAGGCCGACGTCATCCTGGTCGGTGTCTCGCGGACCTCGAAGACCCCGACCTGCATTTACCTGGCCCACCGCGGCGTTCGCGCGGGCAACGTGCCGCTGGTGCCCGGCCGCCCGCCACCGGAGAAGCTGTTCGACCTGAAGACCACGCTGGTGGTCGGGCTTTCGATCTCGCCGGACCGGCTTATCCAGATCCGGCGGAACCGCCTGCTCAGTCTCAAGGAAAACCGGGAGTCGACCTACATCGACGTGGATGCGGTGCGCGACGAGATCGTCCAGGCGCGCCGTCTCTATGAGCGCCAGGGCTGGCCGGTGATCGACGTGACGCGCCGCTCCGTCGAGGAGACCGCGGCGGCGGTGCTCAACCTGCTGCACGGCGGCCCTGGCCAGGTCGAGGTGCTCGGGTGAGCGCACGGCTGGTGCTGGCTTCGAAGAGCGCGACCCGTCGCGCCGTGCTGGAGGGCGCGGGTGTCGCCTATGAGGCCTCGAGTTCCGGCGTGGACGAGGAAGCGGCGAAGGTCGAGTTGCTTGCCGCGGGCGCCAATCCGCGCCAGGTCGCCGAAGCCCTCGCCGAGCGGAAGGCCGTCGCGATCTCGCGCGGGCGGCCCGAACTCGTGGTCGGCGCGGACCAGACGTTGGAGTTCGAGGGACGGCTCTACGACAAGGCCAAGACCGTCGAGGACGCGCGGACGCGCTTGAAGACCCTGCGCGGCAAGCCGCATCAGTTGCACTCGGCGGTGGTCGTAGCGCGCGACGGCAAGGCCGTCTGGCGCGAGACCGAGAGCGCCACCCTCACCATGCGCGCGTTCACCGATGGCTTCCTGGACGACTATCTGGCGACCGAAGGCGAATCGGTCCTGGGCTCGGTGGGCTGCTATCGGCTGGAAGGGCCAGGCGTGCAGCTCTTCTCGAGCATCCAGGGCGACTACTTCACCATCCTGGGCTTGCCGCTGATGGGCCTGCTGGAGCTGCTGCGCAAAGAAGGCGTCCTGCGTCCATGACCCTCCGCATCACGGGCGCAACCGCGGTCGCCGGCGTGGCCGGCTCGCCCATCACCCACTCACTCAGCCCACTGATCCACAACGCCTGGATCGGCGTGTCCGGCATCGACGCGGTCTATGTCGCCTTCGCCCCGCCTGCTGATCGTTTCAGTCAATTCGCCGAAGGCTTGCGCGGGGGCGCGATCCGAGGCCTGAACGTCACCCTGCCATTCAAGGAGGCGGCGTTGAGCGTCGCTGACATGGTCGGCGAGCGCGCGGAGCGAGCTGGCGCGGCCAACCTGCTGATCTTCAAAGAGGATGGCTCAGTCACCGCCGACAATGTCGACGGTCTTGGCCTCCTGGGCGCACTGACCGCCCAGGCGCCGGGGTTCGATCCTCAGGCGGGCCCAGCGGTGGTCGTCGGCGCGGGCGGGGCCGCGCGTGGCGCGGCTGCAGCCTTGCTGATGGCGGGCGCGCCGGAGGTCAGGATCGTCAACCGCACCCTGGCCCGCGCAGAGCTCGTGGCGGACGCCGCGGGCCGCGGGGCGCGGGCCTACCCGTTGGAAGCCGCCGCCCTGGCGTTCGAAGGCGCCAACGTGCTGATCAACGCGACTTCCGCAGGCATCGCCAGCAATGATGCCCTCAAACTGCCGATCGAGGCGACGCCGGCCGGGGCGGTGGTCATGGATATGACCTACAAGCCCCTCGTCACGCCCTTCCTCGCCCGCGCTCAGCAGCTTGGCCGGCGCACCGTCGATGGACTGGAGATGCTGATCCGTCAGGCCGAGCCCTCTTTCGAGGCCTTCTACGGCTGTGCGCCGCCGACTGGCGTCGACGTACGCGCCCTTTGCCTCGCTGTCCTGGAGGCGAAATCCTCGTGATCCTCATTGGCCTCACCGGCTCAATCGGAATGGGCAAGTCGACGACGGCGGCCATGTTCCGCGACCTGGGCGTTCCGGTCTATGACGCCGACGCCGCCGTGCACGATCTCTACGACGAGGGCGGAGCCGCCGTGGGCCCGGTCGGCGAGGCGTTCCCCGGCGTGGTGAAGGACGGGCGCGTCGACCGCGAGGCCTTGCGCCAGGCCGTTCTGGGGAACCCCGAGGCGCTGAAACGGCTGAACGCAATCGTCCACCCACTGGTCGGCCGCGACCGGGTTGGCTTCTTCCAGAACGCCGAGGCGCAGGGCGCCGACATGGTCGTGCTAGACATCCCCCTCCTGTTCGAGACCGGCGGTCACGCCAACGTCGACGCGGTCGTGGTGGCCAGTGCGCCGGCGGAGATGCAGCGCGAACGGGTCCTCGCCCGCCCCGGTATGACGCCTGACCGGCTCGATGCCATTCTCGCGCAACAGGTGGCCGACGCCGAGAAGCGCGCGCGGGCGCACTTCGTGGTCGACACCTCGCGCGGTCTCGAGCCTGCGCGCGAGCAGGTGGCCGAAATCATCGCGTCGATGCGCGATCCACAACGCAGACCGGTCCGCGGCCCTGCGGCCAGTTGAATCATCGGCCCGAAGCGGGTCATGAAAAGCCATGGCGCGTGAGATCGTTCTCGACACCGAAACCACCGGCTTCGAACCCTCCATGGGCCACCGCATGGTTGAGATCGCCTGCCTGGAGATCGACGACTTCGTGCCCACCGGCCGAAGCTTCCACACCTACATCGATCCCTGCTGCGACATGCCGCCGGACGCCGAACGGGTGCATGGCCTCTCGACCGCGTTCCTGAGGGGCAAACCGCGCTTCGAGCACCCCGAGGTGGTCGACGCCTTCCTCGATTTCGTCGGCGACGCGCCGCTCATCGCCCACAATGCGGGCTTCGACCGGACGTTCATCAATCACGAGTTGGGCGTCTGCAACCGCGCACCGTTCCCTGAAGCGCGATGGGTCGACACGCTGGAGCTGGCGCGGATGCGCTTTCCAGGCATGCACAACTCACTCGATGCGCTCTGCAAGCGCTTCAAGATCTCGCTGTCCGAGCGCGACAAGCACGGCGCGTTGGTCGACGCCAAGCTGCTTGCGGCGGTCTATCTGGAGCTGAAGGGCGGCCGCGAGCGCCGGCTCGAGCTCACCACCGCGGCCATGGTCACCGCCGTCGCGGCGGCGACCCGCAACGCGTATGGCCCGCGCCCGCGCCCGCTGGATCCGCGCTCAACCGAGGAAGAGCGTCAGATCCACGCGAGCTTCATCCGCAGCGTCGTGAAGAGCGAAGAGCTCTGGGCGCGGTTTGGGCTCGCGCCCGCTTAGGCGTGTCCGACCTGGCCGCCCTGCTCGGCCTTGCGCGCGGCGTAGACGCCCGCGAAGTCGATGGGATCGAGCAGGAAGGGCGGATAGCCGCCGTCCGACGTCACGTCGGCGATGATCCGGCGGGCAAACGGGAAGAGGTAGCGCGGGCACTCGATGAGCAGCACCGGCTCCATGTCCTCCGCCGCGACGCCGGCGATCTGGAATACGCCGCCGTAGAGGAGTTCGACGACGAAGATCGCGCCGTCGTCGCGGTTCGCCTTGGCCGAGAGCTTCAGATCGACCTCATAGAAGCCGTCCTCGCGACCGCGGGCGTTCATCTCGACGCCCAGGTCGATCTGCGGCTGGGCCGCGCCGCCGCGCAGGCTCTCCGGCGCGCGCGGGTTTTCGAACGAGAGGTCGCGGATGAACTG
>DASXKT010000032.1:0-1981 GCA_036496685.1 Phenylobacterium sp.
CCGGAGACATCACGCCCAGGCAATTGGGCCCCACGACCCGCAGCAGGTGCGGCCGGGCGGCGTCGAGGACCGCCTGCCTCAGGCCCGCCTGGTCCGCGCCTTCGAAGCCCGCGCTGATCACGACCGCGGCGCGGCAGCCGCGGGCGCCGAGCTGGGCTATCAGGCCGGGCACGGCCTCGGCCGGCGTGGCGATCACCGCCAGGTCCGGATCCTGCGGCAACCGCTCGACGCTGGGGTAGGCAAGAGCCGAGCGCACCGCGCCCTCGTGCGGATTGACCGGCATCACCGGCCCGGCGAATCCGCTTTCAAGCAGGTTGCGCGCCAGCACCTGACCCACCGAACCGGGCCGGTTGCTGGCCCCGATGAGCGCGATGGACCGCGGCTGGAACAGCGCGTCGAGATTGCGGACGGTCATGATCTTCGACTTTCGGATCTTCCGCCGAATAGGCTTTGACGCAGCGCAAAGCGCCCGCGGCCGATCGAGCGCCCAATCGACCCCTGATAAGCTGTGAACCCGAGGATCCCATGGGAGCTGGCAGAGCGAATGGCGGCCTTCACCAAGCGGCCGGCGCTATGGCTGTCAAGGACGGGACGTCGACGATAGCTCGTCCGAGGCGTTCAAAAGGCGGGCCTGCCGCCGGCGAAACCTCGCTGCGAGAGGGCTTCCTGGAACTTTGCGGTCCGCTGGTCGGCGACCTGCTCCAGCGACGCTCCATGCTCTTGCAGCAGCCGAGCCCCGCAAACGTCCACGCCTTGCGTGGCGCGCTGCGTCGGATGCGGGCCGCATTGGGGCTCTTCGGCGATCTGTTGCCGGCGGGCGACGTCAAATGGATTCGCCGGGAGCTGAAATGGTTCACGCGGGAACTCGGTCTGCTCCGCGACCTGGATGTTCTCGTCGCGCGGCTGGACGCTCTGGAATCGCGCTTCACGCCTCAGACACGGCCCGAGGACCTGATGGTGGGGCTGGCGAAGCAGGCACGCCGACAGGCGGAGACTTCGTCACTTGTCGCTGCGTCGTCCGCGCGGGCCTCGATGCTCGCCTTCGCCCTCGGCGACTGGTGCGCCCGGGCGGCCGGCGCCTTGGCAGATGACCGATCGTTGAACAGTTGCGCCGATCCGTCGCTTTTTGCACAACATGCTCGGATCACCAGGGATGGCGCGCATATCGGACGCCTCGGGTCGCGAGCGCGCCATCGGCTGCGGCGCCGGATCAAATGCCTGCGCTACTCTGCCGAATCCCTGGCCCGCGTGAAGGGCGTTGTGATTGAACGCGCCTACCTGGCGACCTTGATCCGACTGAGCCAACTGCTTGGCGACATGAACGACGATCACGTCGGCGCGCAGCTCGTTCAGACCCTGTCCAGCGGGACTTGCGCGGATGACCTGTGGCCGCCGGATGCTCGGCGTAGAGCCGCGCAGCGCAAGGAACTGAAGGCCGTCTGGGCAGCCTTCGAGACGGGCAAGCCGCCAGGACGGCCCTTGATCCAGCGCAAGGCGATCGACGCCGACATGAAGTCGATCTCAATCCAGCCCTCCTGATATCCTTCCCCCCGATGATGGAGGACCGGCGAGCGCCCCGGGGCCCCCGCCCGGGGCGTTCCAAATTTTCGCGGAGGCCAGATGTTCGCGATGGTGCTGGACGCTCCCGGCTCGACGTTGCGGCCGGAGCACCGCGAAGACCCCCAACCCGGGCCCGGCGAGGTGCGCCTGCGAGTCCGTGCCTGCGGGGTCTGCCGAACTGACCTGCATGTGGTCGACGGCGACCTGCCGCAACGACGCAGCCCGATCGTGCCGGGCCACGAGATCGTCGGGATCGTCGAAGCGGTGGGCGCCGGCGTGGCCGGCCTGGGTGTGGGCGACCGCCTCGGCGTGCCCTGGCTCGGCGAGACCTGCGGCCACTGCCGCTATTGTCGCGACGGGGAAGAGAACCTCTGTGACACGCCAGGCTTTACCGGCTGGACCCGCGACGGTGGCTATGCGG
>DASXKT010000033.1:0-3102 GCA_036496685.1 Phenylobacterium sp.
GTCGGAATTGTAGTGGTCGCGGGGCAGGAACAGCAGGAGCGAGGCGAAGCGGTCGAAGGGATCGCGCCGCTCGAACAGCCGCACGCGCGGCCGGTCGTTGAGATGCAGGATGCCCAGGGCTTCGGTGAGGAGGTCGTCCTCGGTCATCTGGAAGAGTTCGTCGCGCGGGTGGTTCTCGACGATGTTCTTCAGGCGCTTCTCGTTGTGGCTGCCGGGCGCCATGTCGGCGCGGCGCAGGACGTTGCCCACCTTCTCGCGGATCAGCGGCACCACATTGGCCGGCTGGTCGTAGGCCTCTGCAGTGAACAGGCCCACGAAGCGGACCTCGCCGATCGGCCGGTCGTCGGAGCCGTAGCGCTTGATACCGACGTAATCCATGTAGGCGCGGCGGTGCACCTTGCTGCGGACATTGGACTTGGCGACCGTTAGGGCCGGGTCGCTGAGCAGGCGGTCCTTGACCTTGCCCAGCAGGATGGCCGGCTCGTTGGCCCGACGCAGGACGGTGCGCTGCGGATCGCGCAGCACGCCCAGGCCGTCCTTCGCCTGGTAGAGCGGCTCCTCGGCGGCGTAGTCGCCGTTCTTCAGGCGGGGATATTCGTAGACCCGGGCGCCCAGGAAGACGAACTGCGCGGCTTCGAGCCACTGCAGGAAGGCGATCTCCTCGGGCGTGGCTTTCCGGGCGTGGGCCTCCAGCTCGGCCAGTGTGCGGGCCATCAGGGCCAGCATCTCCGGGAAGTCGTCGACAGCGGCGCGGACATCCTTGAGGGTCTCGGTCAGGCCACGGATCAGAGCCGCTTCGCGGTCGGCGCCGATGGGGTCGAGGAACACCTGGATCATCGACTCGCGGCGTGACACGCCGGCGCCCCCGCGCACGCCCGTCCGGTCGCGCTGCACCTCGACGATGGGATGGAAAAGCGCACGCACAGAGAGGCCCTGCTCGGCGATCTCGCCCATGATGGAATCGACGAGGAACGGCGCGTCGTCCTGGACGATCTCAAGGCGGTCGAGGCGCGCATCGCCGCGTCCGCCGATCGCGCGCTCGATACGGATCATCGGCGCCCGCCCGCGGCGGCGCTCGCCGAACCGCCAGAAGTCGGCGAGGTTCGCGCCCAGCTCGGCAGTGGAAAGCTCCGGCAGTTCGTCAGGCGCCGCGTCCGTGGCGGCCTGCTGGGCGAAGGTCCTGGCGCCGGCGATGGCCGCGTCGCCCTTCAGCGCCGCAACGATGGCCTTGGGCAGGCTTTCGGAGCTCAGGGCGCGGTTCACGACCGGCCTCCGGCGCAGAGCGCGCTTCCAGATACTAGGCCCCCAGATACGAGGACGGCGCCGGAGGAGAGTATCCGGCGCCGTTTGGTTCCGTCGTGGGGGGGCGACGAAACGCTCTCTGCTCGCTGCGTCCACGTGCTTGGGGGGGTGCGGACACAGCCACCAAGCCGTTCAAGCCTGGGGCCAACCTTAGATAGGAACCGAAAACGCAAGTTGAAGTCCTTCGCAGACGGAATGGCGGATCAAGATCGTTTGACTGCGCGGCTGGGCGATTTGACGGCGTCCGGGCCCTTCGCTGGTGGTGGGCGGGGCTTGTCGGGCGGCTCGTTCGGCATCTTGTTCTTCAGCTGCTGCGGATCGCCATCGGCCGAGAGGATCACCGCGACCCACCGACTTCCATCGAACTGCGCCAGAATGACCATCGCCATCACGGTCAGCGGCGTGGACAGGAACGCGCCGGTCACGCCCCAGATCGCGCTCCAGAAGGCCAGGGAGAACAGGACGATCACCGGGTCGATGTTAAGGCTGCGGCCCTGCATCCTGGGGTAGACCACGTTGCCGATGATGATGCCGATCGTCTGCAGGGCGGCGAACAGGATGATCGCCCTCGTGTAGCCGGGGAACTGCACCAGGGCGAAGAGCGGTGGCGCTACGCCTGCGAACACGCCGCCGGCCACCGGGATATAGACCGCCAGGAAGATCAGGAACGCCCAGAAGAGCGAGTCATGCAGTCCGACCGCGGCCATGGCGATCCAGGACAGCCCCGCCACCATTAGGCCGGTGACGGTCTGCACGAAGAGATAGCGCTCGACCCCATCGCGAATCCGCAGGAAGGCGACGACTGCTTCCTGACGCTCCTCCCGCACCGGGAAGAGGCCGATGGCCTTGCGCTCCCAGCCGCGACGCGACGCGATGATGAAGGCCAGGTACACCAGGACGAAGAGCGCGGTTGAGGCGAAGTCCTGGGCCGCGCGCGCGGCGATCCCCAGGTATTTGCTGGCGTCCAGGCTCTGGACGATCTTGATGAGCGTGGGCGGGTTCCTGATGCCGCCCATCGTCGCAACCTGGGCGATCACCGCGTCGAGCTTCGGACCGTAGGCGACCAGTTGGGAGGCGAACCCTGCGGCGTTCTCCGCGACGAAATAGGCGGTGCCGCCGAACAGCAGGAGCGAAATCAGCACCGCCAGCGGCAGGGCCGCCTTCTTGGAAACGTGCGGCAGCCGGTGCTGCAGCACGCGCGCGAAGCCGTCGATCATCACCGCCAGGAACATGGCGAGCGCGAGCGGCGTCAGGATGCTGGCCAGGGCGTAGAGGGTGGCCCCACCCGCGATCACCGTCAGGATGACGATCGCATTGCGGGCGACGGTGGACTCGGCTGCGGCGGCGGGCATGAAGGGCTTTCGCGTAGGACGCTGACTGGACTGTCCGCGGCAGACGCGCCGCCGTCAATGCAGGCGGTCTCTACCCAGATTCAGCCGAGATGGGGAGCGGTTTTGCCCTTCCGCTCCCCGAAGCCGGCAAAGCTTTTCTCTGATTAGCGCGGCTGCATCCGGATGGCCCCGTCGAGGCGGACATCCTCGCCGTTGAAGTAGGCGTTGGTGATCATGGTCAGCGCCAGATGCGCATATTCTTCGGGTTGGCCGAGGCGCTTGGGGAACAGGACCGTGGCGGCGAGACCGGCCTTCACCGCTTCCGGCGCGCCGGCCAGCAGCGGGGTGTTGAAGAGGCCGGGCAGGATGGTGTTCACCCGGATGCCGTCGCCGGCCAGGTCGCGGGCGATCGGCAGGGTCATGCCGATGACGCCGGCCTTGGAGGCCGAATAGGACGCCTGGCCCATCT
>DASXKT010000034.1:0-23981 GCA_036496685.1 Phenylobacterium sp.
TCCTTGCCCTTGGCTGGCGCGGCGCCGGTCCCCGGCGTCGTGGCGCAACCACTCAACGCCGCCGCCGCGATCAGCGCGACCGTCCACGTCCAGACACGCATGGAATCGACCCGTCCCCGAAAAACGAAGGCGGACGATAGGCCGAGGCCGACAGCAACGTAAACAGCGCCCGGCAAGGGCTTGGATTTGAAATGTGGGGAAAAGCGTCGGCCGACCTGCGCCCAATCTGGGGGGCTGGGGGGGCTGTTCAGGATCCGGACCGGATGCCGATCAGCCGACTATCCTTAATTGCCGTGCGGATGTGGCCGGCTCAGGCCCCGAATGAGGCCATTTCGCGGCGTTGTGCGGCCGCCACAGCCCACCGCGATCTGTTCACTTTAGAGGCATGGACGCTTGCATTGTGGCGTTTACGGCGCGATCAGCTTGTCCAACGGCGGTCGTTAACTCGATCGCCAGGGCGTGGGGCCCCGCGGCGCTTCCCAGGACCTCGGTCCTGCGCGGACATTGAGGAAGCGGCAGAGGCAGTCCGCAAGGACTGCCTTTTTCGCATCCCCTGCTTTTTCCCAGCGGCGCGGGTGGCTGGCGAAGCTGAACCAGAGCATGGTTCGTGGCGAAGAACACAGCCTCGGGAAGACCATGCAGCGTAGAACCATGCTCAAGGGTGCGAGCGCCGCCGCGTTGGCGACTCTGGTCGCACCGGCGGCCGCATCGCCGACGGGACGACCACCGAACTTCGTGATCGTGCTCTGCGATGACCTGGGCTACGGCGACGTCAGCGTCTACGACCCCGGTGGTATCAAGACGCCGGCGATCGAGCGCATGGCGCGCGAAGGCGTCGTGCTCACCGATTACTATGCGCCGGCCAACCTCTGCAGCCCGTCGCGGGCGGGCCTACTCACCGGCCGCTATCCCGTCCGGACCGGGCTCGGCTACGAAGTCATCATGCAGCCGGAGGACCGCGGGCTGCCGCTGTCCGAGGTGACCATCGCCAAGGCCCTGAAGCCGGCCTATGCGACGGCGCTGTTCGGCAAGTGGCACCTGGGCCACCAGGGGCCCTCCTGGCCGCCGACCAAGCACGGCTTCGACACCTTCTTTGGCATCCCCTACAGCCACGACATGAAGCCGCTGGCGCTCTACGAGGCGCACGCCGGCTCAGACGAGGTCGCCAAGAGTGAGGTCGACTATCCGCAACTGCAGCAGCAGTTCTACGAGCACACGGAGCGGTTCATCGAGGCCAACAAGGACCGTCCGTTCTTTGTCGAGCTGGCGTTGAGCGCGCCGCACCTGCCGGAGCATCCGCACGCGGGTTTCGACGCCAAGACCTTCGCTGGGCCGTATGGCGCAGTGGTGCAGGAGATCGATTCCATCGTCAGCCGGCTGATGGCCAAGCTGAGGGCGCTGAAGCTGGAGCGGGACACGGTGGTGATCTTCACCTCCGACAATGGCCCCTGGTTCGAGGGCTCGCCGGGCTGGCTTCGCGAACGCAAGGGCGGCGGCGGCTTCGACGGCGGCTATCGGGTGCCCTGCATCGCCTGGGCGCCGGGGCGGCTCCCGGCCGGTAAGCGGGTGTCCTCCATGGTGATGGGCATCGACTTCCTACCGACGTTCCGCGCCATGGCCGGCTTGCCGCCGCTGGAGGGCGTAACCCTCGACGGTCGCGACATAACCACGGTGCTGAGCCAGGGCGCGGCCTCGCCGCACGACCAGCTGGTGCTGTTCGACAACGAGACGCCGATCGCCATCCGCACCCAGAACTGGAAGTACGTCGACGGCATCTACTACCGCGGCAACCGGTTCCCGATGTCGCGCTTCGGGTACCAGGAGCTCTTCGATCTGAAGGGCGACCGGGCGGAGAACTACAGCGTGGCCGAGGTCTATCCGGACGTTGCCAAAGATATGAAGGCGCGCCTGGACGCCGCGACGGCGACCTTCGCGCCCTTCAAGCACAAGGAAATCCCCGCCTACTTCAAGACCCTGCAGGCGCAGCTGCGGGGCCTGCAGGACTAGGCCGGATCAGCTCGACTGGGTTGTGTCGGGCAGGCCGAGGATGCGCTTGGAGATAATGTTGTTCTGGATCTCGGCCGAGCCGCCGTAGATCGACATCGCCTTGCCGAAGAGCCAGCCGCGGACGGTCTCGATCTCCTCGCCGGTGAAGGCGTCGCCGGACCAGCCCAGCCCCTGGTGGCCAAAGATCTCCAGGGTCAACTCGGCGCGGGTCTGGGCGACTTGGGTGGCGGAGTTCTTCAGCACCGAGGCGGCGTTGGTGGCGCCGTTGGCCTCCTTGGCCTCGGCCGCCGCGCGCGAGAGCGTCAAGGTGTGGGCGCGGGCGTCCATCTGGTGGCGAGTGAGCCGGCTGCGGAGGTCCTGGTCTTCCAGGCGCCCGTCCGCGTCCACGGCGCAGTAGCGCTTGGCGATATCGGGCAGCGGGACGGTGCGTCCCCCGCCGGGCGCGCCGGTCTGGCTGGCCCGCTCGTGTTGCAGAAGCCGCTTGCCCACGGTCCAGCCCACATTGATCTGGCCCAGCAGGGCGTCTTTCGGCGCGACCGCCTCGGTGAAGAACGTCTCGCAGAACGGCGAGGCGCCGGCGATCAGCGGGATCGGCCGCGTTTCGATCCCCGGCTGATGCATGTCGATCAGCAGGAAGCTGATCCCGTCGTGCTTCTTGGCCGTCGGGTCGGTGCGCACGAGGCAGCCGCACCAGTCCGAGTATTGCGCGCCTGACGTCCAGGTCTTCTGGCCGTTGATCACCCAGTGGTCGCCGGCGTCGGTGGCCTTGGTCTGCAGGGAGGCGAGGTCGGAGCCGGCGTTGGGCTCGGAGTAGCCGACGCACCACTGCGCCTCGCCCCGGACGATCGGAGGCAGGTGTTTTTGCTTCTGCGCCTCGGTGCCATAGTCGAGGATGGTCGGGCCGATCATGGTGATGCCCATGCCGAACACCAAGGGATTGAACGCCCCGGCCTTGGCCATTTCCTGCGCGAGTACGCGCGCCTGCGGGCCGCTCAGTCCACCGCCGCCGTATTGGGTCGGCCAGGTCGGCGTCGCCCAACCCTTCTGGCCGATCGCCTTGCGCCAGGCGGCCAGATCGCCGCCGGCGGATGACCGTTCCGCCGTTGCAAGCGCGGCCTTGCCCTTCAACGAGGCCGGGAAGTTCGCCGCCAGCCAGGCGCGCACCTCGCCGCGGAAGTCCTCAAGTTCGAGGTCGGTTCCGAAATCGGCCATGACGCGCACTCCCTCGTCTGTTCTTTGCGCCCACCCTACCGTCCCGAAACGTCGCGACAAGCGTTACCCAAGGTGAGGAGGAAGCAACCGCGGCCCAGTTTATTTCCACGACGCCTTATGACGCGGCTATCGGGCAACAATCCGACATCGTGCAGCCGCGTTTTGGGCGCATCTAGCTCGACACGCCGCCCTTGCTGGACGATAGGGCTGGCGATTCCTCCTCATGACCCGCGGTGGGTTGTCCTCTCAGATCAGGTCTGGCGGTTGCGCGTCTCCATAAAGCTCTCCCACTTGGCTCTCCTGGCGCTCCTCGTCGGCCAATCGGCGTGTGGTGCGAAGGACCCCCAGAAGGCGTCGCAGATCCCCGAGGCGGGCTATGTGGTCATGGCCGCCCAGACCGTGCCGCTGCAGATCGAACTTGCTGGTCGCACCGCGGCCTACGAGACCTCCGAGGTGCGGCCGCAGGTGTCCGGAGTGATCAAGGAGCGCCGCTTCGTCGAGGGAAGCGTCGTCAAGAAGGACCAGACGCTCTACGAGATCGATCCCAGCCTCTACCGGGCGGCGGTGGCTCAGGCGGAGGCCAACCTGACCAACGCCCAGGCGACCCGCGAAGCGGCCGAAGCCAAGGCCGCGCGCTACAAGCCGCTCGCCGACATCGAAGCCGTCAGCAAGCAGGACTACACAGACGCCCGCTCGGCGGCGAACCAGGCGGCCGCGCAGGTGGCCCAGACCAAGGCTGCGCTCGACACCGCCAGGATCAACCTGCGTTTCACAAAGGTGCCCGCGCCGATCAGCGGGAAGATCGGTCGGTCCCTGGTGACGGTCGGCGCGCTGGTGACCACCGGCCAGACCGACGCCCTGACCTCCATCCAGCGCCTCGATCCGATCTTCGTGGACATCCAGCAGTCCAGCGCCGCCCTGGTCACCCTGCGCAGGGAGATATCGTCGGGTGGCGTGACGCCGTCGTCGGCGAGTGTGCGGCTGACGCTTGAAGACGGCAGCGAATATCCGCTCGCCGGCCGCATAGAGTTCGCCGAGCCCGTGGTCGACCAGAACACCGGCTCAGTGACGCTGCGCGCGACATTCCCCAACCCGACCGGACTGTTGCTGCCGGGAATGTACGTGCGGGCGAGGCTCTCCCAGGCGACCGCGCAGAACGCGATCCTCGCGCCGCAACAGGCGGTCTCGCGCGATCCCGTTGGCAACGCCACGGTCTACGTGATTGGTCCGGGCGACAAGGCGGTGCTTCGCACGATTACCGCCACCCAGACGGTCGGCGACAAATGGCTGGTGACCGCCGGTCTGGCGCCTGGCGACAAGGTGATCACCGAGGGCGTCAACCGGCTGAAGCCGGGGCAACCGGTCCATCCGGTGCCTGCGGGCTCGCCGCCGCGTCGCCCGCCGGGAGCGCCCGCCGGTGGGGGCGCCAGCAATGGCGGCGGGGATGCCCAGCGTGGGCGATAGACCGGCATGATCTCGCGGATCTTCATCGACAGGCCTGTCTTCGCCTGGGTGATCGCGATCGTGATCATGCTCACCGGCCTGGGCGCGATCCGCTCGCTGTCGGTGGAGCAGTATCCCGACATCGCGCCGCCGTCGGTGAACATCCGCGCCAGCTATCCAGGCGCCTCGGCCGAGGTGCTGGAGGCCAGCGTCACCCAGATCATCGAGCAGCAGCTCACCGGCATCGACGGGATGATCTACTTCCAGTCGACCTCCAACTCGGCCGGTCAGGTTCAGATCACCGCCACGTTCACCAAGGGCACCAACCCCGACATCGCCCAGGTGCAGGTGCAGAACAAGGTGCAGCAGGCGCTGCCCCGGATGCCGCAGGAGGTCCAGCAGCAGGGCCTGGTCGTCACCAAGTCCAACGCCGACTTCCTGATGGTGGTCGCTGTCTACGATGAGAGCGACCGGGTCACCAGCGCCGACGTCGCCGACTACCTCGTGACCAACATGCAGGAGGCGATCGGGCGCATCCCAGGCGTTGGCGACCTCAACGTCTTCGGCTCGCAATACGCCATGCGGATCTGGCTCGACCCGTTCAAGCTGGCGAGCTTCAACCTGATGCCGAGCGATGTGATCTCGGCGATTCAGGCGCAGAACACCCAGGTGGCGGCGGGCGAGATCGGTGGCCAACCGTCACCCGGCGTCCAGATGCTGAACGCCACCGTCACTGCGCGCTCGCGCCTGACCAACCCGGACCAGTTTAGGAACATCATCGTCAAGACCCAGACGAACGGGTCGAAGGTTCTGCTGCGCGATGTCGCCAAGGTCGAGTTGGGCAGTGAGAGCTACGCCTCCCTGAGCCGCCTGAGCACCCACCCCGGCGCCGGCATTGCGATCCAGCTCGCGCCTGGCGCGGACGCCCTGAAGACCGCGGAACTGGTGAAGGCCGAGGTGGCGCGGCGCGCGCCAGCCTTCCCGCCCGGCTTCCAGTACTCCTTCCCCAACGACTCGACCGCCTTCATCAAGCTGTCGGTGAAGGAGGTCGTCATCACTCTGATCGAGGCCATCGCGCTGGTGATCATCGTGATGTTCGTCTTCCTGCAGAGCTGGCGGGCGACGCTCATCCCGGCGATCGCAGTGCCGGTGGTGCTGCTGGGGACGTTCGGCATCCTTGCGGCCTTCCACTTCAGCATCAACGTGCTCACGCTGTTCGGCCTGGTGCTTTCCATCGGCCTCCTCGTCGATGACGCCATCGTCGTCGTCGAGAACGTCGAGCGGGTGATGCATGAGGAGCCGGACATCACCCCGCGCGAAGCGACCATCAAGTCGATGGACCAGGTACAGATGGCCCTGATCGCCATCGCGCTGGTGCTGTCGGCGGTGTTCTTGCCGATGGCCTTCTTCGGGGGGTCGGTGGGTGTGATCTACCGGCAGTTCTCGATCACCATCGTCTCGTCGATGGTCCTGTCGGTGGTCGTGGCGCTCACCCTGTCGCCCGCGCTGGCGGCGACCCTGCTCAAGCGAGCGGGTCCTGAGCGCCAGGAGGGCAACCGGATCGCCCGCTTCGCGCATCGCTTCGGGGAGGGGTTCAACACCTGGTTCCTTAGAACCGCCGAGCGTTACGAGCGCGGCGTCAAGACGGTGATCGCCCGGACGCGAGTGGCCATGGTGATCTACGCCATTCTGGTGGCGGTGCTCGTGGTGACCTTCATCCGCCTGCCGACGAGCTTCCTGCCCTCGGAGGACCAGGGCGGGACGCAGATGCAGTACACCCTGCCGCCTGGCGCGACGCAGGCGCGGACGTTGGCGGCAGTCAAGGCGATCGAGAACTACTTCCTGACCAAGGAGGCGGCGAACGTCCGTGACATCTTCATGGTGCTCGGCCAGGCGCAGTCCGGCAGCGGCCAGAACACCGGGCGCGGCTTCATGCACCTCAAGGACTGGAGTGAGCGTCCGGGCAAGGAGAACACCGCCCAGGCCATCACGCAGCGCGCCAACCGGGCGCTGGCCTCGCTGCGTGACGTGCAGTTCTTCGCCCTCAACCCACCGCCGGTGCGGGGGCTGGGACAGTCCAGCGGCTTCACCATGGAACTGCTGAACAGCGGGGGCCTGAGCCGGACGGAATTCAAGGAGCGGGTGAACCAGCTCCTGGACGCGGCGCGCAACGATCCCGTGCTCACCTCGGTCCGCCAGAATGCGCTGGACGACAACCCGACCCTCGCCGTCGCCATCGACCAGGACAAGGTGGGCGCGCTCGGTCTGTCCCAGTCCCAGGTGGACTCCACCCTGACCGCCGCCTGGGGTGGGGTCTATGTGAACGACTTCGTCGATCGGGGCCGCGTCAAACGGGTCTTCGTGCAGGGGGATTCGCCCTTCCGGAGCCGCCCAGAGGACCTCGCCAATTGGTTTGTGCGCTCGTCGAACGGGACGATGGCTCCCTTTTCCGCCTTCGCCCAATCGAACTGGGGGAAGGCGCCCTCGACGTTGCTGCGCTTCAACGGCGTCAGCTCCACAGAAATCCAGGGCGACGCTGCTGAAGGTCGCAGCTCCGGCGAAGCGATGGACCACATGTCCCAGATCGCCGCCAAGCTGCCCGGGGTGTCGGTCGACTGGAGCGGCCTGTCCTATCAGGAGCGACTTTCGGGCGGACAGGCGCCTCTGCTGTACGCCATCTCGCTGCTGGTCGTGTTCCTCTGCCTGGCCGCCCTCTATGAGAGCTGGTCGGTGCCGTTCTCGGTGCTGATGGTTATTCCACTGGGCCTGCTCGGCGCGGCGATCGCCGTCGCGGCCCGCGGCCTCTCCAATGACGTCTATTTCCAGGTCGGACTGCTGACCACCATGGGGTTGTCGGCCAAGAACGCGATCCTGATCGTCGAGTTCGCCGAAGGGGCCGAGAAGCGCGGGCTGAAGCCCTACGAGGCGGCGATCGAGGCGGCGCGGCTAAGGCTTCGGCCGATCCTGATGACCAGCATGGCTTTCATCTTCGGCGTGCTGCCGCTGGCGGTCGCGACCGGCGCCGGCGCTCAGAGCCGGATCGCCATCGGCACCGCGGTGGTTGGCGGCATGCTCACTGCGACGGTCCTGGCGATCTTCTTCGTTCCGATGTTCTTCGTGCTGGTCCGGGGGATCTTCAAGAGCCGGCACGCCAAGGTGCACGCCGTGCTTGCGGAAGAACCGGAGGCGACGCTGTGAGGCGCACGGCAGCCCTGGTCCTCGCCGCAACCGCGCTCGCCGGCTGCACGCTGGAGCCGACCTATGTCCGCCCGACGCCCGCCGTGCCGCAGAGCTGGCCGGTCGGCGCGGCCTATGCACCCGCCGCCGCGACGCCGCTTCCCTCGGTGAGCTACCGCGATATCTTCAGGGACCCCCACCTGCTGGCGATCATCGATCGCGCCATCGCCAACAACCAGGATCTGCGCGTCGCACTGGCCAACGTCACTATCGCGCGGTCGCAGTATCGCGTGGAGCGCGCTCAACTCCTGCCGAAGATCGACGCTGACTTCGGGGCCAACGAAGCCCGTGGACGCGGTACGGTGATTTCGCCGAGCGGTATCGTCAGCAATCCGTTCGAGACGAGCCGCAGCTACGAAGCCAACGTCGGCTTCAGCGCCTTTGAGCTCGACCTGTTCGGCCGGCTACGGTCGCTGAGCCACGCGGCGCAGGATCAGTATCTGGCCAGCGAGGCCGGCGTGCACACCGCGCGCCTGACCCTCGTCGCTGAGGTGGCCTCGGCCTACCTGACGCTGGCGACCGATCGAAGCCTGCTTGTGGTCGCCAAGGAGACCGTGATCAGCGCCCAGCGCAGCGTCGACCTGACGCGCGCTCGCCTCACCGGTGGCGTGGCGCCGCGCACCGACTTGCGGCAGGCCGAGACCGTCCTCGAGCAGGCCAACTCCGACGTCGCGGACCTCACCACCATCGTGGCGCAGGATCGCAACGCGCTTGAGTTGTTGGTCGGGGCTACCGTCGCGGACGCCGAACTGCCGGCTTCAATCGAGAGCATCGATGGCTACCTCGCTGAAGTTCCGGCCGGCCTGGACTCGCGCGTGCTGTTGCGGCGGCCAGACGTGGTGCAGGCGGAGTACCGGCTGCGCTCCGCAAACGCCCAGATCGGCGCGGCGCGGGCCAACTTCTTCCCGACCATCGACCTGACGGCCCTGGCCGGCGCGGCGAGCCCGGCGCTGAACGCGCTGCTGAATGGACACAACTTCAACTGGTCAGTCGGGGGGACGGCCACCCAGACCATCTTCGCCGGCGGGGCCAATGTCGCGAACCTGGCCCTCGCACACGGCCAGCGTGAACTCGCCGTAGCGCAATACCAGCAGGCGATCCAGACCGCCTTCCGCGAGGTCGCCGATGCGCTCGCCCGCCGTGGCACCATCAACGACCAGATCGCCGCCCAGAACGCCCTCGTGGCCGCCGCCAGCGACGGATATGCGCTGGCCGACGCGCGCTACAAGGAGGGGATCGACCCCTTCCTGAACAGCCTCGAGGCGCAGCGCACGCTCTATGCGGCGCGCCGAACGCTCGCCTCGACGCGGTTGCTCAAGGCCGACAACCTCGTGACCCTCTACCGGACCCTCGGCGGCGACCAGTTGGTCGACACCGCGCCTGGGCCGAAGGTCGCTACCCGCTAGTTCACCGCGCGGCGATCACCGGCAGCTCGATGTTCGTCGCCTGGTCGCCGGCGTGGAAGATCCGCTGGGTGGCCTTCACGTAGTCCGCGGGCTTGGCGAAGAAGATGTTGGGCGTAAAGGTCTGCGGGTTGCGGTCATAGAGCGGGAACCAGCTCGACTGGATCTGCACCATCACCCGGTGGCCCGGCAGGAAGACGTGGTTCGTGGTCGGCATCACGAACCGGTACTTCTCGACCTGGCCGGCCGGGATCGCTTTCGGCGTCTCGAAGCTCTCGCGGTAGCGGCCCCGGAAGATGTCCATGGCGATGGGCAACTCATAGCCGCCGAGCTCGACCTGGCTGGGGACCGTGTCCGGGTAGACGTCGATCAGCTTCACCACCCAGTCGGAATCCGTGCCGCTGGTCGAGGCGAAGAGGTTGACGATCGGGGCGCCCGAGATCTGCAGCGGGGCCGTGAGCGGTTCGGTCATGTAGGTCAGGACGTCGGGCCGGCCGTCAACGTGGCGTTGGTCAGTGGTCAGCCAGTAGCGCCACTGGTCGCCGTCATCGGAACGGACTGGGCGGTGAACATAGGGGACGGGCTTGGCGGGATCGGAGACATACTCGTCGAAAGTCGGGCCTGAGGCGGCGGGCGGCGCGAAGCCCAGCCCAAGACCGGGCTCGAGGTAGAGCGGCTTCATCTTGGCGGCGCAGCCCGTCTCGCAGGCCAGCGGCCATTTCGGCAGGCGTCGCCACTCCATGGTCCCGGTCTCGAAGATGAAGACCGGTGGGGTCTCGGCCTTGGGCGCATTGGTCTTCAGGTGGGCGTCGAGGAAGGGCTTCAGCACCTTGAGCCGGAACTCGGTGGCGGTGTCGCCGGGCAACTTCACCGCGTTGAGCTGGCGCTGCTCATAGTTGACGCCGGAGTGCCGCCAAGGCCCCAGCACCAGGTAGTTCATGTCGTTGCTGGCGTCCTTGGGCTCGGTGGCCATGTAGGCGTGGATCGTGCCCCACATGTCTTCCTGGTCCCAGAGCGCACCGATCCACATGGTCGGCACCTTCAGGGGCTGCTCGGCGAGGGTCTTGTCGAGAGCCTGCTGGCTCCAGAAGGCATCGTAGGACGGATGTTCAGTGACCTTGCGATAGTAGGGGATCTGGTCGAGGCCGGCGGCGCGGGCGTAATCACCGGCAGAACCTGCGCGGAGGAAATTCGCATAATCGTCGAGGCCCTCGCGCGGGATGGCCTTGCCTTCACCGCGGTCGCTCATCTGGCCGGTGAAGTAGTCGAGGTTGGTTTGACGGAAGGCGCCGTAATGGAACCAGTCGTCGCCCATCCAACCGTCGACCATCGCGCTCTGCGGCGCGGCGGCCTTCAGCGCCGGATGCGGATTGATCAGACCCATGACGGTCGTGAAGCCGTCGTAGGATGAACCGATCATCCCGACGCGGCCGTTGGTCTCCGGCGTGTTCTTCACCAGCCAGTCGATGGTGTCCCAGGCGTCGGTGGAGTGGTCGACCTTGGTGTTGTTCAGGGGGCCGACCAGGGGACGGGTGGCGACGTAGTCACCTTCCGAGCCGTACTTGCCGCGAATGTCCTGGTACACCCGGATGTAGCCGTCGGTGACGAAGGGCTCATCCATCTGGGCGAGCTCGGCGGTGATCTGCGGCGAGGCGGAGCGCTCGGCGCGCCGCTTGGCGTTGTAGGGCGTCCGCGTCAGCAGGATTGGGGCGTCATGCGTCCCCTTGGCCATGACGATGACCGTGTAGAGCTTCACGCCATCCCGCATGGGGATCATGACCGTGCGCTTGATCCAGTCGTTCTTGGCGGTCGGAAATTCGAACCTGGCGGGAATGTCCGGCGTCATCGGCGGCGTCTGGGCGCTGGCGGCGGCGGCGAGGGTAAGGACGGCGGTGGCCAGGGCGGCAAGCAGGGCAGGTCGATTCATGGCTGGACCGTAGCCGATGGCGCGAGCTTGAGAAGAGGTCCCCGGCCGCGACCTAGGGAAGCGGCTCAGGCAGGCCCGCCGTGGCGCAGCCAGGCTGCACAGTCCACCGAGAGTTCGCGCTCGGCGATCCGGTCGCACTTGTCGATCTCGTCTTGGCTCAAGACGTCGCGCCAACGTCCGTTGGTCCCCTTGTTGATGAAGGTCTCCGCGCCGCGCTTGAAGACCATGTTGAGTAGCGGATCGTCGGCGGCGACCTTGCGCATGTGGGCGATGCTGCAGTTGGCGACTATTGCGGGAAGCCGAGTCTCGTCGAGGGGGATGTCGAGGAAGGCGGCGATGCGTCGGATTTGGCCCGGCATGTCGCCGATCAGGTTGGCGTAGTGCAGCAGAAGGACATTCGGCAGGCCGCGTACGTCCCACCAGGCCTGGATGTAGGGCCAGAACGGCGGCGACTGCTGCGAGCCGTCGAGGAAGTCGTGGTAGTAGCGCCGAACGTCGGGATCGACCGGCGGCGGCAGCAAGCCCAACTCGGCCGCCTGGGCCTTTGACTGCGCCTCGGCGGCCTCGGTGGCGCCCGTCAGGTGGTTGTGGAAGCTCCAGGCGACATCGCGCGGATCGCGGCCGATGAAGAGGTATTTCGCCTTTCGCGAGAAGACGAGGTTGAGCGGCCGGTCCGCAGCTGCGCGGAAGGCCCTGGGCGACCTTCTGCAGTCTCCGGACGTTCGGGCGTTCGACATGGCGACCATCCATGCGGCGCTTGGCGACGAGGATGAGGCCCTGACCTGGCTCGAACGCGCAGTCGAGGCCAGCTCGTTCGGATTTCTTGGTGTGGACCCTTTGTTCCGGGCGCTGGTCGAGCACCCGAGGTTCAAGGCGCTTGAGAAGCGCTTGGGACTCTCCGCCTAGGCGCTCGCGAGCGCGCTCTGGAAAAGCAGGGCCCCGTCGGCTGAGCCCAGCTCAGGTTCAAAGGCGCGATCCGGGTGGGGCATCAGGCCCAGCACGTTGCCGCGGCCGTTGACGATGCCGGCGATGGAACGCGCCGAGCCGTTGGGATTGTCGAGATAGCGGAAGACCACCTGGCCTTCGCCCTCCAGCCGATCGAGGGTCTCTTCGTCGGCGAAGAAGTTGCCCTCGCCGTTGCCGACCGTCATGGCCACCTGCCGGCGGCCGGCGTACGCGGCGGTGAAGCGGGTCTGGGCGTTGGTTACCTCGAGCTCGACCGGCTTGCAGACGTACTTCAGCCGCTCGTTGCGCAGGAGGGCGCCCGGCAGCATCTGAGCCTCGCAGAGCACCTGGAAGCCGTTGCAGATCCCGACCGTGGCGACGCCGCGCTCGGCGGCGGCCCTGACCTCGGTCATCACCGGTGAGAGCGCAGCCATGGCGCCGCAACGCAGATAGTCGCCGTAGGAGAAGCCGCCCGGCAGGACGATCAGGTCCAGGCCGTCCGGGAGCGCCGTGTCGCCGTGCCAGACCATGTCGACGTGCGCGCCGGTGGACCGCTCGATGGCCACCTTGCAGTCGCGGTCGCAATTGGAGCCGGGGAAAACGATAACGGCGGCCTTCATGCGCATTCGTCCAGGATGGGGGTGATGGTCGAGACCCCGGGCGCGGGGAAGGGCGTTCGGAAGGTGAAAGCCTCTGGCGTGGGTCCCATTCGCTCCAACATGTCGATCCGCGCCATGCCCTCGGCCGGGGTCGGGACGTGGCCGACCGGAACCCACCACAGCGCCATATAGACCTGCAGGGCCTCGAACCACTCGCGCCGGCGGCGCATCACGTCGCGATGGGCGGTGCGATAGACGAAGGCGGCCAGGGAATCCAGGTCGGTCCAGACCGACATGTTGATGGCGATCATCGGGTCGTCTTCCACCGGCTTGATGTCGGTGGCGTCGCCGCCTTCGCCGGTGAGCCGCCAGACGAAACCCGACTGGTCCTCGGCGAGCGCGTTGATCCGGTCGAGGTTGGCCACGAATTCGGCCAGTTTGGGATCATCCACCGGCGCCACGAGGCGCCCTATGTTGATCTCGGCGAGATGGAACCGGCTCATCGGCGTGCTCCTGGCTTCAGGGAGTCGATATAGGCAAGCACCTTCTCGTAGCCCTTCTTGTCACCGTAGGGGCAGCCGGTGGTCTTGACCTGTCCGCCGCCGGCCGTCTGCATCAGGATCGCCGGGTGCCCTGGGGCGCCCTTTTCGGTGATCACGTAGGACACCGAGCCGCCCTCGGTCGAGTAGAAGCGGTAGGGTTCCCCCGGCTCCTTGGGCGCAGGGACCAGGTGCGGCTGGGCCGTGAGCTTCGCGGCCTGGACTTCGAAGGGCAGGGCGCAGTCAAGGGCAAGCGGTGCGAGGACCGGCGGATCGGACTTCGGCGCGCAGGCGCAGAGCAGGAGCGGAAAGAGAAGCGCGAGGGCGCAGGCCCTCACGCCACCTCCACGCGGTAGCTCTCGATGACCGTGTTGGCGAGGAGCTTGTCGCACATCGCCTTGACCTCGGCCTCGGCCGCGGCGGCGTCCTTGGCGGCGAGGTCGAATTCGATGGTCCGGCCGACCCGGACGTGCTCGACGCCGCCCCAGCCCAGGCCGTGCAGCGCCTGCTCGACGGCCTTGCCCTGGACGTCAAGGACGCCGGGCTTCAGGAAAACGTGGACGGTAGCCCGCACTAGTGGAGGCCTCCTTGGATGACGGTCGGCATCTCTTTCATGATGCCGAGGCGGCGGGCCACCTCGGTGTAGCTCTCGATGACATTGCCGAGGTCGCGCCGGAAGCGATCCTTGTCGAGCTTCTCATTCGTCGCCGTATCCCAGAGGCGGCAGCTGTCGGGGCTGATCTCATCAGCCAGGATGATGCGGGCGAACTCGTTCTCCCAGATGCGGCCGAACTCGATCTTGAAGTCCACGAGCGTGATCCCGACCGCGCCGAACATGCCGGTCAGGAAGTCGTTCACCCGCAAGGTGAGCGCCATCATGTCGTCGATCTCCTGGGTCGAGGCCCAGTTGAAGGCGGTGATGTGCTCCTCGGAGACCATCGGGTCGTGGAGCTTGTCGTCCTTCAGGTAGAACTCGATGATCGAGCGCGGCAGGGCCTGGCCTTCCGGCAGGCCCAGGCGTGTAGCCAGCGAACCGGCCGCCACGTTGCGGCAGACGACCTCCAGCGGGATGATCTCAACCTCGCGGATCAGCTGCTCTCGCAGGTTCAGCCGCCGGATGAAGTGGTTTTGGACACCGATCGAGCCGAGCCGCGTCATGATGTGCTCGCTGATGCGGTTGTTGATGACGCCCTTGCCCTCCAGCACCGCCTTCTTGGTGGCGTCAAAGGCGGTCGTATCGTCCTTGAAGTACTGGATGAGCGTGCCGGGCTCCGGTCCCTCGTAGAGGATCTTCGCCTTGCCCTCGTAGATCTTCTTACGGCGGGTCATAGTCGTGCCTTCTCCGCGGGCGAGGGCTTTGCCGGTCGGCGAAACGAAAACGCGCGGATCATCCGCCACGCGCGGATCCGACTCGGCGTCTCGCTCCAATTGAGGCGGCGCGAAATTAGCGGATGCGGGCCATGGGCGCAAACCTCACCGCGGCTCCGCCTTTCGATTGCGACGGGGGGCCGGGCGGGATATGGGAACGCCCGTTCGCACCGTTTACGCGACGCCTTTCTGGGGACCACATGACTACCTTTGACGATCGTGAACGTGGCTTCGAGAAGCGTTTCGCGCTCGATCAAGAACAGGAGTTCAAAGCCATGGCCCGGCGCAACCGGGCGCTTGGCGAGTGGGCGGCTGGCTTGATGGGCTTGGCGGACAAGCATATCGCGGAATACGCCCAGGCCGTGGTGAAGTCCGACTTCGAACAGCCGGGCGAAGATGATGTGCTGCGCAAGGTCTTCGAGGACCTCAAGGGCGCCGGCGTCTCGACCACCGAAGGCGAAGTGCGCATGAAGATGGCCGAACTCCTGGCCCAGGCGCGCGAAGGCGTCCGCGAGGGAAAGTAGTCAGGCTTTCGCGGCCTCGAGCACTGGCCGGCTGACCTTCTTCGGGACGATGGTGGACCAGGCTTCGAGGACGAGGTCTGCGAGTTCGCCTTCGTCGAGCCGATCGAGTTCGACGTAGCTCCAGTACGACGTGCCGACCGGGCACTTCGAGAACGTCTCCGGCCGCACCTCCAGCAGGAACTCCTGATGCTCCCTGTCGAGCTTCAGGATGGTGCGGCCGCGCACGTGCAGGGCGAAGGTCTTTTTGCCGACATTGAACCACGGGTCGCCCTTGTAGGTGACCTCGTGGGCCCCCGGCAGGGCCAGCGCTAGGCCGCGGAGGTCTTCAACGGTCGGGATGCCTCGGCCTCCTCTTGCTCGCCGAACACCCGGGCGAAGACCCGGTCGACGCTCTTGAAATGGTAGCCGAGGTCGAAGAGCTCGGCGAGTTCGCCGTCCGACAGCGTCACGTCCGGATCGGCCTTCAGGAAATCGAGGAAATTGCCCTCGCCGCGCCAGACACGCATGGCGTTGCGCTGAACGGCCGCATACGCGGTCTCGCGGGCGACGCCCTTCTGGGTCAGCGCCAGGAGCACGCGCTGCGAGTGCACCAGGCCGCCAAGGCGGTCGAGGTTCTTCAGCATGTTCTCCGGATAGATCACCAGCCGTTCGACCACCGAGGCCAGGCGTCGGAGGGCAAAGTCGAGGTGCACCGTCGCGTCTGGCGCGATGCCGCGCTCGACGGAGGAGTGGCTGATGTCACGCTCGTGCCACAGCGTCACGTTCTCCAGGGCCGGCACGACGGCGGACCGGACCAGGCGGGCGAGCCCCGTGAGGTTCTCGGTGAGAATGGGGTTGCGCTTGTGCGGCATGGCGCTCGAGCCCTTCTGGCCCGGATCGAAGGGCTCCTCGGCTTCCAGCACCTCGGTGCGCTGCAGGTGGCGGATCTCGGTCGCCAGGCGCTCGATGGAGGAGGCGACTACGGCGAGGGCCGCGAAATAGGCGGCGTGGCGGTCGCGCGGAATCACTTGGGTGGAAACGGGCTCGACGGCCAGGCCGAGCTTGTCCGCGACATATTCTTCCACCTTGGGATCGACGTTGGCGAAGGTGCCGACAGCGCCCGAGATCGCGCAGGTGGCGATCTCGAAGCGGGCCATGGCCAGCCGTTCCTTGGCGCGCACGAACTCGGCGTAGTGGCCGGCAAGCTTGAGGCCGAAGGTGGTGGGCTCGGCATGGATGCCGTGACTGCGCCCGACGGTGGGCGTCAGGCGGTGCTCGTAGGCGCGGCGCTTCAGCGCAGCCAGCACGAGGTCGACATCTTCCAGCAGGAGGTCGGTCGCCCGGCAGAGCTGGACGGCGAGCGCGGTGTCGTTGACGTCCGAGGAGGTCATGCCCTGGTGCAGGAACCGGGCTTCCGGCCCCACCACCTCGGTCACATGGGTCAGGAAGGCGATGACGTCGTGCTTCACCTCGCGCTCGATCTCGTCGATGCGTTCGGCGTCCCAGATCGCGTCGCGGCCCTTTTCCCAGATCACCCGGGCGGCTTCCTTGGGGATCACGCCTAGCTCGGCCATGGCGTCGGCCGCGTAGGCCTCGATCTCGAACATGATCTTGAAGCGGGTCTGGGGACTCCAGATCGCGGCGGCTTCCTTGCGGGCGTAGCGGGGGATCATGCGGACGGTATGCGTGCGCGGCCCGCTCGAAGTCAATTTTCCCGACGAAAAAGTGAAGCGCCGCCCGTCTTAGGGCGGCGCTCCCTGGAGGCTATTGGCGGTAGCTGAAGCGCAGGTAGAAGAACCGGCCCGGCGCGTCATAGATGTTGGGATCGAAGTTGTTCAGGCCGCAGGTGATGCAGCCCGGCGGGTCCTTGTCGAATAGGTTATTGACGCCCGCGGCGATCCGGTACTGGTCGCCGAGGAAGGCCGGCGTCCAGCGCACCTGAGCGTCGAAGTAGGTCCTGGCGCCCAGGCGGTTGTCAGCTCCGGTCTCGTTGACCCCCGACATGTAGCGAAGGGTCCCGGTGGCGCCCCATTCGGCCTTGTCCCAGTCCAGGCTGAGGTTCGACTTGGTCTTCGGATAGGCCTGGTCCGGGCTGCCCCGTTCGGTGCCCTCACGCTTGATGTTGGTGAAGCCGTCCGACGTCGGCTGCTTCTCGGTGAACTCCAGGAGGAAGGTCGTGTAGGAGCTCACGGCGAAGTGGCCAAAGGAGGTGTCCGGCGACGTCCAGAGGATGTTGAGGTCGATCGCCCGGGTCTTGATGCCGCCGATGTTGATCAGCGGGTTGGAGATCGCCGAGATCGCGCCGGAGGAGGTGCGGGAGATCGTGTTGCAGGAGAGCGGGTCGCCGGTGTTGGCGCAGCGGCTGAGCACCGTCTGGCCGTCCAGAGCCTGGATAGCGTTCTCGAGCTTGAGGTCGGTGTAGGCCACCTCGATCGAACCGCCGCTGGCCCACGAGGCGTCGCGCAGGAATTTCGGCTGCCACACCGCGCTCCAGTTCCAGGATTCACTGGTCTCGGGCTTGAGGTCCTCGTTACCGCTGGTGATCACCGGCAGTTGTGGGTTGAGCTGGGTGTAGCTGCCGCTGGCCGGCACCCCGTGGGCGATGCAGTTGGCCCTCACCGCGGCGCTGGAGCCATTGGTCAGGAAGCTCGAGCAGGGGTCGGTGATCTCCTGGTCAAAGCGTGAGGCCGAGCCGAACAGCTCGCCGATCGAAGGCGCCCTGAAGCCTTGGCCCCACGACCCGCGCACCAGCACCTCGTCCACCGGCTTCCAGTTCACGCCGGCCTTCCAGGTGGAGTCAGATCCCGAGGTCGAATAGTCGAACCACCGGGCGGCGACCGTGGCGTCCAGCCGATAGATGAACGGCGTGTCCTTGATCACTGGGACGCGCAGTTCGCCGTAGGCTTCCTTGACGTCGATCTTGCCGGCGGCCGGCTGGGCGGGAATGTCCGCCGATAGGCCCTCGGTTACGATCGGGTCGGGGCGGAAGTAGCCCTGGGTCTGGCGGTATTCCAGGCCGGCCGCGAAGGCCAACGGCCCGGCCGGCAGGGCCAGGATGTCGCCGGTCAGGTTGGCCGAATAGTCACTCAGCTCCTGCTGCGAGGAGTCGACCTGGGTGAAGCCAATGAAAGCGAGCTGGTCGGGCGTGATGGTGCCCGCGCCGCCGAAGATGTTCAGGGGGACGCAGGAGCCCGTGCAGCCGGAGAGCGGACCCAGCGCCTGCTGAACGCGCGCGGCGTTGACGTTGCCGGTGAAGGTTTGGTTCGCTTTGTTCCGCGCCCACACCGCATTGGCGTCCCAGTGCCAGCTGTTCATGCCGACATCGAAGTCGCCTTCGAGCGTGCCGGTGACGTTGAAGGTGTCGACGGTCTGCTCGTAGTGGCGAGGCCCGGCTTCGACGAGACGCCGTCCGACGAAGGAATAGGTGCCGTTGGTGAGCGTGAAGCCGAAGGGGTTGTAGGGGTTGGTCTTGTCGACCGCCACGGTGTCGAGCAGGTTGCCATTGCCCGCGTCAGGACCGACGAACAGCGGCAGCGGCGCGGCCTGGTTGGCAGACTTCCGCTCCACGTAGCTGGCCTTGGCGTGGAAGCGGATGTTGTCGGTCAGCTCCGAGCTGATCGAGGCAAAGAAGCTCAGCCGCTCGAGCGGTGTCTCAATATAGTTGTAGGGCTGGAAGTTGAACCGGTCGCCGGTGGTGAACGACTTGTAGCTGCTGCCCGGTCCGAAGGGGTTGCCGGGGATGTAGACGGGCCGCTGCCCAGGCTGGAGGGCCTGCTGCAGGGTCATGTCGAGATCCTGGTTCGTATTGGGATCATGCACGATGACCCGGGCGTTCGGTGTGCCCGAGGAGCAGCCGCCGGCCACGCAGGACGTGGCGTAGGGCTGCGGGAAGCGCGAGATGTCGCGGTCGCCCGCCAACACCGCTTCCTGCTTGAAGTAGCCGCCGCCGATCACGACGCTTGTGCGGTCCTGGTTGACGCCCCAGGAGAAGTTGTAGTCCTGGCTGAAGCCGTCGCCCTCGCCGAAGCCGCCGATCTGGGCGTTGGCCTGGAAGCCGTCCTGGCGCTGCTTGGTGATGATGTTGACCACGCCTGCGATGGCGTCTGAGCCGTAAACCGGCGAGGCGCCTTCCTGCAGGATTTCGGTGCGGCTGATCATCGAGGTCGGGATGGTGTTGAGGTCGACCGCGCCCGGCACGCCGGAGGCCGCCGCGCCAGACACCCAGCGCAGGCCGTCGACCAGCACCAGCACCCGTCGGGACGAGAGGTAACGGAGGTTGATTTCGGCCGAACCTGCGCCGACCCCGCCGCCGTCGGGCGGATTGCCGAAGTTGCCCGAGTTGTTGAACTTGGAATTCAGCCCGCCGCCGGCCGAGGGGAGCCGCTGCAGCACGTCGACCGTGGAGACGAGGCCGGTCTTGGCGACGGCGGCCTGGTCGATCTGGACGATCGGCTGGGTCTGGTCGAGCGGGCTGGTCCGGATACGTGAGCCGGTGACCACAACCTCGCTGACGGCGGCGCCACCGCCGGCGGCGGTGGCTCCCTTGGTTTGAGCGTTGGCGACCCCGAATGAGCCGCCGGCGGCAAGCGCGCTGGCGGCAAGAAGGGCTGCGCCCTTCGTGAGACGATGCATGCTGTCCTCCCCAGGACGATCTCTCGCCGCCGGCCCTTCGCCCGCGAGGCGCCGTCCGATGACGGAGGATACGGTTGCGCCTGCTTCACCTGTCAAGCGAACCTGTTGCATTCCTGCAATCCGAAGTTGACCTGGCGTCACAGGTGTTTAGGGGGCGATCGGCGGCCCAAAAGGCGGGTCGCCGAACCCCGATCTCCGAGGGAAAATCGCGGCTTGCGGCCTGGCGCGCGCGCAAAAATCAGGACGACTGGCGCGGACGCGCCGGTGTCTTTTGTGTCGTCCTGTGTCTTTTCTGCCCCTGCCGAGCTTTCGGCAGCCGGCTCGACGATTCGTGTGCGCCGATTGTCGGCTAGTCGCGCTCGCCGCGGTCGCTGCGCGCCTTCGCCATCGCCTTGGCCAGGCCGAACGAGCCCAGGAGGTAGTGGAAGGCGCCCCAGAGGCTGAAGGCGTAGGCGACCAGGATCCCGTGGCGCGTGCCCAGCACCAACGCCCCGCTGCAGGCCGCCTTGGCCGCCTCGGCGGCGCCCGCCGCCGCCCTGCCGCCCGGGCACGCTGCCTGGAACGCCTTCGGATCCGAGGCGTGGAAGCCTCCGATGGCGTCGAAGACTCCGCCTGCGCCGGGGTTCGCAAAGTGGAAGGCCGAGAAGTGGTCGATGATCCAGCCTGTGAAGGTCGGTCCGCCGCCCAGGGCAATCAGGTTCAGGAAGAACAGCAGGATCGCAGCGGCGGTCGCCCGTTGGTGGCTGGGCGCCATGTTCTGGATCACCCCGAACGTCGGCGCGAGATAGACGTAGGAGAGCACCCCCGGCAGCAGCAGGAAGAACGCCGCCGTCTGCCACGAGCCTGCTGTGTAGACGCCAACGATCGCCGGGTAGGCCAGCGCCACGCCGATCGCCGGCACGAGCGCGTACCAGCGGGGCGAGAGCCGCGACAGCCGGTCGGTGAGCGGCCCGCCGATCAGAGTGCCGAGGCCCTGGCTGGCGCCGGCCACCAGACCGATGATCAACCCGACCTGCGCGTAGTCCAGGTGGAAGGTCCGCAGGAAGTAGGGCGGTGCGAACTGACCCCCGCCATAGCCCGCGAAGGACACCAGGGTGATGCCCAGGACCATGTTCAGGATTGGCCACTTGCCGAACAGCAGCTTCAAGACACCCCCGATCTCGGCGAACTCGCGACGCAGCGAATAGGCGGGCGGGGTGGGGATGGCGTCGGCCTCCGAATGCCCACGCGGCGGCTCCTTCACCAGGAGCTTCAGCGCAAGGGCGATGAGCACGCCTGGCAGGCCCACCGCCACGAAGGCGACCCGCCAGCCGAGGTACTTGGCCATCAGCCCGCCCGCCACAGCGCCGATCATGGTGCCGAGTGGGATCCCGAAACTGTAGACCGAGAGCGCGGAGGCCCGCTTCTTGGGCTCGAAATAGTCGCTGATCAGCGAGTGGGCCGGCGGCGAAAGACCGGCCTCGCCGATGCCCACCCCGAAGCGGAAGGCGCCCAGCATCGCGAAGCTGGTCGCAGCCCCGCAGAGCGCCGTGAACCCCGACCAGATGACGATCGCCGTCGAGATGATGTTGACCCGGCTATAGCGCTCGGCGAGCCGCGCGATAGGGATGCCCAGCAGCGTGTAGAGCAGGGCGAAGTAGAGCCCGCCCAGCAGGCCCAGCTGGGTATCGCTGATCTTCAGCGTATCCTTGATCGGCTGGCCGAGGGTGGCGATGATCGTGCGGTCGATGAAGTTGAAGGTGTAGGCCGCCACCAGCAGAAAGAGCACGAGGCGCTTGTAGTTCGCCGAGTAGACGGGCTTGGCGGCGGGCGCAGCGCGCACGGTCCCCGCGGTGGTGTCGGTCATCTGGTGGCGTTCCCCGGTGTTATGCGCCGTCCGCGTCGCGCGCAGCGATCTTTGCAGGGACGTTAGCGGGGCCGTGGGAAGCCGGATAGGGGGAGCCGTCTGCGACCTTGTGACCGCAGCCTCGAACCTGCCCTTTGCCGCTTCAATCCCAATCCGGCTCGCGCCTGAAGGGGGCCGGCGTCTGACCGTCGGCGCGGGCGGTCCGGCGCGACTCCAGGAGTTCGACCAGGCGCGCGTCGCTGCGCCAGAGCGCGGCATAGCGCGGGTCGCTTCGCATCGGTTCCGGGAATTCGGTGGGGCCGTAAGGCAGAGTTGCGACCCAGTAGAGCGAGCGGGCAGCAAGGGCGCGAGCGAGGAGGGCGAGGGCACGCTCCGTTTTGCCGGACCAGGCGTATTCCATCGCGTAGATGAACAGCAGGTCGACGCTGGCCCGGCCCTGCTGGGTAGCGGCCACACGACTGCCGGCGGTATCGAAGGCGGCTACGTCGGCGTCGACCATCCCGAGCAGCTTCGCGGGTCGGCCGCGCAGGGCCTCGACGGCGGCGTCGATGCGGGCGACCAAGGCGGCGATAGGCGGCGGCGCCTGGCGGCCGCGCCAGAGCTCGTTCGTCACCTTGGCCCCGAGCCGGCGAAGCGCCCCCGCATTGGCCTCCGCCAGGTGCATCAGGTAGACCTCGCGGATCAGGAACGCGTTGGTGGGGCTTTCCGACAGTTCCACGTCGTAGCGCTTGAGCGCGGCGTCCCGATCTCCGGCTATGTAGAGCAGCCGCGGCAGCGCCACCCGCCGATAGGGATTTTCCGGGTCAAGCCGGAACACCTCTCGGGCATGGACCAGGCCTTCCTTGCTCCGGCCGAGTTCGCCCAACTCGTAGCCGTAGGCCCAATGGGCTTCCGTCAGGCTGGGGTTGGCGGCGATCGCCCGGCGGAACAGGTTCTCGACCTCGGTCCAACGCCACTCGAAGCGACGGTAGTAGTCGCCAAGCGCCGTCAACGCGGCTGGGTCGTTGGGGTCGGAGACCAGGGCGCGGCGGATGACCTCGGCCGCGGCTGAGGCGCGCTCGGCGATCGTCGCCGGTTCGGCGGCGAGCGCGCGGGTCCAGCCGTTCCGGGTGAGGTTGGCCAGGACCAACAGCGCACCGACATCGCCCGGGTCGATCCGCAGCGCGGCCTGAGCCAGGTCCCAGGCCCGATCGGCCGCATCGAGTCCGTCGCTGTCGCGCCCGACCATACGCAGCGTCCGGCTCTTCTCCAGGAGGTCGTTGGCCTCCAGCACGTTGCGGAAGACCGCCGGGTCGCGCGGGCGCGAGGCTGGCGGCGTCTGGAGACGGTCGGGGCCGATGCGGCCGGCCAGTGCTTCGAGGGCCGACGCCGAGGTGGCGTCGAGGAGCCGGAAGAGGTCGTCAACGTTGCCGTCCTGCGTCCGGCTCCAGACCTGCAGGCTGGTCTTGGGATCAACCAGTTCCAGGCTGATTCGTACCGCGCCTGAGTTCTCGGCCACCGCCCCGTCGAGCAGCAGATCGGCCCCGAGACGCCGGGCGAACTCGGTCTGGGTCAGCTTCTCATCGGCCAGCGGAAAGGATGAAGTGTCGGCGATGACCCGCAGGCCGCCGACCCGGCAGAGCGCGTCGCGCACCGCGCGCGCAGAGCCCTGGGCCAAGTAGGCGGCCTTCGGATCGTTGCTCAGGTTGCTGAACGGCAGGACCGCCAGGGTCAGCGGCTCGAGCGCCGGCGCGCGCCACCGTTGGCGCAGCAGCAATGCGCCGCCGGCCGCCGCCACCGATATGGCCATCGCGCCGCCAGCCAGCACGGCCCGACGGCCCACCGCCGTCGGCTTGCGCTGCCCTTTGTTCGTGGCGCCGGACGGATCCGCCGCCGCCAATCGGTAGCCCACGCGGGGAATCGTCTCGAGCGTGTAGCCAAGGCCATGCAGGCCCTGGGCGAGCCTGCGAAGTTGCACCATGACGCGGGTGATGGCGTCTTCGCCGACGATGCGGCCATCCCAGCACTAGGCGATCAGCATCTCGCGCGACACGACACCGCCCCGCGCCCGTGCCAGGACGACCAGCGCTTGCATGACGCGCGGCTGCAGAACCTGGCGCCCGGTCGGCCATGTGACCTGGCACGTCGGCGGCGACACTTCGAGCACGCCCAGATGGAACGTCGCCTCCCCAGCGAGATCCATTACGCTCACTCCCCCCTCGTGAGGGTCACGCTAGCACAGCTTCGGCGCCACGCTAGAGGTTCGTGTAACCATGTTCCGTGTTCAGATCGGCCATAGATCGGCTGACGATCGGGGATAGATCGGCCCGTGGCCCTGTCG
>DASXKT010000035.1:0-3271 GCA_036496685.1 Phenylobacterium sp.
CCCGGTGTGGTCTTCGTCGAGGACCTCTAGGCGAGCCGCCTAGAAGGGGTGGTAGCGCTGGGCTTCCTCGCGGCGCCGGCGCGCCTCGCCCTCCGGCGAGAACGGTCCGTCGCGCGGAGGCGCGTTGGCCCGTCGCTCCCGCTTCGCCTCGCCGACCGGCGAGAACGGGCCATTGTCGTAGACGCGCGGCAGCTTGGGCGGCTCATATGGCTTGAAGACCGGCGGCTTGGCCGGTCCGATCGGCGGTATTCCGGGGATGGGAGCCACCGGCTTGATCTGCGCCTGCGCCGCGACGGAGATGAGGCTGAACGCGGCCACAACGGCCAGAAGCTGTCGCATCGATGTACTCTCCAAAGAACCGGCGCGAACGCTAACGGCCGAAGGTTAAGCTTCAACAGCATTCGCCTCTGAGGCGGCACGGTTGATTTTTCGGCTCCGACCCCTTAAGTGGCCGCCTTCAATCCACACGCAGGCGTTTGGCGACGTGGCGGGGAGACATCCCGTCCGCTTCCATTCCGGTCCTCTCCCCGAGAGGGTGCCTGCGGAGGTCCAACCGGATAAAGGACGACAAGACCTATGGCACTGCCCGAATTCTCTATGCGCCAGCTCCTCGAAGCGGGCGCCCACTTCGGCCACCAGACCCACCGCTGGAATCCGAAGATGGAGCGCTACATCTTCGGCAGCCGCTCCAACATCCACATCATTGATCTGTCGCAGTCGATCCCGCTGCTGCACCAGGCCCTGGTCAAGGTGCGCGAAGTCGCCGCCGGCGGCGGACGGATCCTGTTCGTCGGCACCAAGCGCCAGGCCTCCGAGCCGATCGCCACCGCCGCGCGTCGCTGTGCCCAGTACTACGTGAACCACCGCTGGCTGGGCGGCACGCTCACCAACTGGCGCACCGTGTCGGGTTCGATCGCGCGCCTGCGCGAACTGGAAGGCGTCCTGGAAACCGACAGCGGCCGCACCAAGAAGGAGCTATTGCAGCTCACCCGCGAGCGCGACAAGCTCGAGCTCAGCCTGGGCGGCATCAAGGACATGGGCGGCATTCCCGACCTGATGTTCGTGATCGACACCAACAAGGAAGCCATCGCCATCCAGGAGGCGCGCAAGCTCAACATCCCGGTGATTGCGATCCTGGACACCAACTGCAACCCGGACGGCATCACCTTCCCGATCCCGGGCAACGATGACGCCGCGCGCGCCATCCAGCTCTATTGCGACCTGATGGCCGACTCGATCCTCGACGGCCTGGCCGCCGGCCAATCGGCCGCGGGCGTCGACCTCGGCGCTGCGGAGGCTCCGGTGGAGCCGGCGCTGGCGCGGACCGTCGAACCGGCCGCGGAAGCCAAGCCGAAGAAGGCCAAGGCTGAGCCTGCGGCCGCCGAGCCCGTGGCTGCCGAGCCGGTTGCCGAAGCCGCCGCCGAGCCGACCCCGGACGAGCAAGCGCCCGGCGTCGACGCCGAGGCGGAAGCCGTCTCTGAGCAGCCGAGCGAAGAACAGGCCAGCTGAGACGCTTAAAGCGTCTCACTGACCGACTAACCCCTTTAAAGGGCGGATTCCGCGAGGAGTCCGCCCGACCTCTATAGCTTTGAAGGAGCTGACCATGGCGGAGATCACCGCTGCGCTGGTCAAGGACCTGCGCGAAAAGTCCGGCGTTGGCATGATGGACTGCAAGAACGCCTTGCAAGAGACCGGCGGCGACATGGAAGCCGCCATGGAACTGCTGCGCAAGAAGGGCCTGTCGAAGGCCGAGAAGAAGTCGGGCCGCGCCGCGGCTGAAGGCCTGGTGGCCGGCAAGCTGAGCGCCGACGGCAAGACCGGTGCGCTCGTCGAGCTGAACGCCGAGACCGATTTCGTCGGCAAGAACGACACCTTCCAGGCTTCGGCGCGCGAGATCGCCGACGTCGCTCTGACCGTGGAGGGCGTCGACGCCATCTTGGCGGCCAAGACGACAAAGGGCGAGACCGTGAATGACATGGTCACCAACATGATCGCCACGATCGGCGAGAACATGCGCCTGCGCCGCTCGGCCCGTCTGTCGGTGGACCAGGGCGCTGTGGCCCTCTACCTGCACAACGCGCAGGGCGACGGCGTTGGCCGCCTGGGCGTGATCGTCGCGCTGGAAGGTGCGGGTGATCAGGGCACGCTGAAGGAAGTTGGTCGCAAGATCGCCATGCACGTCGCCGGCACGCCCATGCCGCCGCTGGCGCTGTCGACCGACGACCTCGATCCGGCCGCCGTCGAGAAGGAAAAGAAATTCCTGACCGAGCAGGCGCTGGAAAGCGGCAAGCCGATCGGCGTGGTCGAGAAGATGATCGAAGGCCGAATCCGCAAGTGGCAGGAAGAGGTCGTGCTCCTGAAGCAGCCCTTCGTGATGAACCCGGATCAGACCATCGAGCAACTGGTCGCCGAGACCGCCAAGCAGGCGGGCTCGCCCGTCACGCTGAAGGGCTTCGTGCGCTTCCAGCTGGGCGAAGGCGTGGAGAAGGCCGAGGGCCTCGACTTCGCCGCCGAAGTGGCGGCCATGTCCGGCCAGAGCTAAGCTTTCCGCCGACTCTAATTCCGGGGGCGCGGTGCGTTCGACGCGCGCCGCGCCCTTGGTCTATGTTGCGTTCGAAACCTGGTTTCAAGAACTTGGGACTGCGCCCATGCCCGACGCCCAGCCGCGCTACAAACGCATCCTCCTGAAGCTTTCGGGAGAGGCGGGAGTCGGCGGCGAGGGGTTCGGTATCGACCCAAAGACTCTGCAGGCGGTGGCCGAGGAGATCGCTGAGGTCGCCCGGGCCGGCATCGAGGTCTGCGTCGTGGTCGGCGGCGGCAACATCTTTCGCGGCGCGGCGCTGGCTGAGGCCGGCATGGAACGCGCCAGCGCCGACTACATGGGCATGCTGGCCACCGTCATGAACGCGCTGGCCGTGCAGGCGGCGCTGGAGAAGATCGGCGTCTATACCCGCGTGCAGTCGGCGATCCCGATGGAGGCGGTCTGCGAACCGTATATCCGCCGCCGCGCCCTGCGCCATCTGGAGAAGGGCCGCGTGGTGATCTTCGCCGCCGGAGTCGGCGCGCCGTTCTTCACCACCGACTCGGGCGCTGCCCTGCGCGCCGCGGAGATGGGCTGTGATGTGCTGCTAAAGGGCACCAGCGTCGACGGGGTCTACACCGCCGACCCGAAGAAGGTGAAAGACGCCAAGCGCTACGAAACGCTGAGCTTCGGCAAGGTGCTCAGCGACGACCTCAAGGTGATGGACGCCGCCGCGGTCGCGCTGTGCCG
>DASXKT010000036.1:0-6532 GCA_036496685.1 Phenylobacterium sp.
ACTCCAACTCCAACGCCCACCCCAACTCCAACCCCCACTCCAACTCCAACGCCCACCCCAACTCCCACTCCAACGCCGACTCCAACCCCCACGCCGACCCCAACTCCGGTTCCGCCGGGGAACGAGTTGCCAGAGCCGCCCGACGGGGGCGAACCCAGCCGGCCGGAGCTCGCGCCGCAGGTTGCGTCCTATCTCGTTGCCCCGGTGGCCTTCTTCGGTGTCGACTTCATGATGCTGGAGTCGCTGCACCGCCGCCTGGGCGAGATTCGCGAGGACCGCCTGAGCGGGCGCGACGGGGACCATCCGGAGGTCTTCGCCCGGATCGTCGGCGCCGACATGACGTATCGCCCGAACCTGTCGTTCACCGAGGACGGCTTCGACTTCCCGGTCGATGCCTGGGCCCTGCAGGTCGGCGGCAACTGGCTTCGGCTCGACGACGCTACGGGCAGCCTACGGCTGGGGGGCGCCCTCTCCTATGGCGAGACGACATCGCATCTCAGCCCGGTGGATGGCCCCAGCCGCAGCCACTATCACGACGTCAGCGGGGCCCTGACCGCGACCTATCAGGCCGCCAACGGCCGCTGGTATGTTGATGCGGTCGGCTTCTTCGGGACCCACAGTGGCGACGTCACCACCGACGCGCGCGGCAAGGTCGTCGACCTTCACGCGACGAGCCTGTCGCTCTCGCTGGAGGGTGGCTATCCTTTCGCCGTGGGCCATCGGACGATCATCGAGCCGCAGGCCCAGTTCACATACCAACACCTGGACTTCGCCCATCGCGTCGACACCGACGGGATCGACATCGACCTGGGAACGCCAAGCCTGACCGTGGGGCGGCTGGGCGTGCGCATCGCGCGCGAGACCGCGTGGCAGGATGGGTCCGTCGTAACGCCCTACCTGAAAGCTGACGTCCTGCACGCCTTCAGTCAGGGGGCCGACGTCCTCATCGGCGGGGTGCAGTTCCCCACCGGGCGGCTCGGCACGGGCGCCGAGTTCAGCGCTGGTGCGACGGGCAACATCTCAAGCCATGTCGCCGTCTACGGCGAGGTCTCCTACCAGCAGCGCCTGGGCGACGCCGGCTTCACCGGCCTGCGCTGGAACCTGGGCGCCAGGGTCGTCTTCTGAGCCTGCAGAGCTTCAGACCAACGCCTCGAACTCGTCCACCAGGCGTTCCATCTGCTTCATCCCCGCGGCCCAAAAAGCCTTCTCGCGTGGGTTCAGCCCGAACGGCGCCAGCGCCTCGACGTAGGTTCGGGTGCCGCCGGCGGCCAGCAGGTCTTCGTAGAGAGGCGCGAAGACCGCCGGGTCCTCGCGGCGCTTCTCCATCAGGCCCCGGACCAGCAGGTCCCCGAACGCGTAGGCGTAGACGTAGAACGGCGCGTGGACGAAGTGGCTGACATAGGCCCAGTAGTGCTCGTAACCCTTGTTGAGCCTGATCGCCGGGCCCAGGCTCGCGCCCATCTCCTCCATCCAGATCGAGCCGATCTCGTCGGCCGAAACCTCGCCCTCCAGCCGTGCGGCATGGAAGCGGGTCTCGAAGCGGTGGAAGGCGATCTGGCGGACCACGGTGTTGATCCCGTCCTCGATCTTGCCGGCCAGCAGGCCTCGGCGCTCCGCCTTTGAGGCGTTGGCCAGCAGGCGCTCGAACACCAGGCCCTCGCCGAAGATCGAGGCGGTCTCGGCGAGGGTCAGCGGGGTGTCGGCGAGCAGGGTGCCCAGCGGCGCGCAGAGCGTCTGGTGCACGGCGTGGCCGAGCTCGTGGGCCAGCGTCAGCACGTCCCGCCGCTCGCCCATGTAGTTCAGGAAGACGTAGGGGTGCCGCTCAGCCGTCACCGGGTGCGAATAGGCGCCCGACTGCTTGCCTGGCCGCGGCTTCGCGTCGATCCACGGATGGGTGAAGAAGGTCTGGGCCGTGTCGGCGAACTTGGGGGCCAGGGCTGCGAAGCTTTCCAGCACCATCCCCCTGGCCTCGTCCCAGGCGTAGGTCTTGGGCTGGGCGGTGTCGAGGGGGGCGTTGCGATCCCACTGGTCGAGCACGTCGCGACCCATGGCCCCGGCCTTCAGCCGGTAATAGCGGTGGCTGACCGGCTCATAGGCGTCGACCACCGCGGCCTCGAGCGCCGCCACGGCGTCAGCGTGGACCTCGTTGGCGATGTGACGTGAGGCGGCCGGGTCGGGATACTTCCGCCAGCGGTCCTCCACCTGCTTCTCGAAGGCCAGGGTGTTGAGGCAGAGCGCCAGTGTCGAGGTCCGCTGCTCCAGCGCCTTGGCAAGGCCCTGCGCCGCTTGTTTGCGCCGCGTCCCGTCCGGATCCGACAGGCGGTTGAGGACCTCGGACAGCGTCAGGGTCTCGCGCCCCACCTTGGCGGTCAGCGCGGCCAGTGTTTCCTCGGAGAGCCGGCTCCAGTTGGCGACCGCTGGCCCGCGGTCGATCAGCATCCGCTCGAGGTCGGGCGACAGCTCGTGTGGACGCGACAGCCGCACGCGGCGGATCCACGGCCGCCAGCGTGCGGCCGGCTTGTGCGCACGGAACGCCGCCTCGATCTCGTTGTCGTCGAGCTCGTTGATCTCCAGCGTGAAGAACAGGCTCTCGGCGGCGATCTGCGAGGAGCGCGCGCGAAGGTCCGCCTCGAACTTGGCCCAGGCCGGGTTGTCCCTGGCGGTCGACGACGCCAGGCCTGCGTAGGCCCCAACGCTCCAGAGCCCGTTGGTCGCTGCCTCGTAGAGCTTGATGCCCTGGTCGAGCAGCTCGCCCAGCAGGCGCGCGTCGCCGCGGCTGGCGACGAACCGGCCCTTCAGCGCCACCAGCGCATCGTTGGCCGCCTTGGCGCCGGCGATGTCGGCTTCGATCCTCGGATCGTCCCGGCCGGCATAGAGGTCGCCGAGATTCCACTGCGGCAGGGCGTCAGTCTTGAAGGGCGCGTTCATGGGAATTCACATAGTCCATCCACCCTGGGAGCGGGAGGACGTTGTCCACGACAAATCCTGCCCGCGCCGGACCTCACATCTTCTGCGTGGCCAGCAGGATCGAGGTCTCGGTGGAGGCGATGCCGTCGATTAGGCGGATCTGGTCCAGGGTGCGGCTGAACTGGGCGAGGTTTTCAGTGTCCAGCTCGGCGATCAGGTCCCAGCGGCCGTTCGTGGTGTGCACCTTGTCGACTTCCGGAAAGCCGCGCAGCGCCTTGACCACCGCTCCGGAGCGCTCGCCCTCGATGGCGATAGTCATGATCGCCCGCACGCGGCTGGCCTCCATCTCCGGACGGGTGCGGACGGTGAAACTCTGGATCGCGCCCTCGGGCCCAAGCATCTTGGCGATCCGGTTCTGCACCGTCCCGCGGGAGACCTTCAGCCTGGCCGCCAGCGAGGCCACTGGCGTCCGCGAATCGGCGCGCAGCAGCGCGAGCAGTCGGCGGTCGAGGTCATCCAGCATATCGCCACCCTCAGCTATCAGATCGCCAGAAATTCCGACGAATTTAGCAACTTGTCTGCTATTCGCTAGCAGCCCCCCGCGACATCCTGACCGACGATGACAGCCATCGAGGTCCGGCATGCCGATCTTCCTGATGACCGATCCGGACTGTTTCGACGTCCGCTACCGGATCAATCCGTGGATGCAGCCCACGGCCTGGCGGCCTGAACACGCCGTCGCGGCCAAGACCGCGTCGGCGAGCCTCAAGGCTGCGCTTCAGGCCGCCGGCGCCCGGGTCGAGACCATTGAAGCTGTGCGCGGGCTACCCGACCTGGTCTTCCCCGCCAACGCCGCGATCGTGCTGGACGGCCGCGTGTTGCTCGCCCGCTTCCGCCACTCAGAGCGCCAAGGGGAGGAGGCGGTCTTCCGTACGGTCTTCGCCCGCCTGAAGACCCGCGGCCTGATCCAGGAGATCGTCGACCTGCCCAACGGCGTTTTCCAGGAGGGCGCGGGCGATTGCATCTGGGACGCCGACCGACGCCTGTTCTGGGCCGGCTTCGGGCCGCGTTCCAGCAAGTCCTCGGTCGGCGCGATCGCCCGGACCTTCGGGGAGGAGGTCGTCGGCCTGGAGCTCGCCTCGGACCGCTTCTATCACCTCGACACCTGCTTCTGCCCGCTGGCCGGAGGCAAGCTGCTCTACTACCCGGCGGCCTTCACGCCCGCAGCCCAGGCGGCGATCCGCGAGCGTGTCCCTCAGGATCAGCGCATCGAGGCCAGCGACGAGGAGGCGGCCGCCTTCTGCGTCAACGCCGTCAACCTCGACGCCCGGATCATCATGGCCCGCGCGCCCGCCTCGCTGCGCGCCAAGCTCACGGCGCGCGGCTACGCCCTGACCGAGCTCGACCTCGATCCCTTCATCCTATCCGGGGGCGCGGCCTACTGCATGACCCTGCGCCTCGACCGAACACGCGTGCCGCGCGCCGCCATCGTCGCCGCCGAATAGGGAGCCTCCGATGAACGACATCGCCCTGCAACGCAGCCTGACCGCCGACCTGATCGCGCTGGAGACGCTCTACGGCGCGAAGAACTACAAGCCGCTGGACGTCGTGCTGACCCGGGGCGAGGGCGTCTACGTCTGGGACGTAGAGGGCCGCCGCTACCTCGACTGCCTTTCGGCCTATTCGGCGGTCAACCAGGGTCACTGCCATCCGAAGATCCTGGCGGCCATGGTCGAGCAGGCCGGCCGGCTGACGCTGACCTCCCGCGCGTTCCGCAACGACCAGCTGGCGCCCTTCTACGAGGAGCTCTGCGCGCTCACCGGGTCGCACAAGGCGTTGCCGATGAACTCAGGCGCCGAGGCCGTTGAGAGCGCCATCAAGGTCGCCCGCAAGTGGGGCTACGAGGTCAAGGGCGTGCCCGAGGGCCAGGCGGAAATCATCGTCGCCGCCGACAACTTCCACGGTCGAACGGTCGCCATCGTCGGCTTCTCCACAGACCCGCAGTCGCGCGGCGGCTTCGGTCCCTTCGCACCCGGCTTCAAGGTCGTGCCCTATGGCGACGCCGCGGCGCTGGAGGCCGCCATCGGGCCCAACACCGTGGCCTTCCTGGTCGAGCCGATCCAGGGCGAGGCCGGCGTGATCATTCCGCCTGCAGGCTACCTGAAACAGGCGCGCGAGCTTTGCACCAAGCACGAGGTGATCCTGATCCTCGACGAGATTCAGACCGGGCTCGGCCGCACCGGCAAGCTGCTGGCGGAGGAGCACGAGGGCATCGAGGCGGACCTTACCTTGATCGGCAAGGCGCTCTCCGGCGGCTTCTATCCGGTATCTGCCGTGCTCTCGAACTCAGAGGTGATGAGCGTTCTGCATCCCGGCGAGCACGGCTCGACCTTCGGCGGCAATCCTCTGGCCTGCGCCGTGGCCCGGGCGGCGCTCAAGGTGCTGGTCGAGGAGGGCATGATCGAGAACGCCGCCCGCGTCGGCGAGCGGCTGAAGGCCTCGCTGTCATCCATCCGCGCCGATAGCGTGAAGGAGGTCCGCGGCCGCGGCCTGATGATCGCCGTCGAACTACGACCGGATGCCGGCGGCGCGCGCCGCGTCTGCGAAGCCCTGCAACTCCGCGGCCTGCTGGCAAAGGAGACCCACGAGCACACCATCCGCATCGCTCCGCCGCTGATCCTCACCGACGCCCAGTCCGATTGGATCGCCGAACAGTTCGAGGCCGCGCTGCCGTAGATTCGTAACGGGTTCGACGAACGCGTTCATTGCGAGTTAAGCCCTTCGGAACCACGGTGCCGCGGGGACCCATACAATGCTCGTGACCACCACCGGCGCCGACCCATCGGCACAGATCTTCGGCGCTGAGGTCAAGCCTGCGGGCGCCTCGCCGCCGGGCGCGACGCCATCCTCTGATCCGGCGCTCGACGCTATGGATTCGGTGTCGCTTTCCCCTGCGGCGCAGCAGGTGCTGGCGGGGCAGGCGACGCCGCCCGCCGACGGTCCGGCCGCACCCGACAGCGCAGCCTTGATGCATGCCGCCGACCTCTTGAACGACACCACCGGCAAGGTCGCCGTCGCCGACCAGCTCAGCGCCTTTGCGCTCCTTAGCGGCTTCGTGGCCAACGGCGCGAACTTCGACGCGCCGAAGGACCTGACGACGACGATCGTCGCCGGCGCAGCGCTGTACGATTCCGCCTTCGCCAGACAGCAGCAGCATCTGCTCGACGCCGTGAACAGCCGCATGCTGGACGCGCACGACACCGCCACGGCCAAGTCGCTGCAGGACGCGCTCACCGTGTTCAACGGCTTCTCGGCGCGCGAGCAGGAGATCTACCTGGGCGCGATCAATCTGCAGGCCCAGACGGCGGCAGGAACGCCGACTTCCGCGCCGGCCTTCGCCTCGGTCGACAGCTACCGCGCCAACCTGCAGGCCCAGGTCGACGTGCACAGCGCCGTCGAGGCGGCCCAGGCCCAGCCTGCGGACGCCGCGAATCTCGCCACGCCGCCGCTGATGGCGCTCTTTGGGACTTCTCCACAGTCCGACGCCTGGACCCAGAAGGCCCAGGCCTACTTCGCCCAGTTCGGCCCCGCACCGCCGCCTGATCCCAAGGCCGATCACGTCTGG
>DASXKT010000037.1:0-5561 GCA_036496685.1 Phenylobacterium sp.
CCGCGCCCTTGCCGCCGTCGCCTAGCAGGGTCAGCGCCGCCAGATCCCGCCGCCCGCTCCGAAGCACATTGGTCGCCCCGATGTTGCCGGAACCGATGGCCCGCGGGTCACCGGCGCCGGCCGCCTTCATGACGATCACCCCGAATGGGATCGACCCCAGCAGGTAGCCGCCGATCAGCGCCGCGGCGATCTGGATGGTGCTCAAGCCTTCGAACATGGACGCTCCCCTTGGCGTGGAGTCGTAGCCCGCCGCCGCCCCTGGCGCCTAGACCTCGGTCGAGAAGGCGGCCTTCAACGCGGCGATCTTCGGTTCGTTGCGGCGGTAGAACGTCCACTGCTTGATGCGCTTGGCGGTGACCAATTCGGCCTGAACCAGGATGCGCATGTGCTCGCTGAGGGTCGGCTGGCTGACCTGGAGCTTCTCGGCGATCAGCACGCCGCAGACGCCGTCGTCCACCAGATCGCCGTCCACCTGTTCGCGAAAGTGCGCCCGCGGGTCCTTCAGCCAGTCCAGGATCAGCAGGCGACGGTCGTTCCCGAGCGCCTTCAGGGCGTCGACGATCGGCATCTCACGCCTCGAACACCGTCCGTCCGTCGACGACAGTCCGCAGCACCTTGCCCTGCAGCCGCCGGCCGTCGAACGGCGAGTTCTTGGATTTCGAGATCAACTGGTCGGCGACGATCATCAGGGGCGCATTGAGATTGCAGAGCACAAGGTCGGCCGGCGCGCCCTTGGCCAGGCGGCCTGCCTCCAGCCCCAGCAGGTCGGCCGGCGCGGAGGTCACCGTCCGGATCAGGTCGATCAGCGGGATGCGGTCCTCGTGATGGAAGGTTAGCAGCGCCGGCAGCAGGGTCTGCAAGCCCACCGCCCCGGGGGCCGCCTCGTCGTAGGGCAGCCGCTTATCTTCGGCCGGCGCCGGCGCGTGCGCCGACACCACCACCTGGATCAGACCGGTCGCCACCGCCTCGATCACTGCCTGGCGATCGTCCTCGCTGCGGAGCGGCGGGTCGAGCTTGCAGAAGGTGCGGTAGTCGCCGATGTCGATTTCGTTGAACGACAGGTGGTTGATCGACGTGGTGGCGGTCACCGGCAGGCCCTTGTCGCGGGCCCGCTTCAGGCTCACCAGCGCCTCGGCTGTGGTCACCTGGTCGACCAGAAGGCGGGAGCCGGTCAGTTCAACTAGCGCCAGGTCCCGCTCCAGCATGATCTTCTCGGCGATCGCTGGGACGCTGGGCAGCCCCATCCGCGAGGCGAACTCGCCTTCGCTGGCCGCCGCACCCGCCGAAAGCCAGGGGTCTGCCGGCCGGTGGGCCACCAGTACGCCGAACGCCTTGGCGTAGGACAGCACCCGCCGCATCACCTTCGAATCGACGATCGGGCGGTCGGCGTCGGAGATGTAGAGGCAGCCGGCCTCGGCCATCAGGCCGATCTCGGCCATCCGCTCGCCACGCGCGCCCTTGGTCGCCGCGCCGGCCACGTGGACCTTGACCAGCTCGATGTCGCGGGCCCGGCGCAGGATGAAATCGACGACCGAGGGTTCGTCGATCACCGGGTCGGTATCCGGCTGCAGGACGATCGAGGTGACACCACCGGCGGCCGCCGCTCGGGCCGCGGACTTCAGCGTCTCTTTGGTCTCGGTCCCGGGCTCGCCGGTCTTGACCCGGATGTCCACCAGGCCTGGCAAGAGCATCGCGCCCTTGCCGTCGATCACCTCGACGTCCTTGGAGAGTGATCCGAGGTCGCCGCCCTTCGCCATGTCGGCGATGACCCCTTCGGTGACGATCAGCGCCCCTGGCCCATCGTAGCCGCTGGCCGGATCCACCAGCCGCACGTTGGTGAAGGCGATAGGCCTCGTGGCCTTCAAGGGGCCGCTCATCGTTCGTTCTCGAGGCGTGCGGCGAGTGAGGTCAGCACCGCCATCCGCGCGGCGACGCCCATCTCGACCTGGTCCTGGATCAGGCTGACCGACAGGTCGTCGGCGACGTCTGAGTCGATCTCGACGCCGCGGTTCATCGGCCCGGGGTGCATCACGCGCACATGCGGCGCGGCGAAGGCGAGCTTCTCGCGGTCGAGGCCGAAGAAGCGGAAGTACTCCCTTTGCGAGGGCGCCATGACCCCGTCCATCCGCTCGAGCTGCAGGCGCAGCATCATCACGACGTCGCAGCCGGCGATGCCTTCGCGCATGCGGTGGTGGATGGCGACGTTCCAGCGGTCAGCTTGCGCCGGCATCAGGGTCGGCGGACCGACCAGCCGGACCTCGGCGCCCAGCATCTGCAGGAGCGCCACGTTGGAGCGCGCCACCCGGCTGTGCAGGACATCACCGCAGATCGCCACCTTCAGCCCCGCGATGCGACCGAACGCCCGTCGCATCGACAGAGCGTCGAGCAGGGCCTGGGTCGGATGCTCGTGTTGCCCGTCCCCGGCGTTGATCACCGAGCAACTGACCTTCTGCGAGAGCAGGCTGGCGGCCCCCGAGGACGAGTGACGCACTACCAGCAGGTCCGGCTGCATGGCGTTCAGGGTGACCGCGGTGTCGATCAGCGTCTCGCCCTTGGCGATCGACGAAGAGCGCGGGCTCATGTTGACCACATCGGCGCCTAGCCGCTTGCCGGCCAGCTCGAAAGAGCTCTGGGTCCGCGTCGAGTTCTCGAAGAACAGGTTCATCAGCGTTCGACCTTTCAGCAGGTCGAGCTTCTTCGAGGTCTGCCGGTTCAGGCTGACGAACCCATCGGCCAGGTCGAGCAGGTTGGCGACCTCGACCTCGTTGAGGTCGGTCGCGGAAAGGAAATGGCGTTTGGGAAAGGAGAAGGTCCTTTGCAGGACCTCGTTCAAACCGGGCGGGGCCGTAGTCATTAAAGGGTCGTCTTAGAGCCCGCCGACCGGGATGGGAAGCGCCCGCTTTGCGCCAGCCGATTCCCGTCCCATATCAGCCTGCAACCAGACCGGGGGAAACACGTGACCGTCAGCCTCTTCACCTTCGTGGACCTCTTCTCGCGCCAGGTCGCGACCCTCGACCACCTGCTCACCAAGGGCGCCGAGCACGCGAAGGCGCAGGGTGTCTCCGAGGCCGACATGCTCGACTGGCGGCTGATCGAGGACATGCAGCCGCTGCGCTTCCAGGCGATGGTCGTCTGCAACTTCTCCCGGCAGTGGACGGCGCGCGCCGCGGGCCTGCCGCTGCCCGCCGACGTCAGCGTCGATCTCGACCTCGCCGGCTTCAAGGCGGCCATCGCCGAGGCCAAGACCTACCTCGCGGCCCTCAAGCCCGAACAGTTCGCCGGCCGCGACGACGTCCCGCTGACCGTGCAGATCGGCACGGGGATGGAGCCGACGCTGCCCTCGGCTCAGTGGCTGACCGTCTTTGCGACCACCAACCTCTATTTCCATCTGTCGACCGCCTACGGGATTCTACGGTCGAAGGGCGTCCAGATCGGCAAGATCGACATGTTCGCCAGCGGGCTCTAGGCGTTAGCCGCCTGGCGATTGCTGCTCACGCAGGGCGGCGATCCGCCAGCTGCGTCCCTCACGGACCAGTACGGCGGTGGCGAGGCCCTGTTCCGGCGTCCGGGCGCTGCCTTCGGGGGTCCGCGCGCCGCGGATGGACCACTGACCGTCCACGACTAGCACGCCGGGGGCGACGAGCCGCGTCCGCAGCGTTTCAAAACCCCCTTGGCTGCCCGCATAGCCCATGGCGAAAGCCTGGGCGTAGAACGCCGCGATGTCGGCGCGCCCCTGCGCGTGGAAACCGGTCGGGTTGGTGAAGTCGCCGTCGGGGGCGAAAAAGGCCGCAATGGAGGCCGCATCGGCTCGATTCCAGGCCTGCACATAGCCCTGCTGGAGGACCTCGGCCGCAGGGTCCGGCGCCGCTGCAGTGCTCGCAGCGAACGCAGCGACAGCCAGGGCCGCGAACGCGCCTCTAAGCGCGGGCGACATGGCTGCCTCTACCGTGCGAGGGGAAGTCGGCCAAAACCGGACAGGTCCCCGTGGCCGCTCTCGCGCGGCAACCGGTGAGGAAGGTCTCGAGCCTCGTCTGCTGTTCGGCGAGCGCGCGAAGTTCGGCGCGGACCCCGGTCAGCTTGGTCTCCGCCGTCTCCCGCACGGCGGCGCAGAACGCGCCTGGGCCGTCGCCGACGCGGCCGAGGAGGTGCTCCACGTCCTTCAGAGTGAATCCGAGGCCCTGCGCCAGCCGGACGTATCGGAGTATCCGCACGGCTTCATCGTCGTAGTGGCGGTAGCCCCCGTCGGCCGGGCGGGCCGGCCGCGGCAACACGCCGCGGCGTTCATAGAAGCGGATGGTCTCGACACCTACGCCCACCTCGCGGGCCAGGCGTCCGATGGTGCGGCGCTGGATCATGCTCGGTCGCCTCCTTCGCATCGAAGGCCCTGGTAGCCTCCGTACCGCAGTACGGAGTCAAGCCGCCTAGGCGCTGGCCGAGCGCAGGCGCTCCAGCGCCCCCTGCAGAATCCAGGCCGCTGCCATCTTGTCCACAAGATCGGCGCGCCGCGCCCGGGTGACGTCGGCCTCATTGATCAGCACGCGATTGACCGCCATCGAGCTCATCCGCTCGTCCCAGAAGGCGATGGGGATGTCACGCAGGCGCAGCAGGTTGCGCCCAAACGCCCGGCTCGACTGGCAGCGTGGTCCCTCGGTCCCGTCCATGTTGACCGGCAGGCCGATGACGATGCCACCGGCGCCCCGGCTCTCCATCAGCTTGAAGAGCGCCGCTGCGTCGTCGGTGAACTTGGTCTTGCGGATTAGCTCCAGCGGGCTCGCCACCGTCAGCGTGGCGTCGGAGACGGCGACCCCGATGGTCTTTTCCCCCAGGTCCAGGCCGACGATCGGCGCATGGCGCGGCAGGAGGGCAGGGAGCTCAGTGAGGTCGACGACGGGCATCCTCGGTCCCTAGCGCTCGGACGCCCGTCCGGAAAGCGCACCTTCGATCTTTCTGTTTGGCTCGCTCTATTGGACGTTGGAAGCGAGCCCGGACCTTTGCCTGCGCAACACCGCCCCGGCCATCCCAAAGCCGAGGATCATCATGGCCCAGGCGGCGGGCTCCGGAACTGGGTCAAGGTCGCTGATGACCCGGAACGGCGTGCCAAACACGTTCGACAGATCCTGGACCGACCCCGTCTCCACCATGGAGGTCGTCGTAAGAGTGATGTTTTGCAGTTGGGGCGGAAGGCTGGCCTTCGACTGCGTGTCGGAAAGGAACCAGATGTGAGGCGCCGTTCCAGCAGCGCCGAATGAGTAGATGTAGTCGCTAATGTCGCCGCTCCCGGGCTCCGTGAGCGTCACGACGATGCCGTTGCCAACCCCACTGAGGACGCCGGTGTCGACCCCATTGGCGAAGATCGCCGGGTCGGAGACGGCCGTCACCCTGGTCCCGGCTCCGGTATCCCAAGAGTCTCCCTCAGCCACGGGGGTAGTCTGGCCTTGCGCCGCTACTGACAAGCTCATTGCGGCGACAACACCTGCGACGGCGGAAAACAGCAGATTTTTCTGCGCAATCATGACGGTAAGCCCTTCTCTTCGGCCCCCCGTCGGTTTCGCCCTATTCTA
>DASXKT010000038.1:0-3175 GCA_036496685.1 Phenylobacterium sp.
GGCTGGCGGCCCGGCGCTGGATGCTCGGGTTGAGGGCCTGCTCGCCCAGTGGAGCGACGGTCCGTATATCTTCAACCTTGGCCACGGGGTGATGCCGGACACACCGATCGCCCACATCGCACGTGTCGTCGAGCGGGTCACAGGCAAGCCGGCGATGGCCGCCCAGGAAGCCACGAGGGCGTGACGAAACTCGCGGTCGTCCTGTTCAATCTCGGCGGGCCCGACAACCTGAAGGCCGTAAAGCCGTTTCTTTTCAATCTATTCCGTGATCCAGCGATCATCACCTCGCCAGCGGTGGTGCGTTATCCCCTGGCCGCGTTGATCTCCACGACCCGCGAGAAGACCGCCCAGGCGAACTACGCGATCATGGGTGGAGCCTCCCCGCTGCTGGCGGAAACTGGCGCCCAGGCGAACGCGCTGGAAGCGGCCTTGAAGGGGAAGGATCCCGAGCTCGAAGCGCGCTGCTTCATCGCGATGCGCTATTGGAAGCCGTTCGCTGAGGAAACCGCTCGGGCGGTAGCGGCCTTCGCGCCGGACGAGATCGTGCTGCTGCCGCTCTACCCGCAGTATTCGACGACGACGACGGCCTCGTCGGTGAAGGATTGGCTGAGCGTGTATCGCGGTCCTGGCCGTACACGGACGATCTGCTGCTACCCGACCTCGCGAGGCCTGGCCGAGGCCCATGCCGCGGCGATCCGGAAGGCATGGCTCGATGCCGGGAAGCCTGCGGGTCTGCGGTTGCTGTTCTCCGCCCACGGCCTGCCGCAGAAGATCGTCGATGGCGGCGACCCTTACCGTGCGCAGATCGAGGCTACGGCGGCAGCCGTCGCCGCCCTGTTGCCGGAGCTTTCCGATTGGCGCGTCTGTTTCCAGAGCCGCGTCGGCCGGCTGCAGTGGCTGGCGCCCTCCACCGACGATGAGATCCGGCGGGCGGGCGCTGACGGAAAGGGCGTGATCGTCGCCCCGATCGCCTTCGTCTCTGAACATGTGGAGACCCTGGTGGAGCTCGACCACGAATATGCGCAGCTGGCGCGCGAGGTCGGCTGTGCGCCCTATCTGCGCGCGGCGACGCCAGGGATTCAGGACGTCTTCATCGAGGAACTGGCGCGGGCGGTGCTGGAAGCTACGGACCGCGAGAGCGGCGCTGCGCCGCACGGCCCTTGGCGCTGCCCGGCGGGGCATGCGAAATGCGCGCTTCGGACAGGGCGGGCGGCATGACCTACGACGGCGTCTACGACCTCTTGCGGGGTCTTCACATCCTCGCAGTGATCGCCTGGATGGCAGGGCTGCTCTACCTGCCACGGCTGTTTGCCTACCACACCGAGACTGCGCCTCCCGGCACGCCGTTCGACGCCCACTTCAAGGTCTGGGAGGGCAAGCTTCTCAAGATCATCATGAACCCGGCCATGGTCCTGGCCTGGGTATTCGGTCTGGCCCTGATCTGGGTCGACGCCCACCGTCACGGAGACGGCTGGCGCTTCTTGCTGGAGCCCTGGATGCTCACAAAGCTCGCCGGGGTGGTTTTCCTGACCAGCTGGCATCACTATCTTACTCGTGCTCGCAAGGCCTTCGTCGACGGCCGGCGCGACAAGCCGGCCAGGTTCTGGCGGATGACCAATGAGCTGCCCTTCCTGGCGGCGATCATCATGGTCCTGGCGGTCACCACCGAGTTCGGTCGTCCGTAGGCCTGGAGGCCGCGACGCCGCAATCCTTGACCCGAACCCCGTTTGTGTGGTTCCGATCGGTCACGCGTCCCCGACAAGGGCGCGCCCCGCCATATCTCCGGCCGCCCCGCGCATGGACGCGAGGATCGGTCCGGCCCCCACGAAGACGAACACATCGGCGCCCGCACGGCGTCCACATCATCTGAAAAGCCCACGCCGGGACTCCGTCCGGCCCGTGGGCGAACACGAGTGAATTCAATGCAAGACGAAACCACCCCCGACGCCCCCGCCACCGACGAGGCCCTGGCGCCTGAGCTGAACGCCGCCGAGCCGGCGGTCGCCGAGACGCCCACTGAGGACGCCGCCGCCGAGCCGGAAGAGCCTTCCGAGATCGCCAACACCATCGCGTCCATGGGGCTCACCCGCATGAGCCTGCAGGAACTGAAGGACAAGTCGCCGGCCGACCTGCTCGCCTTCGCCGAGCTCTTCGAGGTCGAGAACGCCAACTCCATGCGCAAGCAGGACATGATGTTCGCGATCCTCAAGACGCTGGCGGAAGAGGGCGTCGAGATCTCCGGCTCCGGTACGCTGGAAGTGGTCCAGGACGGCTTCGGCTTCCTGCGCTCACCGGAAGCCAACTACCTGCCGGGCCCCGACGACATCTACGTCAGCCCCTCGCAGATCCGGAAGTTCGGCCTGCGCACGGGCGACTCGGTCGACGGCGCCATCCGCGCGCCTCGCGAAGGCGAGCGCTACTTCGCTCTGGTGAAGGTCGACCTGACCAACTTCGAGAACCCGGAAAACGTCCGCCACAAGGTTCTCTTCGACAACCTGACCCCGCTCTATCCCGACCAGCGCCTCAGGATGGAAATCGACGACCCGACGCTTAAGGACCGTTCCGGCCGGGTCATCGACATCGTCGCCCCGCTCGGCAAGGGCCAGCGCTGCCTGATCACCGCGCCGCCGCGGGTCGGCAAGACGGTGATGCTGCAGAATATCGCCAAGTCGATCGAGACCAACCACCCCGAGTGCTACCTGATCGTGCTCTTGATCGACGAGCGCCCGGAAGAAGTCACCGACATGCAGCGCACCGTGAAGGGCGAGGTGATCTCCTCGACCTTCGACGAACCGGCTACGCGTCACGTGCAAGTCGCGGAAATGGTTATCGAAAAGGCCAAGCGCCTGGTCGAACATAAACGCGACGTGGTAATCTTGCTCGACTCCGTGACCCGCCTCGGCCGCGCTTACAACACGGTCGTGCCGTCATCCGGCAAGGTGCTGACCGGCGGCGTCGACGCCAACGCGCTGCAACGCCCGAAGCGCTTCTTCGGCGCAGCGCGGAACATCGAGGAAGGCGGCTCGCTGACCATCATCGCCACGGCGCTGATCGAGACTGGCAGCCGCATGGATGAGGTCATCTTCGAAGAGTTCAAGGGCACCGGTAACTCGGAAATCATCCTGGACCGCAAGGTATCGGACAAGCGCGTCTATCCGGCGATCGACATCCAGAA
>DASXKT010000039.1:0-8233 GCA_036496685.1 Phenylobacterium sp.
GAGAACTTCGGCAAACGCATGGTGAAGGTGGTGGCCTAGGACGGGTTGGGCTTAGACGCGATCACCAACCCTTCCCCCTTTGGGGGAAAGCGGCGAGCCGCGCGAAGCGCGCTCCGCCGATGGGGGCTACGGTGCCGGCGGAGAAACCCCCATCGGCGACGCGTTGCTGCGCAACGACGCGCCGCTTTCCCCCGGAGGGGGAAGGGTTGGTCAGACGTCGCGGCCGAGCAGGGAGGTGACGTTAAGGCGCGCGCCCGCGAGTTGCGGGCCGATGTTGCGTGCCGCGAGCCGGATGCCGACCGGGTAGGCTTCGCCGCCGTCGGCGATGTCGCCGGCCAGCACTTCGAGCGCTTCCAGCGCGCGGACGAAATCCTGCGCATGCACGCGGGCGTGGCCCTGAGCTTCGTCGCGCAGCCGCCGCATTTTCTCGGCGATCGATTCGACGTTGCTTATCTTGAGCGCGGTGACGGACATCGGTCGAACTCCAGTTTCATCCCGCCTTCCCAGGACGGGACGTTTTGGAGCTTTGCCTGCGAGACTCGTGCCGCAGGCGAGTATCAGAGTTCCACCATCTCGAACTGCGACTTCGACATGCTGCAGTCCGGGCACACCCAGTCGGCCGGAATGTCGGCCCAACGGGTGCCGGCCGGGAACCCTTCCTCCGGCAGCCCTTCGGCCTCGCTATAGATGAAGCCGCAGGTTCCGCACTGGAATGTCTTGAAGGGTTCCGCCACGCCTTAGTCTCCCTTGCCGCTCGGCTTTCCGCCCACGATCTGGTCGAGGTACTCGGAGAGGCCGTAGCCGACAAGCTCGCCGCAGCGGTACTCGGTCATCCCCTCGGTGATCCGCGTGTTGAGCTCCTCGCCGTTCGCGCCCTTGCGGCGGCTGCGTAGCGGAATCAGCGAGATCACCTTGCCCGAGACGTCGTAGCTGCGCCCGCCCTTGGTCGTCACCTTGGCGCGCAGGCCGGTCTGGTAGCCGTGCTCGTCCCAGTCGGTGTCCATCTTGCACTCGGAGATCAGGTCGTAGGCGCCGTCCACGAACACCATGCCGCCCGAGCGCGGAACGCCGTCCTCGCCGGCGATCACCGACAGCATCATGCCGAAGTCGCGGCCGAAGTTCAGCGGGCACCAGCGATACCAGTTGATCGCCGACCAATGCCGCGGCCCCCACGACTTGTCGCGCAGCCCGTAGCCATCGATCTCGAACGTCTCGTCGCCCACGGTGAAGCGCCCCTTGGCGGCGACGTGCTGTTCGTAGTGGGCGCGGGCGAACGACTTCTCCGGGTCGAGGTCGCGCGGCGTGCCGTCGGCGCGCACGGTCTCGCCGCCGTACATCGGGCTGACTCCCTCATAGTCGAGCTCGACCTTGCAAGGCACGTGCGGGTTCTCGCGGAACGCCTTCGACGGGTCGGCCATCTCGAATGGCCGGGCCAGCAGGCAGATCTTCCCGTCGAAGGTCAGCCGCAGCTTCTTGAACGGCTCCACCACTTCGATCTTCAGGCCGCCGGCGTTCATCTCGTCGTTGTTGGCGATCTTCGGCCTGGCGAACATGAAGCCGACCCGCCCGCCCGGCAGGTAGAGACAGATGCTCATCTCGGCGTAGTGTTCGTTCGGCCGATTGCCGATCCGGAACCAGCCGCCCACCTGGGTGCGGTGGTCGAACACGTTGAAGTACATGCTCTCGTTGTAGTTCGCCGCCGCCTCGGGCGTGTGGGTGTACTCGTCCTCGGGCAGCAGCCGGGTGATGAACTTCGGCGCGTCATCGGCCATGGCTAGGGTCTCCTCAGGCAGCCGCGGAGGCGGCGGTTCTGGCCCGCTCGACGGCGCGCCAGATGGTTTCGACGAAGATGTCGTAGAGCGCCGGCGGCAGGTCGTGGCCCATGCCGGGCACGACGCGCAACTCGGCGCCGGCGATGTTGGCGGCGGTGTCGCGCCCGCCCTCGACCGGCACCAGCGGATCGTCCGCCCCGTGCAGCACCATCGCCGGCGCGGTGATCGTCGCCAGCTTCGGCCGCCGGTCGCCGCCGGCGCGGATCGCAGCCATCTGCCGCTCGACGCCCTTGGGGTTGAACCCGCGGTCGGCCTCGGCCCTGGCCCGTTCGGCCAGCGCGCCGGGAGGCCAGGGGTAGGCCGGGCTGCCGATCGCCTCGGCCCTGGCGACGGTGTCGGCCACGAACTCGGGGTGGCTGGGGTCGAGCGGCCGGGTGCTGAGCAGCGCCACGTTTGGCGGCGGCAGGTCGGGGTTGCCGGTATTGGACATGATCGAGGTCATCGAGAGGGTCCGCGCCGGATAGTTGGCCGCGAACACCTGGGCGATCATCCCGCCCATCGAGACCCCGACGATATGAGCCTGTTGCTTGCCGACGGCGTCCAGCACCGCCGCGCCGTCCGCAGCCATGTCGTCGACCGTGTAGCTCTGGCCCTCCAGCCAGCTCGAGAGCCCCGTGTCGCGGTTGTCGAACCGGACCGGGAACAAGCCGCGGTCGACCAGACGCTGGCAGAAGGCCTCTGGCCAACGGGTCATCTGCGAGCCCAGCCCATTGATCAGCAGCACCGCCTCGCCGGCCGCGTCGCCGAACGCCTGATATTCGATCTCGACCGAGCCGTTCTTCGCCCTCGGCATCGCGACCTCCCTGGTGGTCCTTGCGCAACGATTTGCGCGCCGGACCGGGAGCCTTGCAAGACTGTCGTCGCGGCACGATCGGCGTCAGGGCATGCAGACACGAACGCCGGCGTTCAAGGCATCGAGGGTTTTCGCGTCAGAGGCGGCTCAGATGACAGAGGAGGTTGAAGACAGAGCCTCGTCAGCTGCTTTCCAGCACGAACCTGCGCCCGGTGCGCTGCAGGGGCCGGGCGTTCATGGGGAAGATCGTTTTGAAAGCCTCGATGTCCGATTGCGCGACCTCAATGGGGGTGGCGAAGACGTTCCAGTCGACGGTCTCGGAACAGGGCGGCGTGGTCAGGGAGCCCTCGTAACGGAAACGCCGGCGGTCGCTCGGCAGGAAGCTGTTGGGATCGACCGGCGACGTCAGCGTCCCAGACCCCTCGTGCCTCGGCGCGACCGCCATCAGTTGCGCGAAGCCGGCGTGAGCGGCGCCGGGCGTCATCAACACGCCGACCACGGCCAGGTGGCCCTTGCCGTCGGCGTGAACGAAGTGAGCTTCCATCTGCGTCCGCTTGCCGTCCAGCGCGTGCTCGCTCGGCGTGTGGAAGTGGAACTGGGAAAGGCCGAACCGGGCGTCCGCCAATGTCAGTCCGCCACCGTCCTTGACGTTCGCTTGGATGGTGTGGCCGTTGTTGACCACCTCGTTGGCCTGCGGCGTCCAGTCGATGCGCAGCGGCGCCAAGTCGGACTTCACTGCCCCGACGAGATCGATCGGCGATTGTTCCGACCCGGCGCCGCAAGCCTGGAATCCCGGATCCAGCTTGCCCCATTCCTCGGGTCCTTCAGGACCCTCGTAGAGCCAGTGGGGATGCGCGTGGGTCTCCGGCGCGGCGCGCGCGGCCCCGGCGCAAATCGGACAGAGCAGTAGTCCCGCGAGCAAACCGCGACGGTTCACGTCCATTTCGTCTCCTGCCCTCGGCGGACTACGACCAAGCCTGGCTAGGCTTCAGCCTGCTTCAGGACAATCCTGAGTTTCCCTGAGCTCGGGTGGAGTGTTGCCCCGATGGCAGGGGCTCAGACCCGCAGCGACCAAGGGTTCGACCTTATGGTCAATCGCTGGCCTCGCCGCCCAATCAGCAAGGTGCGGTCGGCTCCGAGAGCCGCGAGGAGGCCACCATGACTTGCGCTTGGCGAGCGTCACGCTCCAGCAGCCGAAAGCCGGTTCGTTTCCTTGGGAGACCTGCGACCTGCGCCGTCGCACTGGGCGCGGTGCTGATGGCTTCCGGTTGCGCGACGCCCAGCAGGCTGGAAGCTGTCCCGGCTTCAATGGAACTACAGGCGCAGCCCGAAATCCCCAACGTAAGGTTCTACCCCGAACGCGATCCCCAGGATTTCGTCCAGATGCTCAACGATTCCTGGGAGAAGGAGCGGGTCGCCATGCACCTGGCGCCATCCGAGAAGCTCCCGCCGGCGTCCTACCTCTCGATCTCGGGCGGCGGGCAGGATGGCGCGTTCTCCGCGGGCCTGCTGAACGGCTGGACGGAGAGAGGCGATCGGCCGGAGTTCAAGCTGGTCACCGGGATCAGCACCGGGTCGCTCGTCGCCCCGTTCGCCTTTCTCGGACCCAAGTACGACCCGGTGCTGCGCGAAGCCTACACGCAGGTCTCGGAGAGCAAGATCTTCAAGAAGCGACCGATCACGGCGGCGATCTTCTCCGACGCCATGTCCGACACCACGCCGATGGCGAGGCTGGTGGCGCACTACGTAACCAGGCAGCTGCTGGATGAGATCGCGGCGGAATACGCCAAGGGGCGGATACTGCTGATCGGGACCACCAACCTGGACTCCCGTGAAGCGGTGTTCTGGAACATGGGGGCGATCGCGAGCAGCCAGGACCCGTCCGCCCTCATCCTGTTCCGCAAGATAACCCTGGCTTCGGCGGCCATACCGGCCGCATTCCCGCCGGTGATGATCGATGTGACCGTGAATGGCCATCACTATCAGGAAATGCACGTAGACGGCGGCGCCACGCGCCAAGTCTTCATGTATCCCAAGAACGTAAATCTCGGTGAGAGCACCGACTCGACGCACGACGATCGGAACCGGATTGTCTACATCATCCGGAACGCACGCCTCGATCCTGATTGGGCGAGAACGGACCGGCGAACGCTCAGCATCGCGGGGCGCGCCATTAGCGCGCTGATCCAGACGCAAGGTCTGGGCGACATGTACCGCATGTACCTCACCTCGCTTAGAGACGGCATAGACTACAATTTAACCTTCATACCAGCCGATGTGACGGCAACTCAGACGTCACAGTTCGACCCAGTATACATGACTAAGCTGTTCGACCGCGGGCGCGAAATGGGTGCGAGCGGGACCGAGTGGCTGAAAGCGCCTCCCGGCTATCAGCCGGGAGACGTGGGGCAGTGACCGAGTGAGCGCCTTCGAACTGCCTCCCATGTGGCCCTTCAATCCGAGGTGAAGATGGACTGGTCAGGTTTCGAGGCCTGGTTGACCTCGACGCCCCTCGCCGCCCTCGGCTTCGGCCTCTTCGCGGCCATGGGCGGGGCGACTGTTCTCGGCGGGCTCCTGAGGCTGCGGCTCAAGCGGGACGGTCCGGATTCAGGGGCCGGCGAGGGGTATATCGTCTCAGCCGTCCTTGGACTGCTTGCGCTGCTCCTAGGGTTCACCTTCTCGCTCGCGGTCGACCGCTTCGACGCCCGCCGCGTCTTGGTCCTGCAAGAAGCCAATGCGATCGGGACCGCCTACCTGCAATCGCAATTGCTGCCCGAGCCGCATCGCGGTCGAATGAGCGAGCTTCTCGTTCGCTACACCGCCAACCGGATCGCGCTGGCCAAGGAACCGCCTGGCGCGACCCAGGCTCGACTGCTCGCCACGAGCGACACGCTGGTCACCGATATCTGGTCGGCGACGGGCGCGGCTTTCGACTCGATCAAGGGGATCGACTTCTCCAGCACCTACGTCGCGTCGGTCAACACCGTGATCGAGCTTGACGGGGCCCGGAGGGCGGCGCGCACGGCCCGGGTCCCAGCAGAAGTCTTCGCCGTGCTGTTCGTCTACATGGTGTCGAGCGCCGGAGTTCTCGGCTACGTCTTGGATCGCCGCGACGCCCGCATCGCCGCTGGTCTGCTGCTCATCCTCTTCACCGTATCGCTGATGCTGATCGTCGACATCGACCGGCCCACCGCGGGTGGGATCGTCGAGAGCCAGGCGCCGATGGAGGCGCTGCTCAAGACCCTCGAAGGTGAACCGCCCGCGGTCTTCGATCGGTGGCGGACGCCTACCGAGGCGCCGGCATCGCCTCATCCCTAGACCGCCGGGATACAGCCAGTGCAGGCGAGGACCCGCCCGGCGCTGCAGCGTTGCGGCGGAGGGATTCACCCGGGTGTCGGACCAACCTCTGGCCGACAAGCAAGCGGTGAACAACCAACGTGCGTCCCACTGCGGGCTAACCGGCAGCGCAGGCCAGGGTAACACCCGATGTGGGTTGCTGGCCCAGCTTGCTAGGTCTGGTGGCGGAGAGCCAGTCGGGCAAGAGAGGGGTTACAACATGAAGACCAGCGTCAAATGGGCGAGCGTGATGGCCGTCAGCGCCGCGCTCGCAGTGCCGGCGCTCGCCGCCGCCGAGACGATCGAGGGGATGATCGTCGCCCGCGACGGCGCCTCCATGATCATCCGCAGCGGCGGCGCCAAGCAGAGGGTGATGCTGACCGGCACCTCGGACGTGAAGGCCATCAAGGGCGTGTTCAGCCTGGGCCGCGACGAAAAGGCGGAAGCCAACCTCATCCCCGGTCTGCCGGTCACCGTCGATGCGGAATCGAGAGGCGGCCAGCTCGTCGCCACCAAGGTCAGGTTCAAGGCCGACCAGCTCGCCATCGCCGAACAGATCGAGGCCGGCACCGCAGTGCACGCGTCCGCGTTGGAAGACCACGCGGTCAAGCTGAATCAACACGCCGCTGATATGGAACAGCAGCAGATCGCCCACGAAAATCTGGTGCAGCGCTTCGAGCAACTTGGCGACTACAACGTCAAAAGCTCGATCGACGTCCAGTTCGCCACCGGCAGCGCAGCGATTTCGGCTGCCGATAAGACCGCGCTGTGCGCGTTGGCTTCCGACGCCAAGCAGGTCAAAGGCTACCTGATTCACGTGTCCGGACACGCAGATTCCCGTGGGTCGGCCGCGGTGAACCAGGCGCTCAGTCATCGGCGGGCCAACGCCGTGAGCAACCATCTGCAGCAGACCTGCGGGCTCGCGCCGATGCGGCTCCTGGCGCCGGACGCCATGGGCACCGCCACACCGGCTTCTGCTGACAACACACCAGCAGGGTTGGCCGCCAATCGACGGGTGAATGTCCAGATCCTCGTGAACAGGGGCCTGGAGGGCTGACTCTCCCCTGCGCGGTTAAGCGTTGAGCCGGCCGGTCGCGCGAAGGTAGATCGCGATCAGGCCGGCGGCCGTCACGACAACGGCGATCACCGCCTCGAGCGGGGTGAAGAACTTCTCCCGGCGCTCGCGGCGGGCCGCCATGTAGATCAGGGTCGCCGGGGCGAACAGGATGGTGGCCATCAGCAGTTCGCTCAGCCGCGCCGCGTAACATAGCCACAGGCCATAGAGCGTGGCGACGGCGCCGGTGACCAGGTCGCGTGTGCGGCGCGAGGGGTCGGCCTCGTAGGTCTCGCCGGTGAGCGCCAGCTTCAGGGCGTAGGCGCCCGAGAACACGTAGGGGGGCAGAATGGCCACCGAGGCGATGGTGTAGAGGAACTGGTAGCTGGACTCGCGGAAGTAGGTCACGACCAGGAACACCTGCACCAGGGCGTTGGTGATCCACAGCGCGTTGACCGGCGAGCCAGCGGCGTTCTCCTTCGCGAACCACTTGGGGAAGGCGCCGTCCTTGGCAGCGGCGAAGGGGATCTCGGCGCTGAGCATCGACCAGGACAGGAACGCCCCGGCGACGCTGACCACTAAGCCGATGCTGACCACGGCCGCGCCCCACGGACCGATCAGCTGCGCCAGCACGCCGGCCATTGACGGCGCCGTCAAGCCTGCCAGCTCCTTCTGGGTCAGCACGCCGGTGGAGAGAAGCGAGACCAGCACGTAGATCGTCAGTGCACTGAGGAAGCCGATCACGGTGGCGCGGCCGACGTCCGCCCGATTGGCGGCGCGGGCGCTTAGGACCGACGCGCCCTCGATGCCGATGAATCCCCAGAGCGTGACGATCATCGTCGACCTCACCTGGTCGGCGACCGAGCCCAGGCCGACGTCCCCAGGCCTGGGCGCTCCCCAGAAGTTCAGGGTGAACTTGTCGTAGTTGAACGCGAAGATGGCGACCACGACGAACACCATCAGTGGGGCCAGCCGGGCCGCGGTGGCCAGCAGGTTGATGAACGCGGCCTGCCGGACGCCGCGCAGCACCAGCCAGTGCATCAGCCACACGCCGATCGAGGCGCCGATCACCGACGGCAGGTTGTTGCCATGGCCGAAGACCGGGAAGAAGAAGGACAGCGCGCTGAAGATCACCACGGCGTTGGAGACGTTGCCGAGCCAAGCGCTGATCCAGTAGCCCCAGGCCGACTGGAAGCCGATGTAAGGCCCGAAGCCGGC
>DASXKT010000040.1:0-9075 GCA_036496685.1 Phenylobacterium sp.
GTTCGTGCTGTCGTCCGCGGCCTTTCCAAGGACGAACAACGGATCGTGGCGGAGATCTCCGGGCGCAAGGGCGTCGTCCTGGCGGAGATCGCGCAGACGATAACCGCGTTCATGGAAGAGTGCGGGAGAATGAGTGAATCCACGCCGGCTATGGGGCAAGCTGGCGCCATGCGCCGGACGTTCGGCGATCTACCGGAAGCCCGGACTTCAGGACGGCTGGACGTGTGGGAAGCTGGGCCACTAGCAAAGCAGCGCCGGAAAATCCTGTAGGGCGGTCTTCAAGCTTGGCCATGGCATCGATCATGGCCAAAGGGCCCATGGTCGATGCGTCGATTGCACGGCTTAATCTACGAACGGAATGCGTCGATTGAGTTGCCTCTTGCCAGGAATGACGATCCACCCGTTCGAGGACGGCAATGGCCGGATCGCCCGAGCGATCGCCGATCTGGCCCTCGCACGGTCGGAGGCGAGCACCCAACGCTTCTACAGCATGTCGGCGCAGATCCGGTCGGAGGCCAAGGCCTACTACGACATCCTGGAGGCGACCCAGAAGGGGAACGGGGAAATCACCGACTGGCTGAGCTGGTTCCTCGCATGCCTGGGTCGCGCCATCGACGGGGCGGAGGGGATCCTGGGCGGTGTTCTGCAGAAGGCGGCATTCTGGGATCTGCATGTAGATGTCGGGTTCAATGAACGGCAGCGGGACATGGTCAACCGGCTGCTCGATGGCTTCGAGGGGAAGCTGACGACCTCCAAGTGGGCGGCCATCACCAGGATCTCGCACGACACCGCGCTCAGGGACATCGAGGCGCTGATGAAGGCCGGGGTCCTAGTGAGGGACGCGGCCGGCGGACGCAGTACCAGCTATTCGCTGGTCCAGGAGGCGGGCGGCTCAGGCGAACCCTGAGCCAGGTGGCGCTTCGGCGCGCGGTATGATTGCCGACCCCGCGGGCAGGATTCACCAAAATTCCCGCGATCGGTATGCCCCGGGCGAAAGCATCTCCGTGGTTCGGGATGAATTCGCCCGCCAATCTGCTTCCCATGTGCTTCCCAGCCCACGTTCAGCGAATTTTTGGAGAGATTGGTGGTCCCCTAAGTGCTGGAACACTTAGGGGACCGTGGTGCCACGACAGGGATTCGAACCCTGGACCTCAGCCTTACCAAGGATGCGCTCTACCACTGAGCTATCGCGGCAATTGGCGAGGCGCGGCTATAGCCAACACCGCGCGTCGCGTGAAGCCCCAATCCGCGCGGTCGATCTTGACGGAGCGGACTTAGCGCCGCACCCCATCGTTATGCCACCCCCTGAGAAGCCCCCGAAAGACCAGGCAAGCGAGCGCGAGGCGAAGCTCGCCCAGGCGCTCCGGGCGAACCTGCGCCGGCGAAAGGCCGGTGAGCGGGCGTCCGCCAAGGCCGATCAGGAGCCGAAAGGTGGAGAGGGCGCCTGAGCGCCTTTGCGCAGCACCGCATCGCACGCTAGATATCGCCTCGCGCGCCTCCACGATTTCCGAAAAAGCGCGGCTGTTTCGAAGGATTGGGATTGGACCGCATCGCCATTACCGGCGGCGCGCGGCTGCAGGGCGAAATCCCGATCAGCGGCGCCAAGAACTCGGCCATCAAACTGATGGCGGCGAGCCTGCTTACAGAAGAGTCTCTGCGGCTGACCAACATGCCGCGGCTGGCCGATACCCGGTTCCTGGGAAAGCTCCTGCAGCGCCTGGGGACGGAGGTCGTCGAGTCCGAAGGTGAGGACGGGCCGGAGACGTTGCTGCGCACCAAAGAGATCGTCAGCGCGATCGCGCCCTATGACTTGGTCCGCCAGATGCGGGCCTCGTTCAACGTGCTGGGGCCGCTGGTGGCCCGGACCGGCCAAGCCAAGGTCTCGTTGCCCGGCGGGTGCACCATCGGCGCACGTCCGGTCGACCTGCACCTGAAGGCGCTCGAGGCGCTGGGTGCGCGGATCGATCTGCACGAGGGCTATGTCTATGCGAGCGCGCCGCGCGGCCTGAAGGGCGGGGCGATCGAATTTCCGTTCGCCTCGGTGGGCGCGACCGAGCACGCCATGCTGGCCGCGGTGCTGGCGGATGGCGAGACGGTGATCACCAACGCGGCTTGCGAGCCGGAGATGGTCGACCTGGCCGACTGCCTGAACGCCATGGGCGCCCATGTCAGTGGGGCAGGGACCTCGGTCATCCATATCCAGGGCGTCAGCCGGCTGCATGGGGCGACCTATGCGGTGATGCCCGACCGGATTGAAACCGGCACCTATGCGGTGGCGGCGGCGATGGCGGGAGGCGAGGTGCGGCTGACGCGCACCCGCAGTGACTTCATCCAGGCGCTGATCGACAAGATGGTCGAGGCGGGCGTGGAAGTGACGCCGCACAACGACGGTCTGACCGTTCGGCGCAACGGGGCTCTCCTGAAGGCGGTCGAGATTGAGACTGGTGTCTACCCAGGCTTCGCGACCGACCTGCAGGCTCAGTTCATGGCCTTGATGACGCTGGCCGACGGCGAAAGCGTCATCAAAGAGACGATCTTCGAGAACCGCTTCATGCACGCGCCGGAGCTGGCGCGGTTGGGGGCCGACATCGCGGTGCAAGGCGGCGAGGCGCGGATTCGCGGCGTGGCCTCCCTGGAAGGGGCCCAGGTCATGGCGACGGACCTGCGGGCGTCGGTGAGCCTGGTGATCGCCGGCCTGGCTGCGCAGGGGGAGACGATGGTCAATCGCGTCTACCACCTGGACCGCGGGTTCGAGCGGCTCGAGGAGAAGCTCGGCGCCTGCGGAGCCCAGATCCGCCGCATCAAGGGCGACGGCGAGGGTGACGAGGACTGAGGTGATGGCCGCGACAGCGCCGCTTCGCCTGCTGGCCCAGGACGCCGAAGACCTGGCGGTGATCTCTGCAGCGATGCAGGACGCGGTCGCCAAGGTCGGCGACATCACCTACGAGCCCAAGGCGCGCCTGCTGACCATCGCCTTCAACCGCTATTGCTGGGAATCCGGCGGCAGCGAGCGGGTGCGCTCGGCGCTGCAGCTCGGCGGCGTGATGAACGTCCAGGCGCGCAAGATCAGGCGCGGCGCCCGTGACGCGGTGCTCGACGTGCTGGCGGTGACGTTCGATGCAGGCGAGGCGCCTGGCGGGATCGTGACCATCAGCTGCGCAGGGGGCGGTGACCTTCGCGCGGTGGTCGAATGCGTCGATGCGGTGCTGGCCGATGTCTCAAGACCCTGGCCCACCACCCACGCCCCCACCCACGACGAATAGGCCCCGCCATGGCGCTTCAGCGTCAGCGCCGCTAAAGAAGCCGCGCCATGCGCCGCTTCCGCTTCACCGACCCCAACTTTGAGACAGCCTTTTCCAGCTTCGTGGATGAGCGCCGAGAGACCCCGGAAGAGGTCGACGCCGTCGTGCGTGACGTTATCGCGGCGGTGCGCGCCGAAGGGCTGGCGGCTCTCCTGCGGTTCGCCAAGGACTTCGACGGCGTGGAGTTGGACGAGCGCTCCATCCGGGTCAGCCAGGCGGAGATCGACGCCGGCGCTGAGGCCTGTCCGGCCGCGGTGCGCGAGGCCATCGCGTTCGCCGCCGAGCGGATCCGCAGCTACCACGCGCGCCAGCGTCCGGCTGATCTGCGCTTCACCGATGAGGCGGGGGTGGAGCTGGGGTGGCGCTGGACGCCGATCGAGGCCGTGGGGATCTACGTACCGGGCGGGCGGGCCGCCTATCCCTCGACCGTCTTGATGAACGCCGTCCCGGCCACCGTGGCCGGTGTCGAGCGGATCGCCATGGTCACGCCCCCGGGTCGCTTGCAGCCAGCGGTGCTGGCCGCGGCGAAGGCGGCGGGCGTGCATGAGATCTGGCGGGTTGGCGGCGCCCAGGCGGTCGCTGCGCTCGCCTATGGCGCGGGACCGATCCGTGCCGTGGACAAGATCGTCGGGCCGGGGAACGCCTTCGTCACCGCCGCCAAGCGCCGGGTCTATGGCGCGGTCGGGATCGACGCGCTCGCGGGCCCCTCGGAGATCGTGGTGGTCGCCGATGGAGCCAACAATCCCGACTGGATCGCCGCGGACCTGCTATCCCAGGCTGAGCACGACCCGGCCGCCCAGGCGATCCTGATCACCGACGACGAGGCGTTCTCCGAGCGGGTCGCCGCCGCGGTGGTCTCGCAACTCTCGGCGCTGACCACGGGCGAGGACGCCGCGGCCTCATGGCGCAACCACGGGGCCGTGGTGATCGCCCCTCTCGACGAAGCCCCGCGGCTGGTCGATCGGATCGCCCCGGAGCACGTCGAATTCGCCCTCGAGAACCCGGAGCGGTTGGCTGACCGTGTGCGCCATGCGGGCGCCATCTTCCTTGGCCGCCATGCCCCCGAGGCGATCGGCGACTATGTCGCAGGATCAAACCACGTGCTGCCGACCAGCCGCGCGGCGCGGTTCTCGTCCGGCCTCTCGCTCTACGATTTCCTGAAGCGGACCTCGATCGTGAAGTGCGACGAGGCGGCGTTCGCACGCCTCGCGCCGGCGACGGTCGCCCTGGCCGAGGCCGAGGGCCTGCCGGCCCACGCCAGGTCAGCGGCGATACGGATGGGCCAGGGCTGACCAATTGGTCGCAAACAAACCTTCTTCTTGAGGGTATAACGTTGGCTTCCCAAAGATTCTTCCGAAAGCCTACGAATGGCCGCCGACGCCCTCCCTGCTGGAGCATGGTCCAAGACGCTTGCGCCTTATCGCGAGCCGAAGACCGGCCGCAGCATCTTCGAGATTATTGTCACCGTCGTGCCGCTGCTGGCGATCTGGGCGCTGGCCTGGGCGCTGCATGCCCACGGCTGGTGGTGGGCGGCGCTGCTGCTGACCATCCCGGCCGCGGGCTTCCTGGTGCGGCTGTTCATGATCCAGCACGATTGCGGCCACGGCTCGTTCTTCGGGCAGCGGCAGGCCAACGATTGGGTCGGCCGGGTGATCGGGGTCTTCACGCTGACGCCGTACGACTACTGGCGCCAGACCCACGCGATCCATCATGCCACGTCCGGCAACCTGGACCGACGCGGCCTGGGCGCCATCGAGACGCTCACCGTCGAGGAATATGAAGCGCTCACGCCGCTCCGTAGGCTCGGATATCGCCTCTATCGCCACCCACTGGTGATGTTCGGGCTGGGTCCGGCCTTTGTCTTCTTCCTTATGCAGCGGCTTCCGATCGGCATGATGCGCCAGGGCTGGCGGCCGTGGGTCAGCGTCATGGGCAACGCCGTCGCCATCGTTGTCGGCCTCGGAGCGCTGGTCTGGCTGTTCGGCGCGGCCCCGGTGCTGATCGTCAACGTCGTCACCATGCTGCTGGCCGCGACGATCGGGGTCTGGCTGTTCTATGTCCAGCATCAGTTCGAGGGCGCCCAATGGGCCCGGAACGGCGAGTGGAAGCGGGACGATGCGGCGCTGACGGGCAGCTCGCACTACGACCTGCCTCCGGTGCTGCGCTGGTTCACCGCCAACATCGGCATCCACCACGTCCATCACCTGTCGAGCCGCATCCCGTTCTATCGGCTCTCGAGGGTGCTCAAGGATCATCCCGAGCTGAGGCCCGTGAGCCGGATCGGCCTCTGGGAGAGCTTCCGCTGCGCCAGACTGGCGCTCTGGGACGAGGCCGCCGGCCGGCTGGTCTCCTTCCGCGAGGCGCGCCGCGCGGCTTAGGCGCACCCTCGATATCCAAAACCTCCCAACGCCCGGCGTCTCAGCGCCGGGCGTATTTCTTTGTGCGTTGCGCGCATGTTCGCAGGTGCGGGATGACGCGGGGGGGCGGAATGCCATAAAGCGTCAGCGACGCCCCGGGACGCCATGGCCGACGACGACCGCCAGATGCACCGCCTGCAGACAGTCGAGCTCGACGAAGAGTCGCTCGCCGCGGTTTCGCGCGACCAGGAGCAGGAACGGCAGATCGCCATCTTCGATCTGCTCGAAGAGAATCACTTCCATCCGGAGGGCGCGGCCTCAGGGCCCTACGACCTGCACATGGGGCTGGTCGAAAACCGGCTCGTGCTGGACGTGAAGGGACCGGGCTACGAAAAGCGCCACATCCTGTCGCTGTCGCCGTTCCGCAGCCTGATCAAGGACTACTTCATGATCTGCGAGAGCTACTACCAGGCGATCCGCAACTCGACGCCGGCGCAGATCGAGGCCTTGGACATGGGTCGCCGGGGTCTGCACAACGAAGCCTCCGAGCTCCTGCAGACGCGGCTTTCCGGCAAGGTCGAAACCGACCTCGATACCGCCAGGCGGCTGTTCACGCTGATCTGCGCGCTGCATTGGCGAGGCTAGGCGTACATGGCTGCTGATTCCTCGTCACCGCCAGGTGCGGTGCTGTTCGCCTGCAACTTCAACCGGGTCCGATCGCCGATGGCCGAGGCGCTCCTGAAGCGGCTGGTCGGCGATCGCGTCTATGTCGACAGCTGCGGAATGCGGCTTCCCGACGCCGAGCACGACGAGGCGAGCGACGAAGACGTCGCGGCCGGCGTCGATCCCTTCGTTGAGTTGGTGATGGCGGAGTTGGGCTGTGACCTCGCCGGCCATCGGCCGAAGACCTTCGAGGACCTCGAGGTCACCTCCTTCGACCTGGTCATCTCGCTGACTCCCGAGGCCCAGGACCGCGCCGCCGGGCTCGCGCACGGGCGGGCCGCGGATCTCGAGCACTGGCCGACCTTCGACCCGACGCTGGTCGACGGATCGCGCGAGGTGCGGCTGGCGGCCTATCGCCAGGTGCGCGACGCGTTGGCGCGGCGGATCGCCGAACGCTTTGGACGCCTCGGTCCGACGCCCATCGACCTTGGCCCGCACGGTGCGCTATAATTAGCGGGCTAATCGCGGCTCGCGGCCTCAACTAAAGGCGCGGGCCGTCATTTTATCCTCGGTTTGGAGCCTGCATGGCGAAAGAAGAATTGTTGGAGTTTCCGGGCACGGTCAGTGAAGTCCTGCCCAACGCAACCTTCCGCGTGAAGCTTGAGAATGACCACGAGATCATCGCCCACACCGCCGGCAAGATGCGCAAGAACCGCATCCGGGTGTCGGCTGGCGACAAGGTGCTCGTGGAGATGACGCCCTACGACCTCACCAAGGGCCGCATCACGTTCCGCGTCCGCTAGACGCCTTCGGCCCCGTGCCGCAACCACCCCAAAGCCTCGTCCTAGCCTCCGCAAGCCCGCGGCGGCTCGATCTTCTGCGCCAGATCGGGTTCGAGCCGGATCTGGTGGAGGCCGCGGAGATCGACGAATCCCCACTGAACGATGAGACCTCGCGCCGGTTGGCTCTGCGTCTGGCGGGAGAAAAGGCCGCGGGCGTCGCAGCCCGCCACGCCGAGAGCTACGTCCTGGCCGCCGATACGGTGGTGGCCGTGGGGCGTCGCGTGCTGCCGAAGGCCGAAAGCCCCGCGGAGGTCGCCGATTGCCTGCGGCTGCTTTCCGGCCGCGCGCACCGGGTGCTGACCGGGCTTGCCCTGATCGCCCCCGGCGGACGATCCGCGCAGCGGCTCGTGGAGAGCCGGGTTCACTTCAAGCGCCTGACCGCGACGGACGTCGCGGACTACCTCTCTTCGGGGGAAGGGGAGGGCAAGGCGGGGGGCTACGCGGTACAGGGCCGGGCAGGGGCCTTCGTGACGGCGCTCCAAGGGTCCTATTCTGCTGTCGTCGGCCTGCCGCTTTACGAAGCGGCCAACCTGCTCACCGGCCTGGGCTATCGCCGGCCGTGAGCTCGCGTCGCATCTATATAGACCGTGGCTTGGGTGAGACGCGCGGGGTTGTGACCCTCGACGGACGGCCAGAGCGACTGATCGTTCGTCGCGATGATGACGAGCCTCGCCTGGCGCTGGGCGCACGGCTCGTGGCGCGCGTCGCGAGTATCGAGCCGGCGCTCGCAACCGCCTTCCTCGATCTCGGATCCGGGGCCGAGGCCATTCTTCCCTTCCGGCCTGATGCGCGACCGGTGCGCGGCGAGGCGCTGGAGGTCGAGATCCGCGGCGAGCCTCGCCGCGGCCAACTCGCGATCGTCCGGGCGTTCGGTCCCGCCGAGGGCGCTCCCCGCCTCATATCGCCGGCGCCCGACGTCGCCGAGGAACTGCAGTCCCTGGTCCCTGACGCGCAGCTCGTGGAGGGTGCACGGGCGCGGGAGACCGCCGATGAGGCGGAGGATGCAGCGCTTGAGATCCTGCATCCGCTGCCCGGAGGGGGAATGCTCGCGATCGAGCCGACCCGCGCCCTGACCGCCATCGACGTCGACCTTGGCGAGCGCAAGGGGCCCGACGCCAAGCGCGTGACGCGGCAAGCCAATCTCGCAGCCCTGGGCATGGCCGCGCGCCTTCTGCGCCTGAAGGGGCTCGGCGGCATCGTGGTGATAGACCTTGTCGGCCGCGGCCACGACGGGACCGCCCTGATGGCCGCGGCCCGCGCCGCGTTCGGGCCGGACAATCCCGGTGTTTCCATCGGCCCGGTGGGGCGTTTTGGGACCATGGAGCTTTCCCTTCCGCGCCGGACCAGGCCGCTTGCCGAACGCCTCTGCCGTGAAGATGGCGCCCTGAGCGACCGGACGCTGGCGCAAGCCTTGATCCGCCGTCTCCAGGCCGAGGCCGCCAGCGCGCCGGGCGCCCGACTTGTCGCCACCTGTGCGCCTGGGGTCGCCGAAGCCGCTGCGCCGCTCGCCGTCATGCTGGCCGACCAGATCGGAGCGAGGTTCACGATCACGCCCGACTCGACGCGGCCAAGGGAGCGCCTCGAGGTGGCCCCGGCATGAGTGCGGCCAAATGCCCGATCTGCGGCAGGCCGGCTGAGGCCGAGCGCGCGCCCTTCTGCTCTGCGCGCTGCGCGGACGTAGACCTGCACCGCTGGCTGACCGGGGGATACACGGTTCCGGCCACCGAGGAGGACGAGGAGGTCCGCGACGATGACGACGGGGCCTAGCCAGCGCCTCGCTGGACTTCCGAAAGAGCCTCTTCTATAGACGCGGCTCCCCGCGACGGCGGCCTTCGCCTGGGTAGCTCAGTTGGTAGAGCAGCGGATTGAAAATCCGCGTGTCGGTGGTTCGAATCCGCCCCCAGGCACCAC
>DASXKT010000041.1:0-8173 GCA_036496685.1 Phenylobacterium sp.
TATTCCGTGGCGTTGCCGAACGCGCGGATGGCGCGTTCCAGCTCCGGGATCTGGGCGTGGCCGAGTTCGACCTCGTGCTTGCGCCGCTGGCGCACCACCAGCACCGACAGCACCAGCAGCAGGAGGAGGTGCAGGCCGACCCAGAGCGCGGCCGCATGAGCAGAAAGGTTTGCATCCATCGCGTTCACCCCCGCTCCCCACCTGTCGGCGGCGTAGTTGGTCGCGGTTCGCGGCTTACCGCAAGGTCAGGCGCCAACGTCAGTCGATCGGCCGGCCGTCGCCCGGCAGGCCGAGTCTCGCCCACATTTCGCTGACCGCTTCGACCGTGCTTGAGTCCATGTCGAGCTTGCGGCCCCATTCGCGATGCGTCTCCGGCGGCCATTTGTCGGTGGCGTCGAGGCCGATCTTCGAGCCCAAGCCGCTCTCCGGCGAGGCGAAGTCCAGGTAGTCGATGGGGGTGTTCTCGACGACCGTGATGTCACGCGCCGGGTCCATGCGGGTGGAGATCGCCCACATGACGTCCTTCCAGTTCCGCGCATCGACGTCGTCATCCACGACGATCACCCACTTGGTGTACATGAACTGGCGAAGGTAGCTCCACACGCCCATCATCACGCGCTTGGCGTGGCCGGCGTAGGCCTTCTTCATCGAGACGACGGCGATCCGGTAGGAACAGCCCTCCGGCGGCAGCCAGAAGTCGACGATCTCCGGGAACTGCTGGCGCAGCAGCGGGATGAACACCTCGTTCAGCGCCTCGCCCAGCACACTGGGCTCGTCCGGCGGTCTGCCGGTGAAGGTGGTCAGGTAGATGGGGTCCTTGCGCATGGTGATCGCGCTGACCTGGAAGATCGGGAACTTCTCGACCGAGTTGTAGTAGCCCGTGTGGTCGCCGTACGGCCCTTCGTCGGCGTAGTCGTCGAGCAGCACGTGGCCCTCGATGACGATCTCGGCGTTGGCCGGGACCATCAGCGGGACGGTCTTGGCCGCGACCAGCTCGACTTTGGCGCCCCGCAGCAACCCGGCGAACTGGTATTCCGAAAGCGTGTCGGGGACGGGCGTCACGGCGGCCAGGATGATCCCGGGATCGGCGCCGATCACGGCGCAGGCGGGCAGGGGCTCGCGCTTGCCCTCGGCCTTCCAGCGGCGATGGTGCTGGGCGCCGCCGCGGTGCGCGAGCCACCGCATCACGGTGCGGTCGGGCCCCAGCACCTGCATGCGGTAGATGCCGAGGTTGTAGTCGTCCTCGCGGTCGGCGGAGGGGCCCTTGGTGACCACCAGCGGCCAGGTGATCAAGGGCGCAGGCTCGCCCGGCCAGCAGGTCTGGATCGGCAATTTGGCGAGGTCGATGTCCGCGCCTTTCCAGATCACCTCCTGGACCGGCGCCTTCTTCACCGTGGCCGGCCGCATCGACATCACCGTCTTGGCGAGCGGCAGCATGTCCCAGGCGTCCTTCAGGCCCCGGGGCGGCTCAGGCGCGCGCAGGAAGGCCAGGAGTTCGCCCACTTCGCGCAGGTCGGCCGGCGTCGAGCGCTCGCGGCCCTCCAGCGTCACGCCCATGGCCACGCGCTTCACCGTGCCGAACAGGTTGACCAGACACGGCATTGGCGACGGCTCGCCATCGGCGCGGATCACGTTCTCGAACAGGACCGCCGGGCCCCCTTGGGCCAGGAGCCGGCGGTGGATCTCGGTCATCTGGAGGACGGTGGAGACAGGCTCGGTGACGCGGACGAGTTCGCCCGCAGCCTCCAGCTTGGCCATGAATTCCCGCATCGACCGGTATGCCATCTGTCCTCCTTAAGGGGCGCGGGGCTCCCCTGTCACGCTTGGCGGGGTTAGCATGCCTTCATGAAGCGCATCGACCTCGACGATCTGCCGCCCAAGCTCGCCGCTCTGCTGGCCGCGGCGGAAGAGGGCGAAGAGGTGTTGCTCGTGCAGAACGGCGCGGTGGTCGGCCGGCTGACCGGCGGCGCTTCGACGCCGGAGACCGAGCCCGAACCAGAGACCGCAGTCTCCCCCGAGGAACGAGCCAAGGAGATCTTCGAACAGTTCCGCTCGATGATGGAAGACGAGTTCTAGGCTCCGGCCGGCGGCGCTTCGACGCCCTTGCCAACAGCTAAGCTTCGCACTCTAGTCGCAGGGCGTTTTAAAAAATTCCGGGGGGAATTCAGGATGTCTGTGGGCGGCTTTGCACCCTCGCCTTGGGCGGGTGAGCGTCGAATGCGGTTGGCCGTCTGGCTGCCGTTGTTATTGGCCATCATGGCGATGGCGCTCACCGCCAGCCCAGCGGCCGCAGCGGTCTTCGTCGACGCCACGCTCGGCGACGTGAAGCCTGAGCAGAAGGTGACCGTCGCCCATCCGCAGCCGGTTCAGCTGCTCTTCCAGTTCCGCACGAAGGGCTCGCCCAACATGCAGGCGACCAAGGCCCTGAAGCCACAGGTTGTCGATGCGGTGAAGGCCAGCGGCCTGTTCTCCGAGGTCAGTGACGCGCCCGTGGCCAACGGCGCCATGCTCAATGTGGTGATCGACAACGTGGTCGATCCCGCGGAGCAGTCTGCGGCCGCCGGCCAGGGCTTCGCCACCGGCGCGACGCTCGGCATCGCGGGCTCAACCGTGCGCGAGCACTATACGTCGAGCCTCGACTACGTCAGCGGGCCGGACGCGCCGAAGATCACCCGCACGGCGATCCACTTCCTGTTCGTGCAGCTGGGCCTGCTCCACGCCGGCACGCCGGAGAACGCTGTGAAAGTCGACGGCGGCCTCAAGGGCGGCGTTGCCGTCGTGACCCGCCAGATCGTCTCCGTTCCCCTGAACGCCCTGGCCGGAGATCCCGCGTTCGCGCCGGCCGCCGTGGCCTCGCAGCCCGCGGCCGCTTCGCCGCCGCCGGCCGAGACCGCTCCCACCAACGCCACCACACCGGCCTCCGCCACGGCGACGGCCACGCCTTCGGAGTCCCTGTGATGAAGTTCCATTCGATCGTCCTCGTCGCGCTCGCCTCGACGAGCCTCGCCGCCTGCGCCGTGGCGCCCGTCCCGCCGCCGCAGGCCAGCATGGAGAACATCCAGGCCGTTCGCGCCGGTGGATTCGCCCCCATGCGCGTGGGGGAATTCACGCCGGGGCCAGGCGCGCCCAGCCAGATGGACAAGAAGGTCACCGTCCGCGCTGGCTCGCAGGCGGCGCCCAGCGGCTCCTATGCAAAGTTGCTCGGCGAGACCCTGGAAGCGGAGCTGAAGGGAGCCGGCAAACTCGACCCCAACGCTGCGTTGACGGTCTCCGGCGTCCTGACCCAGACTCATGTCGACAGCGCGATGCCCGATGGCTCCGCGAAGCTCGAGGCGCACTTCACGCTGAAGAAGAACGGCGCGGTGGCCTTCGATAAGACGCTGGCCGTCGATTCCACCTGGAAGTCCGGCTTCATCGGCGCGGTCGCCATTCCCGACGCCTTCAACCACTACAACGGGCTGTTTCCCCAGTTGGTGAGCAAGCTTCTCGCCGACCCCGACTTCAAGGCCGCGGCCAAGGCCGGCTGACCCGGGATAGGGCGGCGGTCGCCTTGACCGCCGTCAGGCCGCGCAGGCCTCTTCCATGGTCTTCATGTGCTCGCCAAGCGTCTGGGTCTCGCCGGGGACGCCGGCGACAGGCGAGAGCGTCGTCTCGACGTCGGCGCCGCGCTCGAGCGAGAGATGTACGGGGCAGTGCTCGGCGATCTCCACCAGCCGGGCCCGCTGCGCATCATCGAGCTGGCCTTCCAGGTGGATCTCCCGGCTGTAGACGTCGCGCGCCGCCAGCGTCCCGCGATGGTGGGCGACGCGGACACGGACGCGGGACAGGGGCCAGGCCTTCTTGTTTGCGTAGAGGCGGATCGTCATCGCTGTGCACGACCCCAGCGCCGCACTCATCAGGTCGAAGGGGTTCGGCCCCGATCCCAGGCCGCCCACCGCGACCGGCTCGTCGATGAGGAAGGCCGTGGCGCCTATCCTGGCTTCGACCTGGTAGCGGCCCAGGCCGGTCTCCTCGACGATCACGCTCTCGCCGACCATCGCTGTCTCGTCTGCCATGGGGTGCTCCAGAGGGGCTAGGATAGGGGCTCAGGCCTCGGCCTTGGCGTCGTATTCCTTCACCAGCTTCTTGGGCGCAATCTTGCGCCAGCGGCGATCGAGAAAATTCCTGAACGAGCCGGGGTGCAGCGTGGCGATGCGGGCCAGCACGCTTGGGTAGTCCTTGTAGTGGGCCGTGAAGTGGAAGGTCTCCGGCTCGGCCTCGATCAGCATCTCGCGCTCGTCGAAGGGAACCTCCAACAGCACCATGCTGTCGTCTTCCCGGCGCAGGCGCGTGAAGAACTTGCCGTTCACCTTGTAGGAGGGCCGGCCGTAGCTGATGCCCTTCTCCGCCATGGGGAAGGACATGACGATGGCGTCCATTTCGTCAGGGGTCATGGGACCTGTCTCCAGTCGCGATGGCGCGTCTGTGCTCCTCAGGCAATGCGGCGCGAACCCAGGAAATCCGGCCAGTGGCCCGATCGCCGCCAGTAGTCCACCAGGCCGCATCCTCTGCAGATTTGATCGAAGCGCGGATCCGACCGCAATGGCGCAGCGACAGGAACGAACAGGATTTGGGTCTTACGATGGCTCTGGTCGTTGACCACGGTCTGGGAAGGCGATCCCCGTAGAGGCATGATGCTGGGCCCCCGCCGCAGCAGATAGCCTTCCGCGACCTCGAAGGCCTCATCGAGCCGGCCCAGTCCGCTGAGGATCATGATGGCGTTGATCGAGCCGCCTGGACCCGCCCTCGCCTGAGCCAGGTTGGCCTCGACGGCGGCCTGGACCTGCGAGGGCGAGTGCGAGCCGATCGCCGCCATCGACAGACGCAGCAGGTCGGCGCTCTCGGGCGACATGGTCGGCGGCCGCGCCTCGACGTCGGCGATTTGGGCCAGGGCTGCCCCGGTGCGGCCGGTGAACCCGCTCAGCCACAATCGCGCGAACCAGACGCCGGGGTGGCGTGGCCAAAGTTCGATGGCCCGATCGACCGACCGGTCGGCCTCGTCCAGCCGTCCCAAGGTCCACAGGTGATAGGTCCGCCGGTACTGATAGACCGGTGACAGGGGCTCGCGGGCCGCCGCGGCCTCGTTGGCGACAAAAGCCTCCGCGTCGCGCCCGACCGATTTCAGCAGGAAGGCCAGTTCGCCCAGGCCCTCGCTGTTCCCGGGCGCGTCGGCCAGGACAGCGCGCAGCTTCTGTTCGACGGTCAGCCAGTCCCCATAGCTGGACCCCAGGCGGATCAACGCCAACCGCGCGTCCGGCTGCCGGGGGTCGAGGGACAGGCGTCGCGGCCATCTCGCAGGCCTGCACGGCCGCCGCAGTCTGGTTGGGCGGCGCAAGCTCGGAACTTGCCCCCCATGCCAGCGCGAGTTGGCCCCATAGGGCCGCATCCTGCGCCTCGATCGCCACGGCCTTGCTCAGCAGGGCGATACCGCGGGAATAGCCGGCTGACAGGCCGTCGTTGGTTGCCAGGCGGGCCGAGGCTGAAAACTCGTCGGCGCGGCGCCTGTTCTCATTGCGCCAGGGTCGCACGGCGGCCACGCCGGCCGCGCCGACCAAGGCGAGGGTCGCGCCTCCCAGCGCCAGCCTCCGCGTCGTCCAAAACCGCCCAGCCTTGGATGTCGAAGTGACCGCCGGCGTCGCAGCGGCGCCGGTCAGGCGATAGCCCGTACGCGGGATGGTCTCCACGGCGAACCCGCCGCCGCCAAGCTCCCGCGCCACTCGCCGTACCTCGGCAACGGCCCGATTGATGGCGTCGTCGCCAACAATCTGATTGTTCCAGCAAATCCGTAGCAGGTCGTCGCGGGTGACGACTGCCCCGCCGGCGTCGCTCAGCGCCAGCAGCACCTGCATGACGCGCGGTTCTATCGCCGCCGCGCCGCCCGGGCCCTTCACCTCCCGAGAGGATGGGGAGATCAGGGTGTCGCCGAGCCGGAAATCCCCCCGGCTCGCGAGTTCCGCAGCGAGCGGCGCGGTGGATGCGCTTCCGTGCAAGTCTTTGACTCCAAAGAAGATCGAAAATGATCAGGAATTCAACGGCGTTCCATCATTCAACAATCCGACGTCTTCCTGAACGTTCCCCCTGTCGTCTGGCGAGCAGACCCACGGGAGACTAGCATGAGCCAATCTATCCTTCATCGTATGACAAGACCGCTTGCCATGATCTTGGCGATGGCGGCCGCTGTACCCGCAGACGCTGCGATCCTGGCGTTTGCGGGGTCGGAGATGAACGACACGCCTACCCCCGCTCCCAGCGGACTTTGCGGGGCCGGTCAGCTTCTGGTTTCGTTTTCACCCGGCAACGCGATCACCAGCGGCGCGTCGAACTTCGGGGCGTTCGGGCCGAGCATGACCCACTGCCTCACGCCGCCGCCAACCACCTACAGCGGCGGGGTGTTCGAGTTCGACTTCGCCGCGGGCGACGAGTTCTCTGGAACCTATTCGGGGTTCTTCTCGCCGACGGCCGTCCCCAACGTGCTCAATTCGACGGTCAACTACATCGTGACCGGCGGCACCGGGCGGTTCCTGGGCGCTACCGGCACGATCCAGGGCGTCGGTACCCTCGATCGCAACCCGGTGAGGCCGATCAACAACCTGACCCTCAGTGGGGTGCTCAATCTCCCGAGCGTTCCCGAGCCGTCGGCGTGGGCCTTGATGCTCGCCGGCTTCACGGGGGTGGGCGCGATGCTGAGGCGGCGACGGCTGGCGGCAGCGGCGACCTGATCGCCGCCGCGCGCCTCAGTAGGCCAGCGCCACGCCGTCCTTGCGCATCTCGGTGGCCGCCGCATAGCGGCCGGGCCAGCGCTGGATGGCCTGGTAGCCGCCGTAGCCGCCGGGCGCGGGCGCCATCGGCCAGCCCAGGGCGGCCAGCGCCTCGTGCGTCGCCCGCGGCACGCCGGTCTCGAGGTTCAGCTTGCCGATCGGGCCCAGGTCCTCGCCGGTCGGTTCGTGGCCGCCGTCGTGGTGCCAGCGGGGGCTGTCGCCGGCCTCCTGCAGGCCCAGGCCGAAGTCGACCAGATTGGAGATGATCTGTGCCTGGCCCTGCGGCTGCATGTCCCCGCCCATGACCCCGAACGACAGCATCGGCTCGCCGCCCTTGGTCGCGAAGCCCGGAATGATCGTCTGGAAGGGTCGCTTGCCGGGCGCATAGACGTTCGGGTGGCCGTCGGTGAGCGCGAAGAGCTGGCCGCGGTTCTGGAACATGAATCCGAGGCCGTCCGGCATCAGGCCGGAGCCCATGCCGGAATAGTTGGACTGGATGATCGAGATCATCATCCCGTCCTTGTCGGCGACGGTGAAGTAGGTGGTGTCGCCGTGGCTGGGCGCGTTGCCGGGATAGACGGGCGTCAGGATCTTGTCCGGCCGGATCAGCTTGGCGCGCTCGCGGGCGTAGTCCTTGGAGAGCAGCCATTCGCTGGGCTGCTTGTAGAAGTGCGGGTCGGCATAGAACCGCGCGCGATCCTCGAAAGCTAGCCGCTTGGCCTCCACCGAATGGTGGATCGCCTGGGCTGACTGGAAGCCCATCCCCTTGATGTCGAACTGCTCCATCATGTTGAGGATCTGCAGGGTGACGAAGCCCTGGCTGTTGGGCGGCAAGCCCCAGACATCGACGCCCCGATAGTTGATCGTGCCTGGCTCCACCCATTCGGAATGGTGCGCGGCAAGGTCGGCTGCAGTCATCCAGCCGCCGATCCGCTTGAAGTAGGCCTCGATGGTCTGTGCGATCTCGCCCTCGTAGAAAGCCCGCCCGCCGCCCTCGGCGATCAGGCGATAGGTGCGCGCGAGCCCGGGGTTCTTGAAGATGTCGCCCTCGCGGGGCGTCTTGCCCTCCGGCGCCCACACCTTCTTGAAGTTTTCGACTTCCTCGATGTGGGCGTCGGGGTCGGTGAAGATGCGGTACGAGTTGCCGACGTAGAAGGCGACGTTCTGGACGATCGGCGCGCCTTCCTCGGCGTGGCGGATGGCCGGTTGGAAGAGGTCCCTCCACGGCAGCTTTCCGTAGCGCTGGTGCAGTGTCCACCAGGCGTCGACCGCGCCCGGCACGCTGACCGAGACCGCGCCGTGGGTGTTGATCACGCCCTTGGCGTTGGCGCGTTTGCGCTGTTCGGACAGCGTCAGGGCCTTGGGGCTGCGGCCCG
>DASXKT010000042.1:0-6034 GCA_036496685.1 Phenylobacterium sp.
GCCACCCATGCCCTGCATCACCCCGCGCACAATGGAAAGCCCGAGGCCGGTGCCAGGCGTCCGTTTGGCGGCCGATCCGCGGTAGAACTTGTCGAACAGCTTGCCGAGCTCGGGCTCCGCGACGCCGGGTCCCTCGTCGGCCACCTGCACCACCACCTTGTCTTCCTGCGGAAAGCTGACCAGCGAGATCGTCCCTCCGTCAGGGCTGTAGCGCACGGCGTTCTCCAGCACGTTTCCCAGCGCCACTTCGAAGAGCACCGGGTCGCCTATGGCGACTTCCGCTCCCTGACCCAGCGCGCAGATGATCCGGCGCTTGCCGCGCAGGCGTTCGAAGCGCCGGCGCGTGCGGTCCACGACCTCGGCTAGGTCGAAGGCCGCGTTCTCGACGTCGAGCGCGCCGCTCTCGAGCCGGGTCATGTTCAGAAGGTTGGTCACGAAGGCGTTCAACCGTTCGGTCTCCTCCTGAATGGTCGCGATGAGGTCGCTGCGCGTCTTGGCGTCGAACTGGTCGCCGAACTGCTGCAGCGAACTCGCCGACGCCAGCACCGCCGCCAGCGGCGTACGCAGGTCGTGCGAGATCGACGACAGCAGTGCGTTCCTCAGGTCGTCGGTGCGGGCGCGGGCTTCAGCGTCGGCCTTGGCCACGGCGAGCTGTGCCCGCGCCGTCGCCGCGGCGCCGGCGTCGGCCAGGATCTGCAGCAGGCTCTCCTCATCCAGCGCCAACGGCGGATCGGCCCGCCACCCGGCCACGCCGCCACCCGCCAGGCTACGCAAACGCCAGCCCGCCGCCTCGGTGGTCCCCGGCCCCTCAGCCCCCTCCAGCGCGAGGGCCCGGGCCGCGGAGAGCACCATCGGCGTCGGCCCCTCGCCGCCGCCCGCCAGGTTCATGACCTCGCCGTTCAGTACGAACGCCCGCCCCCCGGCTGCAGCCGCCAGGTGGTCGGCCAGCCTGGCGCGGATCAGCTTCGGGTCGTCCGACACGGAGAATTCCCGGGTGCCCTCGAACAGCACGGCAGTCGCGAGCGCGCGCGCCTTGGCATGCTTGGCCTGGTCTCGCACCCGCCCCGTCAGGTTGCCCATCAGCACGGCCACCACCGGGAAGGTCACCAGGACCAGTATGTCCTCGGCCCGGTAGTGCGCCGGGTTGAAGGTGGCGGAGACATAAAGGTTGTAGATCAGGAAGGAGCTGAGAGCGGCCAGATAGCCGGGGCCGGAGCCCACCAGGTAAGACGTCACCAGAACGCCCACCAGGAACGCGCCGCCGATCCGGGGCGAACCGGTCAGAGCGTGCAGCAGTTCGGCTGCGCCCCAGGAGAGCGCCACGATCCCCAGCGCCACCGCGTAGCGGCCGAAATTGCCCAGCCGGTCGATCCAGGTCGATGACGATGGCAGGGGGCGGGGCAAACGATCCGGGCTCGTGAAACTCTGTTGGCGCCCATTCGGGGGCATTCGGCGCCGCTTGCAAGGCCAGACTGCCGTGCGGGCGGGGCGCGGCCAACTATGCAGAGCTTATGACGTCAGCTCGGCCATCCGGGTCACCGTGTTCCAGTTTCGCGCCGTGCCACGCAGGCCAAGCGCCCGCTCGATCATGACGGCGGTCAGTTTGCTCTCGCCGATGTTGTCCGGATAGGTGGCGTAGAGGCATCGCGGCCCCGCCACCACCAACTCGCGCCCCTTGATCCGCCCCTGCAACGCCTCGACCTGCGCCGCACCCGCCTGGCCCCTCAGGAACACGACGACCAGATGGCTCGGGTCGTCCCTGGCGGTCTCAGGGAACGGATTGCCCGCAACGATAGCGGCGAGTTCGGCGGCGTCGCGCACGAAAACCTCTGTAGCCTGGCCGAGCGTCGCCTCCAGCCCCGTCGCGATCGCAGCCTCGAGGCGCTCGTCTGCCGCCTTGGCTGAAATCACCGCATTGCCGGTGGCGACAACTGTCTGGGCGTCCGGATAGCCCACGGCCGCCAGGGCGCGCTTGAAGTCGGCCATCACCAGCCGTTTGCCGGCGAGGTTCACCGCCCGCAGGAACACGCCGACCTTCGTCAAATCCCAGCTTCCCAGGCCAGGAACTCCGGCCGCTCCAGAAGCCGCTCGCCATAGACGCCCGCCGGCCCCGTGTCGCCGAAGTCCGACAGCTTCACGCCGTAGGTGCGGAAGCGCGTCGCCACCGGCGTGAAGAAAGCATCAGCGATGCCCCACTCCGCGCCCCCGAGCCAGGACCCGCCGGACCGGGAAAGCGTGGCGTTCCAAAGAGCGACGATCCGCCTGATGTCCTTGTGCGTCGCCTCGGAGAGCGTCGTGACGTGCGGCTCACGCGCCAGGTCCATCGGGCACTCGCCACGCAGCGACGCGAACCCCGAATGCATCTCCGCGGCCGCCGAGCGCGCATAGGCGCGGGCCGCCCGGTCCGATGGCCAGAGCCCCGCCTTGGGGAATTTTTCCGCCAGGTATTCGCAGATCGCGAGCGAGTCGGAGATCGTCACTGATCCGTCCTTCAGCGCGGGCACCAGGCCGCTTGGCGAGTGCGGCAGGATGGCGGCCTCGGTCATCCCATCCGCCTGGCGCAGCGGGATCAGCGTCTCGACGAACTCAACCCCGGTCTTCTTCAGCGCCAGCCACGGCCGCATCGACCACGTCGACCAAGCCTTGGTGCCGATCACCAGTTCCATGGGGCAAGCTCCCTATCGATTGCTGAGGCGGAAAGGGCCTAAGGCCGGCCCGCCTTCAAGTCCATCTCCGCCGCCTCGCCCCTACGCCACCTGAGATCGTAACGCTCACCACCCGCAGTAGTGACGGACTCACTCCAAGGGTCCAAGCTCGGGTGTCTCAACCCGGGAGGACTCCCATGGGTAAGCGTCTCGTTCCCTTCGTCGCCATCGCTTGCGGATCCTTCGGCTGGGCCCTCTCCGCCGCGCCGCCAGCTTCAGCTCAGGCGGTCAGTTCAGCTGACGTCAACATTGTTTCCGTGGCTGGGGCCAAGACGCCCAAGGCCTTCACCTGCACGGCGGTGATCAACAATCAGAACGATGACGACTCCTACCAGACCACCGTCATCGTCCTCCTGCCGCTTCAGACCCGTGACATTCTCAGGATGTCGGTCGCCGGCGGCCCCGGCCACTGCCAGAAGGGCGCGCTGCACGGTGGGTTCCGTCAGTATGCGACCTGCAGCCTGGGCCAGCTTCCCCAAGGCCCGACGGTTAGGCGCACGGTGACCATCACCAGCACCAACTCGACGGCCGCCGCCAACTATCCACAGACCTGCAGCGCCTTCGTCTATAGCGCGGTCGGCGACATCGATAAGAAAAACAACTACATGGCTGCGGCGCCCGTGCCTTAGGCCGGCGGCCCGCGCTCCCACCTGCAAATCGAACTTCGAGCTTCGCCTGGCGAGCGAGCCGGACTAGGTTCGGGGCCAGTTCGATTGGGGGTTTCCATGCGTACAACATTCCAGACCGCGGCTGCGGCCGCGGCGCTTGTTCTCGTTTGCCAGGTTCCTGGCGTCGCCGCCGCGGCGGCAGAGGCTCCGGCCCAGGCCTCCGCGCAGGACGAGGCCGCGCGATTCACCGCCTTCCTCGACAAGGAGTTCGAGCAGGAGCTGGCGCTCCGGCCGCAACTCGCCACTCGGCTGGGCTCGAAGCAGGGCATCGACCGGCTGGACGACATCAGCGACGCGGGCCAGCTCAAGCTTTTGGAATGGCGCCGCGGCAGCGTCGCGCGGCTGAAGGCGCAGTTCGACCGCGCAAAGCTGCCGCCGGCCTCGCAGGCCAGCTACGACATGTGGGCCCTGGAGCTGGACCGCGCTGAGACCCGCTACAAGTTCCGGCTCTACCAGCCGCCGTTCTACTCCTTCCTCTACTCGGTGCATTCCGAGCTGCCGAACTTCCTGATCAACACCCACGTGGTCGGCGACGCAGCCGATATGCGGGGCTACATCGCCCGCCTGCACGCCATCGGGCCGACCCTCGATGTCGGGATCGCGGAGAGCCGGACGTCGACGGCCGCGGGCATCCGCGCGCCGAAGTTCGAGGTCGAGCGGGTGATCGCCGGCAGCCGCACGATGATCACCGGCCAGCCCTTCGACGCCCCAGCGGGAGAAAATGGGGCGCCGGATTCTCCGCTCTGGGCCGACGCCAAGGCGAAGGTCGCCAAGCTGAAGGCGGCCGGTAAGGTGACCGACGCCGAGGCCGACGCCCTCCTGGCCGATGCGAAAGCCGGCGTCCTCAGCCTCAAGGCGCCCTACCAGCGGGTGATCGCATGGGCGCAGGGCGAATTGCCGAAGGCGCCGTCAGGGCGCGTCGGGGCGGTGTCTCTGCCGAACGGCCTCGACTGGTACGCCGCGGCGCTGAAGCTGAACACGACGACCGACCTGACGCCCGAGCAGGTCCACCAGCTTGGCCTGTCGGAAGTGACGCGGATCGAGAAGGAGCAGGACGCGCTCGCCCAGAAGGCCGGGTTCAAGGACCGCGAGGCCTACTATGCCGAGCGCAAGCGCCTGTTCCCGCCAACGCCCTGGACCGACGAAATCCGGGCCGACTACCTGCGCCGCTACAACGCCGCCGTCGCCAACAACCGCAGCCTGCTGCCGGCCTTCTTCGGCAACCTGCCGGTCTACAAGGCCGAAGTGGTCCGCGAGCCCTCGTTCAGCGAGGTGGCCGGCGGCGCCGCGCATGCGGCCGGACCGAGCCCTGACGGCGCACGGCCAGGCCGCGTCTATATCCACATGCTGGGCGTCACCGATGACCCGGCGAACATCACGGATCTGATGTGCCACGAGGGCATCCCCGGCCACGTGATGCAGGGCGACATCGCGGTCCGCCAGAAGGGCGTGCCGAAATTCCGCAGCGGCTATGGCTATGTGGCCTACGGCGAGGGCTGGGCGCTCTACACCGAGGCGCTGTGCAAGGAGATGGGCGCCTATCCGGACGTCGCATCCGACTTCTTCCGCCTGGACGCCGAACTGTTCCGCGCCGCGCGCCTGGTCACCGACACCGGCATCCACGCCAAGGGTTGGACCGAGGACCAGGCGGTCGACTACATGGTCAAGACCGGCCGCCGGCCGCCGAACCAGGCCCGCTCGGAAGTGCGCCGCTACATCACACTTCCCGGCCAGGCCACTGGCTACAAGATCGGCATGCTCAAGATCATGGAGTTGCGCCACAAGGCCGAGCGCGAGCTGGGCCCCAAGTTCGACATCAAGGCCTACGACGACCTGGTCGTCGGCGCGGGTTCGGTGCCGCTGACCGTGCTGGAACGCAGCGTCGACGACTGGATCGCCACCCAGCGATGATCTTGCGGCGGCGGCCGGACGTTCAGCGTTCGGGCCGCCGCCGGGATCACCTGGCTTGCGTAGACCGGCACTCGATCTCCCGCTCTTCCGGACGCACCCACGGGTCGGTGCAAACCACATCGCCGCGCAGCAACACGGTCCACCCCATCTGGTAATGGTCTCCGTCCCGTGTCTCCAGCGGATGGGCAAGCGCCATGCCGCAGCCCCCGAAGACGAGACCGAGCAGCAGCCCCAATCCAAGCTGTCTCATGGGTGCTTCCAGCGTCCGGCTTTCGGCTAAGCCCTGCGCGTCCGCGCGACGGCCGCGCAGGGCTCGCAGGTTCAGTCGTTCCAACGCCCAACGCCGGCGTTGCCGCTGGCGCTGGATCGATAGGTTACAAGCCCGGTGCGGCCCTTGAAGCGGCCCTCGCCGACGAGGTAGCCCCAGCAGTTCCCCTCGTTCTTTCCGGCTTCCGGCTGGCAGCTGTACTGCATGGTGTAGGCCCCGGGAGAGGTGCAGACACCCGACTGGTCGAATTGGGCGCCCGGCGGGTTCTTCCAGCCGCTGCACTTGCCGCTGACCGTTTCCTTCTGGCCGTTGGCGTAGAGGACGTCCGTGCTGAAGCTGAACACCCGGGCGCCCCGGAAATCGGCGCCCTGTAGGGGTACTCGCACGCCATCGATGAACTTTGTGGTGTTGGTGAAGGTGAAGTTGTCGGCCGCGTGCGCCGCAATCGGCGCACAGAGCAGCAGCAATGCCGCGGCAAGTCG
>DASXKT010000043.1:0-9570 GCA_036496685.1 Phenylobacterium sp.
TTGGACGTCCTGGCCGGCGCGCTCGCGCGCGCAGCGTCCATCCGTCCCCCTCGACCTCACACATATGTACGAGGCGCCGGCGACGGAAGACCGTTGGGAGTACGGTCTGAAAGTCCGACTGCTCTAGTGGGACTTTCTAGCCCGCGATATGGGCGCCATCAAGGCGATGATATCTCACAGGGAGTGTAGCGAAGCTCACGAGAACACCTTGCGGAAGCCGATCCGCCAGGTACGGCCCAGGGGGTCGATGTAGGCCGGCTGGAAGTTCAGCGGGGTCGCGCCATTGGCGTCGCGGACTTCGATGCGCTGGTCGAAGATGTTGGAGACCGAGAGCGTGATCCGCGAGCCTTTCAGCCAGGGTGCGCGGTCCATGAGGGCCTTGCGCTGCCCGAGGTCGGCGAAGACCCGGGCGTTCACCTTGATCACGCCGGAAAAGTCGAGGTCGCTGGCGCCGTCGGCGCCGCCGCCGCGCACCGAGGTGCCGCTTTTCCAGTCGGCGTTGAGCTCCGCGCCGACGCCGCGTTCGGAGATGTTGACCTGCGCCTGGATCTCCTGGCGCGGCTGGCCGCCCATTCCGCCGAGCGAGGACCCGTTCAGGAAGTCGAGCAGGGGGCCGCCGGGCCGCACCAGGTAGTTGTTGTCGAAGTAGATCGTGTGGAAGAGCGTGATCCTCAGGCGGCCGTCCTGGGTCCCGCGCCCGCCGCGGGCTCCGCCGCCGCCCGGGCCACGGCCCGCGAACCCGCCGCCGGGCTGGCCGCCAGGAGGCGGACCGCCGCCGAAGCCTCCGCCGGGGGGCTGACCAACCGCTGTGGGGCCACCGTCCGGCGCGGCGCTTGCGCCGGCGTCGGGTCCAGGCCCTGGCGCGCCGTCCGGTCCCCGGGGCCGTGGCGCGGCGCCTGGCGGGAGCGCACGGCGCAATTGGTTCAGCGCGGCGTTGCGCGGGGGCGGCGCGGTGACCGGGCCGATCGGGCGAGAGTAGTCGAACCCCCACTTCAGCGAGCTGACGTCCTGGCTGGTGAAATTGACCGGCCGGCTGTCGACCTCGATCAGGTCGCCGTCGGCGTCACGCAGGAAGCGGTCGGGAAACGCCGCCTCGATGTCCGCCGTCACCGCGGGGAAGGTGGCGATAGGGTTCTTGTAATGGATCTTGTTGTAGTCGGCCCGGAAGATCAGCTGCTTGTCGGCAAAGGGCTGGTAGGTCACTCGGATCGAGGTCCGATAGCGGTGGTCGGCCACCAGGTCCGGATTGCCACCGGAAACCGCGATGACGTCGACGGTCTGGCCGGTGACGTAGTCGAATATGCGTGTGCCGGGGGTCAGCAGCACCGGCGCCCCGAGTTGTTGCTGCGTGGGCGCGGCCTGGTCGTGCAGTCGCGACGCCAGGATGCTCAGGCCGGTGATCGGGGTCCAGTGGACGCCGTAGCCGACGGTCGTCAGCGTCCCGAAGTCGGACGCGTGCTCCAGGGCGACGTGGCCATTGAGGTTGATGTCCCCCAGCATCGGCAAGACGTGCGCCTTCTTGCTCGTGAGCGGCACGTCGAGACTGGCCTGCAGGTTGCCGCCCGTCCTCGAGAACTCGGCCGACTGGGAGAAACCGCCGCGCTCGGACTGGGAGGAGAAGTCGCTGCCGGTCGCCCCGATCCGCAGGCTGGTCCGCACCGCCCCGGCCGGGATGTTGAACAACGGCCCTGCGGCGATGAACTGGACATTGCCGCTATCCGACTTCGAATGGCCGGTGTCCTGTGCACGCAAGGCGAGCAGGTTGAGCGGCAGGACCCCGAACGGGTTGACGCCTGGCGCGCCGGCCGCCAGCGCCGCCTGCAGGGCCGAGGGGTCGAGCCCAAGGTCGTTGGCGTTGCGGTTGTCGGCGTGGTCGTAATTGCCGGTCAGCGCTAGGCGCCAGCTGGCGACATCGCGATTGAGGCTGACGCCGAGGTGCCCGGTCCAGGTGTCTGCGGTCTGCTCGAGTGGGCCGAAGCCCTGGACGTAGCGATCGACCTGCACAGGGGTCGAAAAAGGCGAGAACGGATCGTCGGCGGGGACCAGCAGAGCTATGCCCGGCAGGCCACGCTGCGAGTCGCTGGAGGTCGCCTCGAAGGTGGCGTTCACCGTGGCGCTGATGTCCGCGAAGATCGGGCGGGTCAGGGTCGCGTTCAGCGACGCCTTCTGTGTGTCGGGCGTCAGGGTCCTGAAGGGCCTGACGTCGGTGACGTTCGGGATGCCCGCGGTGGCGGCGAAGTCGCCGAGGGTCAGGCTGCGCGACGCAGCACCGGCCGGCACGCCGGCGATCGTGACCGGCCGGCCGACGAGCGCGCTCAGCGCCGGGTCGATCTCGCCGCTCGGGGAGATGCCGACGACATTGCCTGCGAGGTCGAAGGTCGTCCCGTTGGTGGGCGAGATCACGTCCCGCTGCGCCTCGGTCAGCGCGTTCTGCGTGTTGACCTTCAGGTCGATGTTGAAGCGGCGCTCGCCGGTGATGCGCGTGGCGCCCAGTTCCGCCTGGCCGCTGGCCCCACCGCCTGCAGTGGACGCGCCGCCGGAGGCCTCGGCGGTTTGAGAGCCGTAGAAGGGCTTAAGGACGATGTTCACGACGCGCTGGTTGGCCGAGAAGCCGTACTTCAGGGCGGCTTCCTCGGGCAGGATGTCGACCCGCAGGATGGCCTCAGTGGGCAGGTTGCGGATTTCGTTGAACCCGGAGATGCGGCGACCGTTGACCAGGATCGCGGGTCCCTCGCCGCCGCGCCCGCTGTTGCTGCCGATCTCGGGCGCCAATTCATCCAGCAGGTCGGTGATGGTGCTGACCCCGTAAGCGGCCACGTCCTCCGGCGCGAGCTGCAGGTCCGGCCGGATGTCGCCGATCACCGCGCCGGGCTCGGGGGGCTTGTCGGCGGTGACCACCAGCTCGGAGACGGTGCTGGGTTTGCTGTTGGCCGCCGGCGCAGTGGACTTGGGCGCCGCGGCCGCGGGCGCGGCGAGTGACGGGGACGCGCTCGCCAGGATCGCCAGGCCGGCGCCGGCGCACAGTCCCGCGGCCGGGCGTCGCCGAGATGGTTTCAGGTCTCTGGAGATCACTCGCCGCTCATTCGCAAACGGCGCCGCGAGCGGTCCGCCGATCTTCCCCCGAAAAGCCCCCAGGCCGTAGGTCGGCGCTGAGCCCGGCCAAATGAGGGCGCCATTGTTACGAGGCGATTGCCCCGCCTTGGCGGACGCTTGCGGAGGTGAAACGCTCAGAGCTGTTCGAGCAGGGCCTGCAGGGTCGCCATGTCCGGCGGCAAGGGGCTTTCGAACCGCAGGGTCTCGCCGGTGACCGGGTGGCGGAAGCCGAGCACGGCGGCGTGCAGGGCCTGGCGGCGCAGACCCGCCTCGGCGATCGCGGCGCGCACCTTCTCCGCCGGCGGGCCCGAGCCATAGGTGGGATCGCCCAGGCAGGGCGCACCGGCCGAGGCCAGGTGGACGCGGATCTGGTGCGTGCGGCCGGTCTCCAGAGTGCAGGCGATGCGAGCCGCCAGCGGCTTTTCTTTCGGGCCGAAGGTTCGCTCGACGGCGTAGTGGGTGACGGCGTGGCGTCCGCCGGATTTCACCAGCGCCATCTTCTTGCGATCGCTGGACGAGCGGCCGATGGCGCCCTCGATGCTTCCCTTGGCCGCCCGCGGTGCGCCGCGGGTGAGCGCGACGTAGACCCGATCGATGTCATGCGCCGCGAACAGGGCTGACAGCCCTTGGTGCGCCGCATCGGTCTTGGCGGCGACGACGATCCCCGAGGTGTCCTTGTCGATCCGGTGCACGATCCCCGGACGCGCGACGCCGCCAATGCCCGAGAGGCTGTCGCCTGCGTGGTGGAGCAACGCATTCACCAGGGTGCCGCTCTCGCTGCCGGGGGCCGGATGGACAGCCATGCCTGCTGGCTTGTCGACCACGATGAGATAGGCGTCCTCGAACAGCACCTTGAGCGGGATCGCCTCCGGCGCCGGCTCGGCGGCCTCGGGCGGCGGGATCTCGAGGCGGTAGTCGCCGGGCAGGCCCTTCGCCGAGGCGTCGGCAACCGGCGCGCCGTCGCGGCTGACGCGGCCCTGGGCGATCAGCGCCTGGACGCGGCCACGGGACATCTCTGGCAGCAGGTCGGCCAGCATCTTGTCGACCCGGCCGACCGCCTCGTCCGGGCTCACCGCCAACAGGCGGAGACCGAACGCTTCCTCCCCGCCCTCGCCGTCGAGGTCGTCAGCGTCCGGATCTGGGCGCGACTCAGCCGCCATTCTTGCCGGTGGCTTCTTCCTCCCGGCCGGTGATCGAGCCTTCGCTGAACAGGTATTTCTTGAGCTGCTCGTCCAGCTCGCCGTCGTTTCGGCGGATCCACTCCAGCACCATGGAGGCGTGCTCGAGCTCCTCGCGGGCATTGTGCAGCAGGATCGCCTTGAGGCTTGGGTCATCGCAGTCGTCGGCCCGCTGGCGGTACCAGTCGACCGCCTCGAATTCCTCCATCAGCGAGGTGATGGCGTAGTGCAGGTTGAGCGTTTCACGGCGCAGCTTCTCACGCGGCACGTGCAGGACTTCACTGGACACTGGCTTTCGCTCTCCTGTGATATTCTTCAGCCTTAATACGTGGGCGCGGCGACAAGCGCGAGGGCGGGGGACGACGGATGCGGATCGATAGGCGCAGGGCGCTGGCGCTGCTGGGGCTGGGCGCTGCGGCGGCGCCGGCCACGCGCGCCGCGGCAAAGGACGGCGTCGCCTTCCGGCACGGCGTAGGTTCCGGCGACCCCTTGCAGGACCGGGTGATCCTCTGGACCCGCATCACGCCCTCCGGCTCGGGTGACGTGCCCTATAGCTGGAGCCTCAATCCGCTCGACCGCCGGGCCGGGGGCGCCAAGCGCGGGCAGGGTATTACTGGCGCAGATCGCGACTACACGGTGAAGGTGGACGTGAGCGGCCTCGATCCCGGCCGAGCCTACAGCTTCCAGTTCGAGGCGAGCGGGGTGAAATCGCCGGTGGGGCGCACTCATACCCTGCCGGAGGGACCAACCAAGGATGCGGTGCTCGCGGTCTGCACCTGCGCCCTCTATCCGAACGGCTATTTCAACGCCTATGGCGCGATCGCCGCCCTGCCGCGGGTCGACGCCGTCGTGCACCTGGGTGACTACATCTACGAGTACGGTGGTCCCGGCTCCTACGGCATGGACAGCCCGGTGGCCGGCGAGCGGCCGCACGACCCGCCGCACGAGTGCCTGAGCCTCAGCGACTACCGGCGCCGCCACGCCCAGTACAAGACCGATCCCCAGCTCCAGGCGGCGCACGCCCGCGCGCCCTGGATCGTTGTCTGGGACGACCACGAGACGGCGAACGACAGCTGGATCGGCGGGGCGGAGAACCATCAGCCGGCCACGGAAGGCGACTGGAACGCCCGCAAGGCGGCCGCGATCAAGGCCTACTACGAGTGGATGCCGATCCGCGAGCCGGCGGGCGGCGGCTTTTCGATCAACCGCAGCTTCGACTTCGGCGACCTGGCCAGCCTGTTCATGCTGGAGACCCGGCTGACGGCGCGCGACCATCAACTCTATCCCGACAAGGAGATGTCCGCCGAGCCGACCGCCGCCGAGCTGGCGGCCTGGCGTCAGCGACTGGCCGATCCCTCGCGCAAGATGATGTCGGCGGGCCAGGAAGCCTGGCTCGGCAAGGAAATGGCCGCCTCGGTGAAGTCCGGCCGTCCGTGGCAGGTGATCGGCAACGAAGTGGTGATGGCCAGGCTCTTCACCCCGCCGATCCACAAGTACATGAGCGCCGAGGCCTATTCCGCCGCCAAGGCGGAGCTGCCGCGAACCGCGGCCAATCGATTGGCCCGGATCGAGGCCAATGCCGCCCTGGGTCTGCCCTGGGGCGCCGACATGTGGGACGGATATCCCGCCGACCGCCAGCGGCTCTACGGCCTGATCCAGAAAGCCCGGGCCAACGCCATCGTCGTCTCCGGCGACAGCCATGCGTCCTGGGCCAACGAGCTCTACGACGCCGAGACCGGTGGAAAGCGCGTGGCTGTGGAGTTCGGCTCCCCGGGTATCACCAGCCCAGGGCCTGGGCTTTCCATCGCGTCGATGCCGCTGGGGGACGCCTTCGCCAAGCACAATCGCGAGGTGCTGTTCAACCAGCAGACCGGAAACGGCTTCGTGCTGCTCACCCTGACCCACAGTCAGGCGACCGGCGAGCTGATTGCGGTTTCCAGCGTCAAGGACCGAGCGTTCACGACCAAGGCGATCGCCACCTACCGCGCCACACCCGGCCCGGGCGGGGTCTCGGGCTTGAAACCGGTCTAGCGCTGCTCCAGCGCCAGGCGCGCACCGAAGGCCAGGAACACGCCGCCGGTAATCCGGTCGAGCCAGCGCACAACGCTAGCCCGCTGCAGCGCACCGGCGATCGGCCGGGTGGCGCCGATAAGGCACGCCGACCAGGCCAGGCCCAGGACCGCATGGATCGCGGCCAACAGGAAGATGAAGGGCGCGGGCGCGACGCCGGCCGGCAGGAACTGCGGCAGGAACGAGATGTAGAAGACGCCAACCTTGGGGTTCAGGAGGTTGGTCAGGAGACCCCGGCGCATCCATGCGAAGTCGCCGCCGGCCATGCGGGCGGCGCCGGCGATTTCGAACTGGTCGCGGGGCTTGAGGATCAGGTTGAGGCCGAGCCAGACCAGGTAGGCCGCGCCGGCCCACTTCAGTACGGTGAAGGCGAGCGTCGAGGCCGCGAGCAAGGCGCCCAGGCCCAGCGCCACCGCAGCGCCCCAAACAAGGCAGCCCGTTATGATCCCCACCGCTGCAAAGGCCGCGCGCTTCGGTCCCTCAACCGCCGCGGTGCGCAGGATCAGCGCGGTGTCCAGGCCGGGCGTCAGCGTCAGCAGGCCGGCGGCGACCAGATAGGCCAGCAGCGCCTGGGTGATCGTCATGGCCGCTCGACCAGTTTGCCGTCCTCGATGGCTCGGTAGAAGCACGAGGTCGCGCCTGTGTGGCAGGCGCCGCCGTCGCCCTGCGGCCGCACCTTCAGCCAGACCGCGTCCTGGTCGCAATCGATCCGGGTCTCGACGACAGTCTGGATCTGGCCGCTGGTCGCGCCCTTGTGCCAGACCTCGCCGCGCGAGCGGCTGAAGTAGTGCGCCTCGCCGGTGGCCAGGGTCAGGCTCAGCGCCTCGGCGTTCATCCAGGCGAACATCAGGACCTCGCCGGTGTCGGCGTGGGTGGCGATCGCCGCGATGAGGCCGCTCGTGTCAAAGCGGGGGCTGAGCGTCTCGCCGTGTTCGAGGGCGTGCTTGTCGGGCGCGGTCGGGAAAGTCGTGGGCATGGTGTGCATATGGCCCCGCCGAGCCACCGCGCGCTAGTCCAACGCCTTAGGCCGCCTTTCAGCAATAAGGTGTAGCTTGGTCGCTTGAAGACGGGAGGGACGACACATGATCGAAACCTGGGGCCAGGCCATCGCGCTTATGCTTGCCCTCGTGGGCATCTATTTCATCTGGCAGATCCACGAGCGGCTGAACACCGCAGTCGCCCTGCTGGGCATGATCAACAAGCAGATGCTCGACAGAGACGACGACGATTGAGCAGCCGGAGCCCCCAAGGGCCGCCAGCAAACGTTGTATTTCGACGGTCCGCGTGGGAGCATCGTGGCCCATGATCAAGGGATTGCACCACAACGCCTATCGGTGCCGTGACTCGGAAGAGACGCGCACGTTCTACGAGGGCTTTCTGGGTCTGCCGCTCAGCGGCTCGCTGCTGATCCAGGAAACGAAGAGCGGCCGCAAGACCAAGGTCCTGCACACCTTCTATCGGATGGATGACGGCTCGTTCCTCGCGTTCTTCGAGGCGCCGGACATGCCGTTCGAGTTCAAGGCCCAGCACGACTTCGACCTGCATATCGCCCTTGAGGTGAGGCCGGAGGCGCTCAAGGCCATGTTCGCCAAGGGCAAGGGGTTGGGCATGGAGACCCGCGGGGTCTCTGACCACGAGTTCGTCGACTCGATCTATTTCCGCGATCCCAACGGCTATGTCGTAGAACTGACCGCCAAGCGACCCGGCCACGACGAGCTCATGGATCCGTCCCGCAACCACGCCCGCGAGATCCTCGACCAATGGACCGCGGCACGGTCAGCCGACGCCTAGGCTACCGAACCGGCCATTCCTAAAGCGACCAGCCTCAACGACCGGATCAAGCGTCGCGTCACCGCGATGGACGCGGCGGTGCGACCCTGGGCGCAGCGCTCGGAGGCGTGGGCCTTCGCCTATGAGTTCCTGCTGTTCGGTCTGAAGCAGGCCTGGGCCTGCCTGTTCGGCGCGGCGATGCTGGCGCTGATCATCGCCACGCATTTCTTCTGGCCCCACGACGCGCCGCTCGCCCGCTACGATTTCCTGGTGCTTGGGGCGGTGACGATCCAGGTCTTGCTGCTGGCGACGCGGCTGGAGCGCTGGGACGAGGCGGCCGTCATCCTGATCTTCCACGTCGTCGGGACGCTGATGGAGATCTTCAAGACCGCCCACGGCTCGTGGATCTATCCGGAGCCGAGCCTCATCCGGCTGGGCGGCGTGCCGCTGTTCTCAGGTTTCATGTACGGCGCGATCGGGTCCTACATCGCCAGGATCATGCGGCTCTTCGAGATCCGCTTCATCCGCTGGCCGCCGCACTGGGCGCCCTGGACGCTGGCGGTAGCGAGCTACGTCAACTTCTTCTCGCATCACTACCTGCCGGACATCCGCTGGGGGCTCTACGCCGCCTCGATCCTGATGTTCTGGCCCGCCTGGTTCACCTTCACGCCGGACCGCAAACCCCGCCGCATGCCGGTGCTATTGGGCCTGGTCCTGGTCGCGCTATTCATCTGGTTCGCCGAGAACATCGGCACCTTCACCTCTGCCTGGATCTATCCGAATCAGCTTGATGGCTGGGCCATGGTGCCGATCAGCAAGCTGGGAGCCTGGTACCTGCTGATCCTGCTCAGCTTCGTCCTGGTGACGATCGTCCACCCGCCATTGGCCCCAGGCGAGGGCGAACACACCAACCCGATGGCGGCGCCGGAGTAGCCCAAGACTCGTCATCCTCCGATCAGCCGCGGGCTGGTTCGGGGGACCCAAGCTGACTTGCAGAATGTGTCGAAGCCGCCCGGGTCCCCGATCGCTTCTTCGGGCGACCGGAGGCTGACAGTGATCGGGACTTCGCCGCTATTTCCGGTTCACGAAGTCGAGGAACCGCTGGCGGAGCGTCGGGTCGGTCTTGAAGACGCCCGTGAACTGCGTGGTGATGGTCGAGACGTGGCGGTGGTGGACTCCCCGGGTCGACATGCACTGGTGGTTGGCGTCGATCAGTACCGCCACGCCGGCCGGTCGCAGGCTGTCGGTGATCGCGTCGGCGATCTGCTGGGTCATGGTCTCCTGGGTCTGGAGACGCTTTGCGAAGATCTCGACGACGCGGGCGATCTTGGAGATGCCGACCACGCGGTTGGTCGGCATGTAGGCCACGTAGGCCTTGCCCAGGAACGGCGCCATGTGGTGCTCGCAGTGGCTCTCCACCTCGATCTCGCGCAGCATGACGATGTCGTCGTAGCCCTGC
>DASXKT010000044.1:0-1910 GCA_036496685.1 Phenylobacterium sp.
ACAGCGAGTTCAACGGCTTCACCTGCAGCCAGGCAGACCTGGACCGCCCCAATCCCGTGGCGGATGCGGCTCTGGCGACCTATGCCGAGCACTATATCCAGACGCTGCCGTTCGCCAACGAAACCTCGTTGGCGATCGAAGTGCAGAAAGCGATCCACGTGCTGCTTCCCTACAACGGCGCCTCGATGACCGCCGTCGCGGCGCGACTGGGCCTCAGCGAGCGGACCCTGCAGCGCCGGCTGGCGGATGAGGGCGCTGAGTTCTCGAGCCTGCTCAACGAAATCCGCCGCAATCACGCCCTGCGCTACCTGGCCAATGTGCAGGTCTCGCTGGGCGATGTGGCGGCCCTCGTCGGCTATACCCACGAGACGTCGTTCTCACGCTGGTTCTCCGGCGAATTCGGGGTCACGCCATCGGGCTGGCGCTCGAACCCGCGCGCGGCCTGAGAGACGCTGAAGTCGTGGGCGAATTTGGCGTAACGCCGCGGGCAAGCCGGCCGCGCCGCCCTAGACGGGCCCGTCGATAGGCAGGGTGGCGAGCACCCGGGCGCCGATCTCCCGGTTGCCGATCTCCAGCTGGCCGCCCAGCTGTTCGACCCGCACCCGCATGCCCCAGATGCCCACGCCGAGGGAGACGTCGTCGGAGGTACCGCCGTGGCCGTGCCGAAAGCCCAGGCCGTTGTCCGCCACCAGCACGGTGAGCGTCGCATCGCGTAGACAAAGCTCCACGTCGACGCTGGTCGCCTCGGCGTGGCGATGCACGTTGGCGAGCGCCTCCTGGACGATCCGGAAAGCAGCGTGCTGGACGTCCGCCGCCGCCGCGTCCACCGGCCCGTCCACCCGGAAGCAGACCGCGAGCCCCGTGCGGCGGCTGAAACCCTCGGCGAACCGACCTGCCGTGGCCACCAGTCCTTCGCGGGAGAGGCCGTTCGGCTTCATCAGATAGGAGAGGATGCGCGTCTCCTTGGACGCCTCGGCCAAGCTGAGCGACATCTCCTCGAGGATCTCCTTCCGGCGCGCGCCGCGGGTGAGGCCCTTCAGGCGGGCGAGCCCCAGGCTCAGAACCGCTAGGTGCTGGCACGTGGAGTCGTGCAGTTCGATGGCGATGCGTTGCCGCTCGTCCTCCTGCACGTGCAGCAGTTGCTCGGAGATCCGGCCCAGCTCCCGCCGCGCCCGGGCCAATTCGTCCGATGGCGCGATCCGCGCCAATGGATCGGGCTCGGGCCCGGACTCCATGAACTCCATGGCGACGTTCGTCGTCGCTAAGTACAGGCCACAAGGCATCACAAGTGCCCTCGAAACGACGGTCTGCGGAATGACCCGCTGTGTCCCCGACCGAGACTGAGAATGCCTTGCTCGCCGAACGCGACAATGTCATCCGGCGACAGCAAACTGACAGTTCGCGACAGCAATCTGAACCGCCTTCACTGTCGAGAAATTCAGGGCCTAAGCTAAGCCGTCGATGCGCATCGGTGTCGACTTCGTGGGTTGCCCGCCATGGCCGGTATGACCGATCAGGCAGGAATCGAGCCCACGCGCCTCGAAGATCCCCCTGATCACCCCACAGATGTGATCCTGCTGCACGGCGATCTCAGCGATCGCCAGGTGTTGGACGCCCTTGCAGCCGCCGTATACGTCACGGACGCCGCCGGCCGGATCACTTACTACAACGAAGCGGCCGCGGCGCTGTGGGGCTGTCGGCCGGTTCTGGGACAGGCCCGGTGGTGTGGATCCTGGAAGCGCTATTGGCCGGATGGCAGCCCTCTCCCCCATGACCAATATCCGATGGCGGTGACGCTCAGGGAGGGCCGCCCGATTTTCGGCCCGGAGGCGGTCGCGGAACGTCAGGACGGAACCCGGGTGCCGTTCATCCCCTATCCGACGCCCCTGCATGCTGCGTCGTCAACTGGA
>DASXKT010000045.1:0-17959 GCA_036496685.1 Phenylobacterium sp.
TCCTTGGGCAGCAGCGGCTCAAGCCGGGAGAACTGCCGCTCGCTCAACCAGAACACTTCGCTCATCGAAGCCCTCCTGTTTGAGAGCTTTGAATCACTGTTCGGCCTGATCGTGAATCCGCTTTATGGGTCCGGAGCCTAGTGCGCGACGCACTCGACCAGCGTCCGGCGCACTAGTTCCGGACGCTCCATCGGCAGGAAGTGCGACGTGCCAGGGACTGTCTCCACGGTGATGCGGCCGCCGTCGCCCAGCTCGCCGTCATGCCCTTCCAACCGCAAGGTCGAGGCATGCTCCGCCCTCAGGATGCGGATCGGGCAGCGGCTCTGCCGGAACGCGCCCCAGGGGTCGTAGTTGTGGGTCCTGAAGTTCGAGGCTTCCCAGGCGGGCGTACAGGTCAGGGTGACCGTACCTTCAGCGGTCTCCCGGAAGCCCGCGGCCACGTAATCAGCCAGCTGGTCTGCGCTCCAGGTCTTGAAGGCGCCGCGACCGGTGTAGGCGGCGATTACGGCCTCGCGACTCTCGAAAGTGGCGCGGCGGCGCAGGGCGCCCTGGACCAGCGGCGCTTCGGCCACCACCTGTGGGTCGGCGTCGTGCGGCATCACTACCGGATCGAAGAGCGCCAGAGCGCGCACCCGCTCGGGCTCAGCGGCCGCGGCGAGCAGGCTCGAGGTGCCGCCCATCGAATGGCCCGACAGGACAACCGGCGCCTCGCAGGTCGCCGCGAGTAGCGCCAACAGGTCCTCACGAAACTCGCTCCAGCCCTCTCGGCCCTCGATCGTGCTCGGCAGGGTGCTGGCGCCATGCCCGCGCAGGTCGAGGGCCAGGATCCGCAGGTCTGCGGCCAGAGGTTGAAGGATCGTGCGATAGGTGCGGCCGTTGAAGCCGTTGGCGTGGGAGAAGACGACGTCCACCGGGCGTCCGCTCGGGCCGAACTCGAGCGCGGCCATGGCGCCGCCCCGGCTGGGGAGCTCTATCATCCGCTCGCGCGGCTTCGGATCGACGTGGGCGTCCATGGCATCCCCTTGCGAGGCTCCCATATAGCCGCCGTCCGGCTGAGGAGAAGACATGAAGCTCGCGACCATCGGCTATGAGCGCGAAACCCAGGGCGCGGTGATCCAACGGCTCAAGGATGCGGGCGTCGAGGTGTTGATCGATGTGCGCGCGGTGGCCTCGTCGCGCCGCGCGGGCTTTTCAAAGACCCTGCTGGCCGCCAGCCTCAACGAGCAGGGCATCGGCTATGTCCACCTGCGCGAGCTTGGCACGCCCAAGCCCGGCCGCGATGCGGCGCGGAAGGGCCGGATCGCCAAGATGCACGAGATCTTCGAGGCCCATATGGCCGAACCGGCCGCTCAGCTTGAACTCGCCAAGGCCACGGAGATCGCGAGGGGCGGAAAAGCCGCCCTGCTCTGCTACGAGGCCGATGCCGCCGGATGCCACCGCACGATCCTGGCCAACCGGATCCGCGAGGCGCTCGGCTGCGAGATCGAGAACCTCTGACCGGGGCTCAGACTTCCAGCTCGGCGTCGGTGAGGTCGCAGCCGTTCAGGTTGGCGCCGGTCATGTCCGCCTCAAGGAAACGGGCCCTCAGCGCATGGGCCCCGCGCAGATCGGCGTTGCGCAGGGTGGCCCGTGTGAAGTCGGTGCGGACGAAGCGCCCGTCGCCGATGGTCAGGGGGCCGAGCTTGGCGCCGCGCAGGTCCGCGCGCGTGAACGAGGCCCCGACCAGCTTGGCGCCGCGAAGGTCGGCGTTCTGCAAGTCTGCGCCGCGGAAATCGCTGCCCGACAGATCCGCGCCCTGGAGCTGCACACCTTGCAGATTGACGCCGAAGAAGATCGCCTGGCGTGCGACCAAAGCTGTGAACCGCCGCCCATTGAGCGATCGCATCGGCCGGAAGTCGGCCATGCTGAGGTCGGTCACGCCGCCCCGCTCGCCGCCGGACTCGCAATAGGCTTCGTGCTCGGCCAACACTTGGTCGAGAGGCCGATCATCCACGAAGGAGACCGCCGGTGGCGACCGCAGCACATCACTGAGGTCGACATTGCTGAGCGTGCAGCTGGTCAGGTTGGTCCCGGTCAGGACGGTGCGCTTCATGGAGGCGCCGGAAAGATCGGCGCCGGCGAGGTCCGCGCCCGTCAGATCGGCCCCATCTAGCACCGCCCGCGTGAGCTTGGCGCCGGCCATCTGAGCGCCGGCGAGGTTGGCGTCGGTGAAGTCGCTGGACATCGCCACGGCGCCGGTCATCTGGGCGCCGGCGAGGTTGGCCCCGGAGAGGATCGCATAGTTCAGCTCGCCCGGCCGATGCTCGTGGCGAAGGATGCGGAAGCCGTCGAGCTTATCCTGTAGCGCGATGCGGCCCTCGCGCAGGTCGCAGCCCGGAAGCTCCGCGCCCGCCAGGTTCGCGCCGCGCAGGCAGGCGCCGCGCAGGTCCGCGCGGCCGAGGTTGGCGCGCCGCAGGTCGGCTTCGCGCAGGTCGGCGCCGAACAGGATGCCGCGGCTGAGGTTGGCCCGGGCGAGCGTGGCGCCCTCGAAGTTCGCGCCGGCGAAATCCGCCTCGCGCAGGTCCAAGCCCTCGAGCGAGGTGTTGGAGAGGTCCGCATAGGTCAAGCTGAGCCGCCGCCCGCCGGCGCGGCCCCCAAGGTAGCGCTGGTGGGCCTCTACGGCCTCACGAAGCGCCTGCGCGTCGAGCGTCGTGTGATGCGGTTGGGCTTGGGGCGGCATTTGGGACCTTTACGCAACGCTACTTGCGCAGCCCCGACTTAAAGAACGGTTGCCCGCCGTCCTGACGCGGCGCGCGACCGCGCGACGAGCAATCTCAGAACCAGCCGCGCCGCTTGAACCAAATGATCGGAATGATCGCCGACATCGCCATGAAGCTGAGCGCCATCGGATAGCCGAAGGGCCAGGCGAGCTCCGGCATGTGGTGGAAGTTCATCCCGTAGACCGAGGCCACCAGCGTCGGCGGCATGAGGATCACAGCGGCGACCGAGAAGAATTTGATGATGCCGTTCTGCTCGATGTTGATCAGACCCAGCGCCGCATCCAGCAGGAAGGCGATGTGGCTGGACTGGAAGCCGGCGTGTTCGGTCAGGGACTGGCCGTCGCGTTGGAGCGAACGCAGGTGCGCGCGACATTCCGGATCGGAGGCGATCTCTTCGGCCAGCGAGGCGAAGCTGAGGAGGCGGGCCATACTGACCAGGCTGTTGCGGGTCATCGAGGTGAGGGACTGGGCCCGCGCCAGCTCCGTGAGCAAGGCTTCGAACTGCGCCCCCTTGGGCCGCCGGAAGATGGACGCCGAGACGGATTCGACGTCCTCCGCCGTCTTCTCGAGCAGGTCCGCCAGGCGCTCGATCGCGGCATCAAGAATGTTGAACAGCGCCACGGTCCCGCTCCGGACGTCCAGGCTGTGCGCTCGCTCGGCGAACAGGTTGAAGGCGCGAAGCTCGTTGTAGCGGATGGTGATCAGCAGGCCCTTGATCAGCACGAATGTGACCGGCGCGTCGGTGCGGGCCTCGCCGTCGCGGCGGGCCAGAAGGGTGGCGGTCATGAAGGTCGCGCCGTGCGCCTGGTAGAGCCGGCTGGAGGGCTCGATCTCCGCCATCTCCTCACGCGTCGGCAGTTGCAGGCCGAGCGCGTCTTCGACGGCGAGCTCCTCCTCGCGCGTGGGGTTCAGGAGGTCGATCCAGATGGTGTCGTCCGGCGGACGCCAGCCGGGCGTCGGGGACGCCACGTCCAGGCCCGCGCCCTCGCGCCGAAGCAGTCTGAGCATCTAGGCCCTCCGCAAGCCAGCGTGTCCGTAGTGGAGCGCTGCGCCGGGGCCGTCAATTCGCTAGCGGCCGGACCCGATCAGTTGCTGGGGCCGTTGCCGGTGGCCTTGGCGATCAGGGCGGCGATCCGGTCGGTGGAGTCGGCCGCCTGGGTCAGCATCTGCAGCGGGCCGGCGCCGGGCCGTACGGCCGAGGCCATCTGGGTCGCTGCGGACTGGGCCATGGCGATGGCGGTATTCTCGGCGTTGGAGATACCAGTCGACGCCAGGATCTTGGCCCGCGCGTCCTGATAGATGAAGCCGTAGGTCGCGTAGGTCGATCCGCCGAGGTCGCGATTGGGATCGTACCAGACCTTAACCTGGCTCCAGTTGCCTTCCGGCGAGACGTCGACCAGCGTCACGTCCTTCTCCACCTTGCCGCGCGAGCCCTCGATGGGCGACCAGTTGGCGTGGGTGATCTGGACGATGCGGTCGGTGAGCACCTGGCTGACCACGGCGACGTGGCCAAGTCGCATACGCTCGGTCGGCTTGAAGCAGAGCACGGCGCCCGCCTTCGGCTGGAAGCCCACGTCATACTTGCCGATCGCCTGCTGCCACCAGGTATAGGCGTCACCGAAGATCTGGATTCCCGAAATCAGGCGCGCGAACGGGACACACTGCCAATAGGTGTCAGCGAGCGCTCCGCCCATGGTGGGCGTAAGGCTCATCACCGCCGCGACGGCGAGGGAACCCAATAGGGTTCTCGACCGCTTAAGCATGCTTTGGACTCCCCAGACGCGTACTGATGCGGAGGTAACCCTATCTCACGCAGAGTGAAAAGAGGGTTTAGATGCGTGCGCTCGATGGCCGCGCAGCGTCTATCATCGTACGGCGTACGATCACGGCGTGATTAGTTGCCACTTCGGCTAGTTGACAAGCAACATCCGAAGATCGTTACGCCCAAACAAAGATATAAAACTGTTCGGGAATGTCTTATCGTTCGCCGATTATCTGTCTCCCCAGCGCAATTGACCTATAGACGTCACGCCCTGGCCTATCTAACTCTTCCGATCACAGCCTAGTAATAGATTGAAACAAGAGCTCGCGACGACCAGCGCGCTGTTCGCGCGAAGGGGGAATTTCAAGGGCCACCCGATCACAAGTTTGCGAGACAGACACCCTCAGCCGGAATCGCCGGCTTTTCGGGCGATCGGGTCAATCTCGCCGGCCCCTGGCTGAAATCGGACGATGCGCTAGAAGGCGGAAAGCCACGGGGGGCGGGAGGGACATGCATGGGCGATCTTTTGGCGCTGGCCGCCAGGCCTGAGGCCTGGATCGCCCTCCTGACCCTGATCGTCATGGAGGTGGTGCTGGGTGTCGACAACCTCGTCTTCATTTCGATCCTGTCGAACAAGCTGCCGGAAGCAACCCGCTCGCGGGCGCGGCGCCTGGGCATCAGCCTGGCGCTGGTCATGCGGCTCGCGCTGCTCTCGGGGATCGCTTTTATCGTCAGCCTGACGAAGCCCGTGCTGGTCATCCCGTTCCCCGTCCCCTCCCTCGCTGACGGCCATCCGATCGTCGACCTGACCTTTTCCTGGCGCGACCTGATCCTCCTGGCGGGCGGACTCTTCCTAGTCTGGAAGGCGACCAGCGAAATCCACCACACCGTCGATCCGGAGCCGACCGACGAGCTGCTCGACAAGAAGAAGAAGGGGACCTTGGGTTTCGGGGCCGCCATCGTGCAGATCCTGGCGCTCGACGTCGTCTTCTCCATCGACTCCATCCTGACCGCGGTCGGCATGACCGAGCACTTGCCGATCATGATGGCCGCCGTGATCATCGCCGTGGGCCTGATGCTGGTGGCCTCGGGACCGTTGGCGCGCTTCATCCACGAAAATCCGAGCGTGGTGATGCTGGCGCTGGGCTTCCTGCTGATGATCGGCGCCACCCTGATTGCGGAAGGTTTCGGGGTGCATGTTCCGAAGGGTTACATCTACGCAGCCATGGCCTTCTCGGGCACGGTGGAGGGCCTGAACATGGCCTCGCGGCGACGGCGTAAGGCCAGCAACGCCGCCCCGAAGGACGATCGGACGCTGCACTAGGCTTCCAGTCCTCAGGGGCGGCAAACCGCCGCGGGCAAAGCCCCGCATCGCTGCGTGCCCTCTTCGGCCGACGCCAACCGAGGCCAGCGACCCTACGCCGCGCTTGTTGGCCGGGGGCGCCCACCCTAGCTGGGCGGCCTCTGCTGGTGGGCGAACCGCGTTCCGGTCGTCGTCGGGAAAGTTCTACGGATGCGTGATCTTGTGAAGGCCGCAGCCACGGCGGTCGTCGGCGCGGCTTTGTTCGCCCCTGCCGCGGCCTGGGCGGACACGGCCCAGGACTACAACCTCTTCGTGACCGGCGGAATGACGATGCACAGCAGCGACACCGAGGGCCGCGTGGCGGTCGGCGGCGACGCGGCGCTGAGCTCCTATTCGGTGGGCGCCAAGGCCTCGCCGAACGGGGTGAACCTGGTGGTCGGCGGCAATCTGACGGCGCAGGGCGGCTCGACGATCGGCGAGACCATCGTGGCGGGCCAGGCGAGCTATCAGAACTGGTCGAATGCTGGGCTGCAGCCCGCAGGCACGCCGCTACCGGTGGACTTCGCCGCCGAAACCGCGCGGCTTGGCGCGCTGTCGACACTGCTGAACGGCTATGCCGCCAACGGCTCGGTCGCCATTCCGTGGAGCGGGCAATACAGCCTGACCGGGACGAGCGCCGGCCTGAACGTCTTCGACCTCGACGGCGCGCTTCTCTCCCACACCAACACGCTCACCATCAACCTGACGCCCGGTTCGACAGCGCTGATCAACGTGAGCGGACTGGCGGACTCGTTCTCCAACGCCGGCATCACCATCATCGGCGGCGACGCGTCCAGCATTCTTTGGAACTTCGCCGATGCGACGAGCCTGTCGTTCTCCGGCATCAACATGCTGGGCTCGGTGCTGGCGCCGAACGCGAACTACACCGGCGGCTGGGGCCAGTTGAACGGCCAACTGATCGTCAAGAGCTTCCGCGACGCCAACGGCGCGACCCAGATCAACGCCGTGGCCTACAAGGGCGGGCTCCTGGGCCTGAACCCCGCGTCGGTTCCGGAGCCCGCCACCTGGACCATGATGATCGCAGGCTTCGGCGCCATCGGCGCGGTGCTGCGCCGCCGGCGCGCCACGTCGCAGCTCGCCTGACCCCTCGACCCTACAGGAAGCTGTAGGGATCGATGTCGATGGCCACGCGGACCGAGGCCGGCGGCTTCACCCGGGCGCGCCAGGTCGCCATATAGGCCGAAAGGTCCACCGCCCGGTCGGCTCGGACCAGGAAGCGCTTGCGGCGACGCCCGCGGATCAGCCCGAGCGGCGCGTCAGCCGGGCCGTAGACTTCGACGCCTGCGGAGTTCGGCGCGGCCTGGGCCATGGCCTGGACAAAAGCCTCAAGCTGGACGTGGTCGACGCCCGAGACGATCACGGCGGCGAGGCGCCCAAAGGGGGGCAGGCCCGCCAGTTCCCGTTCGGCCAGCTCGGCCCCCACAAAGGCGTCGCGGTCCTGGGCCTTCAGCGCCTGCATCACCGCGTGTTCGGGCGCCCAGGTCTGCAGGAGCGCACGGCCGGGCCTGTCCTTGCGCCCGGCCCGCCCGGTTGCCTGAGCCAACAGCTGGTAGGTCCGCTCCGCGGCGCGCAGGTCCCCGCCGCGCAAGCCCAGGTCCGCGTCCACCACGCCCACCAGCGTGAGGTTCGGGAAGTTGTGTCCCTTGGCGGCGGCTTGCGTGGCCACGAGGATGTCGATCTGGCTGTCGGCCATGGCCTCGATCAGCCGGCGAGCCTCACGCGCGTCGAACACCGTGTCTGAGGAGAAGACCGCAACGCGGGCCTGCGGGAAAAGGCCCTTGGCCTCCTCCTCCACGCGCTCCACGCCAGGACCGATCGAGACCAGGCTGTCATGCGCCCCGCAGTGCGGACAAGCCTTGGGCTTGGGCATCGAAAAACCGGTCAGGTGGCAGACCAGCCGGCCGGAGTAGCGGTGCTCCACGAGCCAGCTGTCGGTATCGGGCGCGGTCATGCGCTCGCCGCAGGCCTTGCAGAGCACCAGCGGCGCATAGCCCCGGCGATTGAGGAACAGCAGGGTCTGCTCGCCACGGGCAAAGGTCTCGCCCATGGCCTTGACCAGGGCCGGCGACAGCCAGCGGCCGTGGTCGGGCGGCGCCTCGCGCAGGTCGATGAGCTCGATGTCGGGCAGGCGGGCTGCGCCATGGCGGGCGGAGAGCCTTAGCCAACGGTAACGCCCCTGCTCGGCGTTGCGCAGGCTCTCCAGCGAGGGCGTCGCCGAGGCCAGGACGACGGCGGCCGCCTCGATCTTGCCGCGCGCCACAGCGAGGTCGCGCGCTTGATAGATGAAGCCCTCTTCTTGCTTGAACGAGGCGTCGTGCTCCTCGTCGACGACGATCAGCTTCAGGTTCTGGAACGGCAGAAACAGCGCCGAGCGGGCGCCGACCACAATCCGGCAGCGCCCGGTGGCCACGGCCTCCCAGACCCGCCGGCGCATCGGCGGGGCGACGTCGGAATGCCATTCTCCGGGTTCCGCGCCGAACCGGGCTGCGACCCGTCCGATGACGGCCTGGGTGAGTGCGATCTCCGGCAGGAGGATCAGCACCTGGGCCGTGGGGTCGGCGGCGAGGGTGGCGGCGGCCGCCTCCAGATAGACCTCGGTCTTGCCCGAACCGGTGACGCCATCGAGCAGGGCGACGTTGAAACCGCCGCCGGCCAGCATGGCCCGGAGCTCGTCCGACGCCGCGGCCTGGCTTGGGTTCAGCGTCGGGCCAGGGCGCATAGGCTCCGGCGGGTCAAAAGCCGCAACGGCCTCGACAACCCGAACCGCCAGCACGCCTTCATCGATCAGCGCCTTCACGACGCCTGAGGAGACGTCGGCCGCCCGCGCCAAGTCCGGTGGGCTGAGCGCCTTTGCGGCCGCCGCCTGCAGCACCTTGGTCCGCGCCGGCGTCGCTCGGGCGGGCTGAGCGCCGGTCAGCTCGACGATCCGCACCGGCCGGGCTTTTGGCGCGCGAGCGCCTCGCAAGGCGATGGCCAGCGGCTGACCCGGCCAGTCCACGGCATAGCGGGCCGCCCACTGGACGAACTCCACGGTCCCGGGCGGGAGCCGCGGCTCCTCCAGCAAGCCCTCCACCGGCTTCAGCGGCCGGTTCCCGCCGGCGGCCTCGCGGAGGCCCACGACCACGCCGCGCAGCAGGCGCGGGCCGAGCGGCGCAGCCACCTGGTCACCCAGCTCCAGCCCCATGCCTTCGGGCTCGGCGTAGTCGAAAGCCTCCGGGAGGGGCATCGGCAGGAGGACGGAAGCGATGCGGCTCATGTAGATGCTTTTGCGCCGAGGCCGCGCCCGGCTACAAGCGGCGCACGCACAAAGAAGGTCAGTTCGATGCAGCTCTTCCTCGACACCACGGATGTGGCCGTCCTCAGGGACCTTGCCGCCACCGGCCTGGTGGACGGCGTCACAACCAACCCGACCCTGATCGCCAAGTCCGGCCGCCCGATGTTGCAGGTGATCGAGGAGATCTGCCAGTCCGTCGAAGGCCCCGTGAGCGCCGAGGTCGCGGCCATGGACACGGCCGGCATGCTGGACGAAGGCCGCAAGCTCGCTTCCATCGCCCCTAATGTGGTGGTGAAAGTGCCGTTGACCCGCGACGGCCTGATCGCCACGCGCGAATTCGCCCACGAGGGCATCGCCACCAACGTCACGCTCTGCTTCTCCGCGGCCCAGGCGTTGCTGGCCGCCAAGGCCGGCGCCACCTACATCTCGCCATTCATCGGCCGGCTGGACGACCATGGGGCGGACGGCATGGACCTGATCGTCGAGATCCGCGCGATCTACGACAACTACGACTTCGACACCGAAATCCTGGCCGCCTCGATCCGCAGCCCGGCGCATGTGACCACCGCCGCGCTGGCCGGGGCCGACTGCGCGACCATTCCGCCCGACGTCTTCAACGCACTTTTCAAGCACCCGTTAACCGAACGGGGCCTTGATCAGTTCATGAGCGACTGGGCCAAGACAGGTCAGTCGATCCTGTAGAGCTTTAGGAGTCGACATGGACGGGTCGCAGGGCGGAATCGGCGATGCCCGGCTGGAGCCCGCGTCGGTGCGGCGCTTCCTGTCCGACAATCCGGAGTTCCTGACCGGCGACAAGGGCCTGTTGGACGAGCTTGGCCTGACGGTAGCGGTCGGCAATGTCGTGGACTTCGGACCGGCGGTGATGGCGCGGGTGCACGCCGCCCATCAGCGCGAGGCGACCCAGCGCCAGCAGATCGAGGAGACGGCGCGCGCCAACTTCTCGGCCCAGGCCCAGACCCACGGCGCTGTGGTCGACGTGCTGGACGCCCGCAACCACTCCGACCTGGCGCGCCGCGTGGACGAACTCGCGAAGCAGCGCTTCGGCCTCGCCGCCGGCGTGATCGCACTGGAGACCGAGGGCCTTCCGCCGGGTGGTTGGAAGCGACTGGTCGAGGGCCAGGTGGACATGATCCTGGGCGGCGCGCAGCGCCTGGCCCGGATGGGCTTCGCCCCGACCGCGCTGGGCCTCTTCGGCGACGAGGCGGAGGGCATCCGGTCCATGGCCATGGTTCGCATGGCCATGTGGGAGCCGTCGCAGCAAGGGCTGCTGGCGTTCGGCTCGACCGATCCGGAGGGCTTCACCGAGGACATGGGGACCGAACTCGTGGCCTTCCTTGCCCGGGTGGTCGAACGCACCGCCGAGCGCTGGCCGATCCTGTGACCCCCGCCCTGCGATGACCGCACGAGAGGCCCTGGCGCTCTGGATGGAGCATCTGGCCAACGAGCGCCGATCCTCGCCGCGAACGCTGGAGGCCTACGGCTTCGCCGCCTCCCGCTACATCGGCTTCCTGGAACAGCATCGCGGCGAGACGATCACGCTCAAGAGCCTGGCTGACGTCAGCGCCGGAGAGGTCCGCGCCTGGCTGGCGCACCTGCGCCAGGGCGAACGACCGCTATCGCCGCGCTCCCTCAGCCAGGCGCTCTCGGCGATCCGCACCTTCCACCGTTTCCTCGATCGCCGTCTGGACGCGCCCAACCCTGCGATCGCGCTGGTCCGCGGTCCCCGCGTGAAGCCGGGCGCGCCACGGCCGGTCAGCGAAGACCAGGCGCGAGGGCTCATCGCCGAGCCCGGCCTCGACCCCGATCGCGAGGACTGGGAGGCCGCCCGCGACGAGGCGGTCCTGACCCTGCTTTACGGCTGCGGCCTGCGGATCTCCGAGGCGCTGTCGCTGAAGCGGTCGGACGCGCCTTTGCCCGACAGCCTGCGCATTCTCGGCAAGGGATCGAAGACCCGCATCGTCCCGGTGCTGCCCGCGGTGCGCGAGGCGGTCGAAGCTTATCTGGCTCAGGCGCCCTTTGTGTTCGAACCGGACGACGCGCTGTTCCGCGCCAAGCGCGGCGGCCCGCTTAGTCCGCGCCATGTGCAGGCGAGCGTGCAGAACCTGCGCGGGCGGCTGGGACTGCCCGCCAGCGCTACCCCGCATGCGCTGCGGCACTCGTTCGCGACACATTTGCTGGGGGCAGGCGCCGACCTCCGCTCGATCCAGGAACTGCTGGGCCACGCTTCGCTGTCGACGACCCAGCGCTACACCCAGGTCGATGCGGCGGCCCTGCTCAGCGCCTATTCGAAGGCGCATCCCCACGCATAGCCGGCGCGTCGGCCGCGCCCGGCAAGGACGGCGGGTGATAGCCGACCGGAGCCGGAACGGCGCAGCCCTGCACCGTGCGCAGGACGGCGTACTCGAGATGGCCCGGCGGCAGGCGTCCGAGCTTCTGGAACTGCTCTTTCTGGTCTTCGAGCACTCGGCGTTGGATGTCGGCGCAGCCGGCGGCCGGCTGCGGGTAGAGGTTCGGCGTGCGTTCGGTGCGAGGCGGGGGCATGGCGACCTGCACGGCCGCCGCCGTGGCGAGGGCCGCGAGGATCATCGTCCCGTCCCCACCATGCAGAGGGAGGCTTGTGGGTAGTCGACCCACCGCCTCAGGCCGTGCGCTGGACGGTCGCCCTTACGATAGAGGGCGGCAGGCTCGGCGAGCGAGACTTCCATCCGACCGGCGCCGCCGAAGCAGTCCGAGGGTCGCGACCTCGCTAGGATCTGGACCAGGTCACCCTTCTGCGCAGCGACCGTCGCGATGTTGGGCGCCGGGATCGTCTCGAGCGACAGGCCCTGTGGAGCTCCAGCGACCAGCTGGGCGGCGAGGAGCATAGCGATCATGACGCGGTCTCCGTTCGCATTACGCGGGTAAAACTGCCACCAACCGCGGCGCGCGCCAAATTAACTTTCAGCCGGGCCTGACCAGCCTCAGCCAGGCGATGTCCGAGCCGGGGTCGCGGCCGTGCTCGGTGCAGAGGAAGCCCTCGCGGCGATAGAAGTCCTGGGCGCGGCGGTTCGGGGCCTGGACCTTCAGCGAGACCGGACCATCGGCTGCGGCCGCCACGTAGTCGAGCAACGCCTTGCCGACGCCGCGGCCGCGGACGTCCACATAGAGCGAGTGTAGGAAGTTCTGCGGACGGAAAAACCCGGCAAGCCCCAGGATGACGCCATCCTCGACCGCGATATAGATCTCCTCCTCACGGGCGGCGCTCAGGAAGTCCTCGCGGCGATGCCGTTCGGGCGACACCCAGACGAAGGTCTCGCGGAGCACGCGCACGTAGAGGTCCGCGCAGGCGCCGAGCTCGTCGGACCTGGCCGCACGGACCTCCATCAGGCGGTCAAGCCTGCATCGTCCACCCCTCGACGCCCATGGCCGCCTGGCGCAGCGCTTCGGAGCGGGTGGGGTGCGGATGGCAGGTGCGGGCCACGTCCTCGCTCGCTGCGCGGAACTCCATAGCCACGCAGTACTCGCCGACCATCTCGGACACGCACGGGCCGATCAGGTGGGCGCCCAGGACCTCGTCGGTGACGGCGTCAGCCAGCACCTTCACGAAGCCCTCGGTCTCGTGGTTGATCCTGGCGCGGCTGTTGGCGGTGAAGGGGAATTTGCCCGACTTGTAGGTGCGGCCCTCGGCCTTCAGCTCCTCCTCGGTCTGGCCGACCCAGGCGACCTCGGGGCTCGTGTAGACGACGCTGGGGATGATCCCGTAGGCCACGTGGCCCGCCTTCCCCGCGACGGTCTCGATACAGGCCACCGCCTCGTCCTCGGCCTTGTGCGCCAGCATCGGCCCGTGGGTCACGTCGCCGATCGCCCAGACGCCCGGCGCGGAGGTCTTCCAGTGGTCGGTCTCGATGAAACCGCGCTTGTCGGGCGTGATCCCGACCGTCTCCAGGCCGAGGCCTTCGGTGTACGGCGTCCGCCCGATCGCCAGCAGGACGTAGTCGGCTTCGATCGTTTCGGCGGCCCCACCGGTTACGGGCTCGACGCTCAGCGATACGCCCGACTTCGAGGCCTTGGCGCCGGTCACCTTCGAGCTCAGCTTGAAGACCATCCCCTGCTTGGTGAGCGAGCGCTGGAAGGTCTTGGCGACCTCGGCGTCCATGCCGGGGCAGATGCGGTCGAGGAACTCGACTACCGTCACCTGGGCGCCCAGCCGCCGCCAGACCGAGCCCAGCTCAAGTCCGATGATCCCGGCGCCGATGACCAGCAGGCTCTTCGGCACTTCCGGCAGCGAGAGGGCCCCCGTGGAATCGACGATCCGCTTCTGATCGACCTCGACACCCGTCAGCTTCGCCGGCAGCGAGCCGGTGGCGATGACGATGTCCTTGGCCTCGTGGGCGGTCACCGCGCCGTCGGGGCCCGTGACCTCGACCTTGCCGGGGCCGGCGATGCGGCCTGCGCCGCGCAGCCAATCAACCTTGTTCTTCTTGAAGAGGAACTCGATCCCCTTGGTGAGTTGACCCACCGACGTGGCCTTCTGGGCCATCATCTGGGGCAAATTGAGCTTGGGGGCGACGTCGATGCCGAGCTCGGCGAAGTGGTTGGCCGCAGCGTCGTACATCTCTGAAGCGTGCAGCAGGGCCTTGGACGGCATACACCCAACGTTCAGGCAGGTGCCGCCCAGCGTCGTACCGCCGTCGATGCCCTTGTCGACGCAGGCGACCTTGAGGCCGAGCTGGCCCGCGCGGATCGCAGCATTGTAGCCGCCGGGGCCACCGCCAATGATGATGACGTCGTACTGAGCCATGAAGGTCGCGCCTGCTGAAGATAACTGCGGGGTCAGATATAGGCGTTTTGCTGTGGAGGCGAGGGCCCTAGCCGGCTGGCCCCGGTGGCGGTGCGGGCTCTGACGCCCGCTTCGCTGGTTGCGCCTCGACCCACCAGATGAGCGCCCCCACCAGGACCAGGACAACCAGTCGGCTGTAGTCGAAGCGCGCGGTCGCTGGCCCGAACACCTGATGGTACACGGGCTCCCGCTGCATCCAGAGATTCAGGCCCACGTTCGTCGCGAACCCCGCCAGATAGAGCCAGAGCGCACGCCGCTGGATCAGCAGGCAGAGGCTCGCCGTGAGCAGCAGGCCGATCCCGGCGGACCAGACCACGATCTGCCACCAGCGCGTGGCGGCCCAGAGGGGAACCATCAGGCTTGCCGCCCCCGACGTCGGATGGATCAGGCCGAATTTGTAGGCCGCCGTGGCCAGGAGCGGGAACAGGCTGGAAAGCGCCTGAGCCGCAACGACCAGCGCCAGCACGATGCGCAGCAGCTTGATAGCCATGCCCCGCCCCTTCTTTCCGGCCAAGCCTAGGTCGGGAAGTCGTCAGGTCAACGGGCGCCTGCCCTCAATGGCAGTCCGGCGCGGTGGGATCGATCGTCGAGCCTGTGCCGTTGGACGTCGAGCTCACGCCGCTGGCGCCCCTGGTGCCGTCGTGAGGTGCGTTCGATGTCACGCCTCTGGCCGGAGTGTCGGCGCAGGAGTCAGGGCGCAGGTCGTTGGGCGACGTGCTGCAGGCAGGCAGGCCAACCCCCAGGAAGGCAAACGCAGCGACGAACGCGGAAACGCGCATGACAGGTCTCCAACATCGCCGCCTCGCCTGCGTCAGAGATCGAGCAGCAAGCGCTGCGGCTCCTCGATGGCTTCCTTGACGTGGACCAGGAAGGTGACCGCGCCCTGCCCGTCGACCACCCGGTGGTCGTAGCTGAGCGCCAGATACATCATCGGCCGGATCACCACCTGACCGCCGATCGCCATCGGCCGTTCCTGGATCTTGTGCATGCCCAGGATGCCCGACTGCGGGGCATTGAGGATCGGCGTCGACATCAGCGAGCCGTAGACCCCGCCGTTCGAGATGGTGAAGGTTCCGCCCTGTAGGTCCTCGAGCGCCAGCTGGCCATCGCGGGCCTTGCGGCCAAGGGCGCCGATGGACTTCTCGATGTCCGCCAGGCTCATCGCGTCGGCGTCGCGCACGACAGGCACCACGAGGCCCTTCTCGGTGCCGACGGCGACCCCGATGTCGTAGTGGTTCTTGTAGATGATGTCGGTGCCGTCGATCTCGGCGTTGACGTCCGGCACCATCTTAAGCGCGTGGGTCACGGCCCGGACGAAGAAGCTCATGAAGCCGAGCTTCACGCCGTGGGTCTTCTCGAAGGCGTCCTTGTACTGAGCGCGCATCGCCATGACCGCGGTCATGTCCACCTCGTTGAAGGTGGTCAGCATGGCGGCGTTGTTCTGGGCTTCCTTCAGGCGGCGCGCGATCGTCTGGCGAAGGCGCGTCATGCGCACCCGCTCCTCGCGCTCATGGATCTCGCGGGGCGCGGCGGGCGCGGGCGGCGCGGTGGGGGCCTTGGCGCGGGCGTCGAGAGCGGCGAGAGCATCGCCCTTGGTGATCCGGCCGTCCTTGCCGGTTCCGGCGATCGATCCGGCATCGAGCTTGTTCTCGGCGACCACCCGCTGGGCGGACGGCGCGAGGACCGGCTCCGCGGCGGCCTTCACCGCGACGGGCCCGGGCGCGGCGACGGGCGCCGGAGCGGGAACAGGCGCCGCGGCCTTCGGAGCTTCGGCGGCCGGCTCGGGCGCCTTGGGCGGCGGGGCGGCCTTGGGCGCAGCGGCGCCTTCGGTGATCTTGCCTAGCACGGCGCCCGGTTCGACGGTGGCGCCTTCCTCGGCGGAGATTTCAGCCAGCGTGCCGTCTGACGGCGCCGCAACCTCGAGGCTCACCTTGTCAGTCTCGAGCTCGACCAGGATCTCATCCTTGCGCACCGCATCGCCGGCCTTCTTGGTCCAGCGCGCCACCGTGGCTTCGGTGACGGACTCGCCCAGTGCTGGCGTCATGATGTCGGCCATTGGGGATGCGCTCCTGGTCTTTTCTAGAAACTACGACAGAGTTCAGGCGAAGGCTTCCGTCAGGAACGTCTCGAGTTCCTTCAGGTGGCGGGTCATCAGGCCGGCGGCCGTCGACGCCGAGGCCGGGCGGCCAACGTAGCGAGCGCGCTTGGCCTTCACAGCCATGCGCTCCAACGTCAATTCCAGCCAGGGGTCGACGAAGGTCCAGCCGCCCATGTTCTTGGGCTCTTCCTGGCACCATACCAACTCGGCGTTCTTGAAGCGCTTCAGCTCGTTCGACAGCGACTTCAGTGGCCAGGGATAGAACTGCTCCAGCCGCAGGACATAGACGTCGTCGCGGCCGGTCTTGGCGCGGTGGTCGATGATGTCGAAGTAGACCTTGCCGGAGCAGACGATCACGCGGCTGATCTTGTCGTCGGGCTTCAAGGTGATGCCGCCCACGTCCATGCCGGCCTCGGCGCCATCGACCATCACGCGATGGAAGCTGGTGCCTTCCGCCATGTCGCTGACCAGCGACACGGCACGCTTGTGGCGCAGCAGCGACTTGGGGGTCATGACGATCAGCGGCTTGCGGAACTCGCGGATCATCTGGCGACGCAGGGCATGGAAATAGTTGGCCGGCGTCGAGGGGTTGATGACCTGCATGTTGTCCTCGGCGCAGAGCTGCAGGTAGCGCTCCAGACGGGCTGACGAGTGTTCCGGGCCCTGGCCCTCGTAGCCGTGCGGCAGGAGCATCACGAGGCCGCTCATCCGCAGCCATTTGCGCTCGCCCGACGAGATGAACTGGTCGACCAGCACCTGGGCGCCGTTGGCGAAATCGCCGAACTGGGCTTCCCACATATCGAGTGTGTTGGGGTCGGTGAGCGAGAAGCCGTACTCGAAGCCAAGCACCGCTTCTTCCGACAGAGCCGAGTTCAGCGCCTCGAAGTGCGCTTGGTTCGGACCCAGGTTGCGGAGCGGGAAATAGACCTCTTCAGTCTGCTGGTCGACGATCCCGGAGTGGCGCTGGGTGAAGGTGCCGCGGATCGAGTCCTGGCCGGACAAGCGCACCGGATAGCCCTGATCGAGCAGGGTGGCGAAGGCCAGATGCTCGGCGGTGGCCCAGTCGATGCCCTCGCCCTTGTCGATGGCGTCGCGGCGGCCGGCGATCACCCGCTCGACCGTCTTGTGGACGCTGATCCGTTCGGGGATCGTGGTGATCTTGTGGCCGAGGTCGAGCAGCTTCTGCTTGGGCACGCCGGTGACGCCGCTCTCTTCGGAACCCGGCAGCTTCAGGCCCGACCACTTGCCGTCCAGCCAGTCGGCCTTGTCTGCATGATAGGTCTTGCCGCTATCGAACTCGGCGTCGAGGAAGGCGTCGAACTCGCCGATCCAGCCGTCGATCTCGGCCTGGGTGGCCGTGCCTTCGGCGACCAGGCGGGTGGCGTAGAGGTCGCGGACGCTCGGGTGCTCCTTGATCTTCGCGTACATCAAGGGCTGGGTCATCGTCGGGTCGTCGCCCTCGTTGTGACCGAAGCGGCGGTAGCAGAACATGTCGACCACCACGTCCTTGCCGAACTGCTGGCGGTATTCGGTGGCGACCTTGGCGGCGAACACGACCGCTTCCGGATCGTCGCCGTTGGCGTGGAAGATCGGGGCTTCCACCATCAGGGCATTGTCGGACGGATAGGGCGAGGACCGGCTGTTCTTCGGGCTCGTCGTGAAGCCGATCTGGTTGTTGACGATGAAGTGGACCGTGCCGCCCACGCCATAGCCGCGCAGTTGCGACAGCGCGAAGCACTCGGCCACCACGCCCTGGCCCGCGAAGGCCGCGTCGCCGTGCATCAGGAGCGGCAGGACATGGCCGCGGCCGGCGGCCGCGTTGGCGCGCAGCGTGAAGGCCTGCTTGGCGCGCGCCTTGCCGAT
>DASXKT010000046.1:0-8883 GCA_036496685.1 Phenylobacterium sp.
GGAACTGATGAGCCAGCAACGCCTGGAAGTCGTCGACCCGGCTGTTGCGCCCCCGGTATGGGCGGCGCTGCGCAACGAGGCCCAGGCGGCCGCCCAAAGCGAGGCGGCGCTGGCGAGCCTGCTGGCCGCGGTGATCCTGAATCACAAAAGCCTCGGTGGGGCGCTGTCCTATCAACTCGCACGTAAGCTGGGTGACCAGGAACTGCGGGCGATGAGCATCCGCGAGATCGCTGAAGAGGCCTATGCCAGCGATCCGGCGCTGGTGGAGACCGCAGAAGCCGACCTGAGGGCGGTGTTCGAGCGGGACCCGGCCTGCAAGGGCTATGTCCAGGCGTTCCTGTTCTTCAAGGGATTCCTGGCGCTGCAGACCCAGCGTGTCGCCCATTGGCTGTGGGCGGAGGGCCGCGAGACCCTGGCCTTTTACCTCCAGAGCCGGATGAGCGAGCTCTTCCAGGTTGACATCCACCCGGCGACCCAGATCGGGCGCGGCGTGTTCGTGGACCATGGGACAGGCATCGTGATCGGCGAGACCGCGGTGATCGGCGACGACGTCTCCATGCTGCAGGGCGTGACCCTTGGCGGCACAGGCGCTGAACGCGGCGATCGCCATCCGAAGATCGGCAAGGGGGTCCTGCTCGGCGCCGGCGCGAAGGTGCTGGGAAACATCGTCATCGGGGACTACGCGAAGGTCGCTTCGGGCTCGGTCGTGCTGAAGCCCGTGCCCGCAGGCTGCACCGCCGCTGGCGTGCCGGCGCGGCTGGTCAACTGCCCGACCTGTGACGAGCCGGCCAAGAGCATGGACCACACACTCGCAGAAGCCGTCTACGACTACGTGATCTAAGGTTTTCCGAACCGTCGTGACCGGCTAGGTTCGCGCCGCCGCAATCAAGGAGCGTTGGCGTGGACGAGAAGATGATCCGGAAGATCGAAGGCCACCTGCGTGGAACCTTCGCCAACGCCCGCATCACCCTGACGCCGAGGCCCAAGCAGAAGGACTCCGCCGAAGTCTATGTTGGCGAAGAGTTCGTCGGCGTAGTGTTCGAGGACGAAGACGGCGACGGCTCGTTCATGTTCGAGATGGCGATCCTGTCCGAGGACCTGCCCTAAGCTGCCTAGCGGATTTGCTCGACTTTAAGGCTGCCTGCGGGCAGCGCCGGGATCACGGCGTCCGGCGAGGGGCCTAGCCAATCGGCCCACTGGGTCCTGGGCAGGATCACGATCTGGCGGTTGTGGTAGGGCGCGATGTCGGGGCCCGGCTCCATGGTCAGCATGGTGAAGCGGTCGTCGCGTACGAAGCCGGCGATGCAGAAGAGATCATTGTCGGTGGCGGTGAATAGCCACTTCGACTTGGGCGCCTTGTCGCCGGTGAATTCGTAGAAGCCGTCGGCGGGGATCAGGCAACGGCCTGTCGGAAAGCGCCGTCCGTCCGAGCGGAAGTTGATCAGCGGGCCGCCCTTGGGCTGCACGAAACCCCAGCGGAGCTGCTTCAGTTCGGCGCCGTTCGCCGCGCCGATCAGCGCCGGGGCGGGATCGGTGGGGCGGATCGAGTCACGGGGCTCAAGGTTCGGCGCGCCGCCGTCCCAGTGGATCGGCAGGTTCAGCTGGCTGAACTCGTCAGCGATGCGGTCGAGGGACTGCTTGAAGCGATACTCGTTGCACATGGCCCGTCAGATTGGACGGCTGGGCCGCTCGCGTCCATGGCCGAGCCGGCGGCGGCCGCGAGACGGTTCGCGGAGCGCCAGGCTGTAGCGCTGCCCGTCGTCCGCCAGGCCGCGGATCACGCAGGATTTGACCTGCCCGACGCCGCGCTCTTCGGCCGCCAGGCAGCCGTCGGACCTCGGACTGGAAGATTATCTCCGAGCATGTAGTAAACCCACGGCGACGTTCCAAAGATTCGCCTTGGGATTTCAGATCAGGCCGCGCCGCGGATGATCCGTCGAGCCTGGAAGGGCGGAATGATCGCGGTGATGTGGGCGGCCCAGCGTAGCTTGGCGTCCTGGCGAGTCGGTCCGGCGATGCTCTCGAGGTCGTAGCGGCCGGCGCGGGAGCCGCGCAGCAGGCGCTTGACCAGCACCTCGTCGGTGTCGACCTCCACTACCACCACATGGCCCAACATGTCGGGGGTGACCGCCGTCCGCTGGTCCTCGAAATAGATCAGCGCGCCGTCGTCGGCGACGCCGCGCATCGAATGGCCGACCACCAGCAGGGCGACCGCTTTCTCCGTGCCTCCTGGCGGAATCGGGGCGAGGTCGCCGGGCTCCTGCCCCTGGGCGAAGAGCACCAGGCCGTCAGGATTGGCGCCGACGCGTCCGATGATCGGGACGAAGCCGGCCTCGGCCGCCGGCAGCATGGAGCCGGCGGCATCGTAGAGCCATTCGGGCCGCACCCCGAAGGCCGCGGCGTACTCCTTGGCCCGGCGGTACGAGAACGGTGCATTGCCGTTTTCGTTCGAGGCGTAGGTGTTGCGGTTCCAGCCGAAGGCATCCGCGGCGGCGGCGGCGGTTTCGAAGCCCTTGGCGATACGGGCCTCGCGCAGGCGGTTGCAGCGTTCGTCCATGCTCGGGAATCTCAGAGCGATCGACTCTGTCGGAAAGTTACAGACAACAGCTTGCGTCCATAAGTATCTTTCCTACAGGTTTGCCATGGGCATGTCAACGCATGGCCCGTGTCCCCTTTTGTCAGCGGCGGCTACGGCGCTTCGCTACTGGGCCTTCGGCACCGAGAGTGCGGGCCGCGCTAGGGCTTAATTCCGGGGACCGTGAGGGCGAGGCTGAGGAGGCGTCGATTGCGACGTCCGCCGCCCAGCCACGGCGGCGACCGCGCCTCAGGCCGGCCGTGAAGCTGGGCCTTTGTCACGGGCTCTTCCGCAAATCGTCATGGACCTGTTGTCGGGCTGACACCGGCCGACGGGACCTTGGTGCGCCCTCGGGTTCCAACCGTACGGCCGGTGCGCGTGGGCGATCCAATTTTCAGGAGTCGACCATGTTGAAGCGTATTGCCTTGGCTACCGCCGCGGTGCTCGCCGCGTCGAGCGCGCACGCCGCCTCGATCGGGACCGTGTTCGTCATTGCCTTGGAAAACCACAATTTCACGCAGCCCGCGGACGTGACCGCGCCGCAGCCTATCTTCGGCAATCCGGCGGCGCCGTTCATCAACAGCTTGGTGACGCCGGGCAATCCGAACGCCGCGATGGTGTCCTATGCCAGCAACTACACCAACGTGCCGCCGCAGAACGGGCAGCCGATCCATCCGTCCGAGCCGAATTACGTGTGGGCCGAGTCCGGCAAGGCAGGCCCGTTGAACGACGCCGTGCCGTTCCCGAACAATATCGTGAGCGGCCCCAGCCTCAGCGCCGCACTGCAGGCCAAGGGCGTGAGCTGGCGCTCATACCAGGAGGACACCGACCTTGCGACGGTTGGGGGCAAGCTCACCAACACCGTCGTGCCGCTCAGCCAGTACACCGTGCCCCTGACCAACCCGTCCGGCACGTCCTCGACCTACGTGAACCCGTATAACGGCAGCAACCAGTTCGACTATGCCGCCAAGCACAATCCGGAGGTGTTCTTCACGGCGACCAACGGCGGCAACGACGCGACGCCGAACAATCCGCAGGCGAAGTTCTATGCGCCCCTGCAGCAGCTCTCATCGGACCTCACGAACAACACGGTGGCCCGCTACAACTGGATCACCCCGGACCAGTTCAACGACATGCATACGTCGCTGAACGGCGGCTTCACCTACAACGGGACCCACTTCACGGGGGATGCGGCGAACATCGCGCAGGGCGACAATTTCCTGTCGATCCTGGTCCCGGAGATCGAGGCGTCGCAGGCGTTCCAGAACAACGGCGTCATCGTCATCTGGAACGACGAGACCGAGGGCGACGAGGACGTCGGTAGCACGAACGGCTTCGCGAGCACTGAGATCGTCATCTCGCCGCTGGCCAAGGGCAACGCCTACACGAACATGATCAACTACACCCACTCCTCGGATTTGCGGACCTGGCAGGAGGTGTTCGGGCTCTCACCGTCGCAGGGCACGCCGTTCTTCGGCGACGCGGCCAATGCGACCGATCTGCGCGACCTGTTCCAATCGGGCGTCATTCCGGAGCCGGCGACCTGGGCGATGATGATCGTGGGCTTTGCCGGCATGGGCGCGTTGCTTCGGCGCAAGGGCAGGGCGGCCGCCGCGGCCTAGGCGGGCGTCGGTGCGCGCGAGCAGGAGGGGCAGAGCTTGCACGCCCACGCCCCGGCCCCTCCCCGCAAGGGGGAGGGGAGTCCGCGGGATGCGGTTCGGGCTCGCTAGCGCCCTGCGCCCGTCGACGCGAGTTGTTCGACGAGGTCGAGAGAGGCCTTGTGGAAGGCCGGGCGTAGGTTGACGCCGTCGGCGCCGAACTCGAGGACTGCGTCGTTCGCGGGCGTGTAGGCCGGCCAGGCGGGGCCGCCGGCGCTGTCGGGGTCGGAGCCCTTGGCGAAAGCCGTCCAGTAGGCGGTCATGGCGTCGGCGATCTTGCGGTCGGCGGGCGTGGCGGCGGCCACCATGCGGGTTCCGATCGTCATGTCGTGATCCGGCAAGGTATTGAATACGTACATGAGTTCGCCGCCGTGGCTCATGCCGTGGACGCTCGCGCGCTGGATCGCGGGGATATAGGACATGTAGTAGACCCAGGCCTTCTGGCCGTTCTTCGTGTGGAGGCGGGCGAGCAGGCGGTCGGGCTCGATCACCGCGGCCTCGGTGCCCAGGTCCCACTGGACGTTCATCAGGTCCGTTGGCGCCCCGTAGGCGGCGACCAGCTTGTCGCGAAGCGGGCCGGCGCGGTCCAGCGGGGTGTTCTTCGGGAAGAGACTGGCCTCCCAACTGTTGCCGCCGGCAATGTAGGGAACCTTCAGTTCGCGGCCGGCTGCGAAGGCGACGGCGGGGCCTTCCGGGAGGATCACGCCGTCGAGGATCGGGGTGACCTGGCCGGCGGGCGCGGAGAGCTGAGCCGGGGTGAGCGCGCGCATCGCCTTCAGGGCGTCGGGGCCGGTCCCGGTGACACCGAAGGAACCGGCGTAAGCGAGGCCCTGCTTTTCGGCGGTGTTGGGACCGTCGCCCTTCATCGGCAGGCCGGGGATGCGGCCAAAGCCGGACTCCGAGATCGCCTTGGCGAAGAGGCCCTTGGCCTGGGGCGAGGCCATCAGGTCGTTGATGAGGATGCCGCCTGCGGACTCGCCGAAGGCGGTGACGTTGGCCGGGTCACCGCCGAAGGCTGCAATGTTGGCCTGCACCCATTTGAGAGCCGCCAGGTTGTCCATCATGCCGTAGTTGGCCAGCGGCTCCCCCGGGTGCTCGGCGGCGAGCGCCGGGTGGTAGAAGAAGCCCAGCCGGCCGAGGCGATAGTTGACGGTGACCAGCACCACGCCGCGCTCGGCGAAGTGCGTCCCGTCGTAGATGGCGTTTGAGCCGGAGCCGCCGGTGAACGAGCCGCCGTGGATCCAGACCATCACGGGCAGCTTGGCGCCCGGCTTCCGATTGGCGGGGGTCCAGACATTGAGGGTGAGGCAATCCTCGGACTGGTTCGTGCCTGCCGGGACAGCGCGCATCTGCATGCACATCGGGCCGTAGGCCGTGGCGTCGCGGACGCCGGCCCACGGCGCGGCGGGCTGTGGCGGGCGCCAGCGCAGATCGCCGATCGGCGGGGCGGCGAACGGGATGCCCTTGAAGCTGGCGACGGCGCCTTTGACCTGACCGCGGAGCTCGCCTTGGGCCACCCTGGCGGTGTCGGGCGCCTGGGGCGTCACAGCGCCGGCAGAGCCCGCGAGCGCGAGTGCGACCGACGCAGCGGCGATAAAGTTGCGAAGCGACATGTGTCCGTCCCCTGGATGACCCGCTTTTTGATGACGTCCGGCCGCGGGAGCCGGCGCCTGGGCGAAAGGTTGAGCGGGGCGCCGGGGGCGGGTCAAGCGGTGGATCGGTGTGCGGGCGCCTGGAATTGGGCGCGTGAGATGGGGTGGAACCCCGAAAGCCCCGAGAAATTACCCGCGCAGCCGGTACTCCGCACTTTTCGGGGATCCGGAAGACCCCCCAAGGTCGAGTTCAGGACGCGTCAGGCGCGTCTTGACGACTTGCTGCGCGCCCGTAGACGCGGGGAGGACTGGAGATGCCGAGTCCGGTCGACGACTTCATGGCTCAGACGCCGGCCATCGTCCTGGGTGTCCTGGTGATAATCCTGATGGCGATCGCCGCCGTCGCCGGGTTCGTGCTGCACAGTCGGCAGGCGCGCGCCGACGCGTCCGCCGGAAAGGCCGAAGACGGTGATCAGCAGGGCTATATCGTTTCCGGGGTTGTCGGCCTCCTCGCGCTGCTGATGGGGTTCACCTTCTCGCTCGCCGTCGACCGGTTCGAGGCCCGCCGCGCGTTGGTTGTCGAGGAAGCCAACGCCATCCAGATCGCCTACCTGCAGACGCAGCTTCTGGGGGAACCGCATCGCGCCAGGATCAGCCAGATCCTGGTCACTTACCTCGACAATCGCATCGACCTGGCCAACGCTTCAACTCGCGACCAGGCGAGTGGCCTGCTGGCGACCAACAACCGGCTGCTCACCGATCTGTGGGCCGCCACATCGTCGGCCTTCCTGACGATCAAGGGTCTGGATTTCTCGAGCACCTACGTGGATACGATCGGCAACGTCGCCGCCCTGGACAGCTCCAGGAAGGCCGCGCGCCGGGTGCACGTGCCGACGGAAGTGTTCCTTGTGCTGATCGTCTACATGATCATGACCGCCGGGGTCCTTGGCTATGTCCTTACCGGGAGAAGGGGGCGGACCGCGGCCATCTTCCTAAGTGTTCTGACGACGCTGGCCCTGATCCTGATCATGGACATCGACCAGCCGACCCGCGGCGGGGTGAAGGAAGGGCAGGGGCCGATGGAGGCGCTGCAGCTGTCGCTGAAAGCGCAGCCGCCGCCGGTGTTCGACCGCTTCCGGATAGAGGACGCCAAGACGGCGAAGCCATAGACCATCTCGCCGGCGCCTCGCTTGCGCGAGCCCGTTCGCGACGCGGGAAGCTGGCGCCCCTTGGGACGACCTGTAGGGCAGGGTGGTCACGCCGCATCACGCTCAAGGCCGCGGAAGGGCGGCGCCCGGCAACCCGCTATGGTGCAGCGCCGGTTGCACTTTTGAACGCGGGCGTTTCGCCTGAAGCTAGTTCGCCCGCCTGGCGTGGGTGTCCCACCAGTCGCAGCGCATGCCCATCCGCCACGCGAGGCTCTGGACCCACTTTGGCGCGACGCGGTCGTCGCCGAGAATGGCGTAGGTGAAAAATATCTTCTTGTAGGCTTCGATCGCCTGGTCGGCGGTCACCCATTCGCCCGGTGCTTCCTCGCCGAAGCAGCCGCTGGCGTGTTCCGGGAACTGATGGGCGACGCTGAGCCCCTCGCGGGCCGGGTTGGGCGGGACTTGGCGGCGCACTTGCCCCTGGGGGACCAGCTTGAAGCGGTCGTAGCCCAGGTCGACGAAGGTCGAGATCTCCCGGCGTACCGCGCGGAGGCTATCCTTGTCGGACTCGATCGATACGAACTTCGGGCGCTCCGTCACGGCCGCCAACCCAGAGAGCGCCACCATATCGAAGCCCTCGATGTCGACCTTCATGAAGTAGGGGACGCCGTGTTGGCCGAGGATCGTCCCAATGGTGGTCGCCTCGATGGTGATCGGGTGGCTCTCGGCGCCCAGCCGTTGATTGCGGGCCGCCCATTCGGGGTCGAGGGTGCCCCACTCGGTCTTGCTGTTGACGAAGAAGGTAAGCTCACCGGGCGCGGTCGCGATCGCCTTGTTCACGATGGTCAGTCGGCCGTCCGAGAGCGGGCCCGGAAACATCTCGCGCGCCTCCGCGCAGAGCTCGGGGTTGGCCTCCACGGCGACAACCCGGAAGCCCTTCTTGAGGTAGAATTCGGTGTCCTCGCCCCGGTGGAGGCCGATGTCGTAGATCAGGTCGGACTGCATCGGCCAGGTCCATGGTCGACGCGCAAAAAGACGACCCCGACGATAGCGGTCTCGCGGCTCCCGCCGACCGTGCAATCATGGGTGGCGAACATAGGGTGACGCTGCCTGCTAGGGTTGGCGCCGTCAAGATTTCACGTCCTGAAGGCCTGCCACTAGGTTCTCATTCGCGCGCCTCGGCGGTGGTCGGTAAGAGATCAAGCGCGAACGGGACCTCGACGGACGCCGTTCCTGGCCGTCGATCGACCTTCCGCCTTCTCCTGCAGTTCAGGGCGGCGCTTTCCCTCCCGCCCTGAGCTTTCAGGCCCACAAGGCCAAGTGCGCCGCCCTTGGAGATCAGGTCACGGAGAGTGGGGCCATACCGTCTCGCTGAGTTCGGCGACGTAGGCCGCAATATCCTTGGGCCATTGTGTGGTGAGTTCGTCGAACCGGGCCTGGTCGCGCGCGAAGAGCGCACGCGTCGCCTCCTCGTAGCCTGGCAGGTCGCCGGCCAGCGTCGTCATCACGCGATAGGTCGCCTCTTGCGCACGGCGCGCCGCATCGGCGTCGACAGTCTCGCGCCGCGCCTGATCGATCAGCCGACGGAGCGCCGCCGACGTCCCGCCGGGCTGGGCGGCCAGCCACTCCCAGTGACGCGGGAGGAGGGTGATCTCGCGGGCGACGACGCCAAGCTTTGGGCGGCCGCGCGCGGCTTTCGGGGAGGTGGAGGGGCTTGCCAGACGACCTCGGATGTCCTCGATCGAACCGCGCAGATCGAGATCAATCGTCCGGCCAGTGGCGTCATCGATGATGAGGGGCTGCTCGTCGCGACAAGCTTGAGCCGCCTCCGCAACGACCATCAACCCTGCGCGAACAAGCAATCGAGGGCCAACAAAGAGCGCCACGCTATTATGGGTTCGCACGCTGAC
>DASXKT010000047.1:0-4633 GCA_036496685.1 Phenylobacterium sp.
TCTGAGGCGGGCCGGTCGCCGGTCTGTCTCAAGATACGGGCTCGAGCCGGGCGCGCTCGCCGTGACGCGCGACCAAGCGCATGGGCCGGCCGCGAATAAACACGCGGTCGACCTCGATCGCCGTCCAGCCTTGCGGCAGCACCACCGGTTCGGTGGCCCAACTGTCAGGAGCGTCCTCGGTCGGCTCAAGGCGCGGCAGACCCAGCAGCAGGCCGGACAGGAAGCCGCCCATATTGGCGAAAAAGGGACCGGCCATCGGCTGCTCTGGAAACCGGTCGCGCCGGTATTCCAGGAGCTGCGTGAAGCGGCCCTGCACGAATTGCGCGTAGCCCTCATCGAACAGCTTGAGCGAAAGGGCCCGGTCGCCGGTGCGCGCCGCCCAGACGCCATAGAGGGCGGACAGCATGGGACTACCGACGTAGGCGTCGGCGTGGGCGAGGTAGAGCGCGAAGGTCGCCTGCGCAGCGTCCTCCGCCATGGGGTAGCCCACCGGCCAGATCCCCATCAGGGGATCGGGCGTCGCACCCTTTTCCTCGATGATGCGGAAGGCGTCGTGGGAGACCACGATCTTGCCGCGCCGGGGCACCATCATGCGGTCGGCGATCTCGCTCCACTGGGGGTCTGCCTCACGACCGAGCCGCCGCGCCGCGCTCAGCGCCTCGCGCAGGACCACCACGGCCGACATGTTGGTGTAGGCGGCGTTGTCGACGGGCTGCTCCCGTTCCGCGATCCCCATGGAGGCGCGAATGACATAGCCCGTTCGCAGACGCTTCGCCCGCGTGGTCAGCCATTCCGCGACCCCGGAGAGGACCGGCCAGGCCTTGTCGCGGAGGAAGCCGGTGTCTCCCGTCAGGTTGGCGTACAGGGCGAACGCGTGGGCGACGTCAAGCGAAGCGTGGTCTTCGTGCCAGGCGGCGGCGCCGGGGATAGGGGCGGCCTCGTCGCCAGTGGATGGCGCGCTTTCCCACGCGAACTGCACGCCCCGCCGGCCCATGATCTGCGCGTTGGTCCGTGCCGCGGGCAGGGTGCGCAGGCGGTAGTCGAGGATCGCCTCTGCGGCCTTTGGCTGGACCATGGAGAGGACAGGGACCACGAAGGCCTCGATGTCCCACATCACGTGACCATAGTAGTAGTGGTAGTCGTGCCAGGTCGCGAGACCGAAGATCGAGGTCGACGCGGGCGACGACGGATGCACCGACGCGTTCAGGTAGAAGAACGCTGCGTCCGCCATGGCCTGCCAACGCGGCTCCGCCCCGATCAGTCGGATCCGCCCTTTCCAGAGTTCGCTCCAGGCATTCCGGTTCTCTGTCCGGATCGCCTCGAAGCCGTCGAACCGGGCCTTCGCGGCCATTCGGGCGGCCTGCTGGTCCGGGGTGTCGTGCAGGGCGTCCGGAACCAGGCTGGTGATCTGCCGTAGCCGGTAGCGCGCGCCGCGCCGGGCGCGGAAAACGTAGGTGGTGATCAGGCGCTCGGCCGCGAAGGGCGGCCGGGTCGGGTCGGCTGGCGCCGCACCTTCTGGCAGCAGCTCGGTTACATAGGCCAGGCCCACGCGCCCGCGGCCGCCTGGGCTTTCCCAGAGCAGGACGCCGTCGCAGGCCGGTGTCTCCTCGCCGGGGGTCTGGCGCATATGGCGCAGCGCACGGCCGCTGACACTGCCCGCATCGAGGCCGGCGCGAAGCTGAAGTTCGCAGGCGCCGTCCGCGCTGAGGATCAGTTCCTGGCAAACCAGGGTCGGATCCTCGCGGCTGGCGAATGTCACCACCTCGCAGCTCACCACGCGGCCGGACACGGTGAAGCTGAACCGGCTGGTGAGTTCACCGCATCCGAAATCATAGGCTTGCTGCAGGGCGCTCAGGTTCTGAGGCGCATCGGAGAGCCATACGCCGCCGACCGCGATGTCTCCGGCGAGCGGGTAGGGCGCTACCGCCGCGGCCTCGATCTGCCGCTCCGGGTGTTCGCCGGCGAAACCACTGACGAGGGCCATGCCGGCCAAAAGGGGCACGGGCCGCACTCGGATGCCCACCAGGCCGTTGCTCACGTAGGCGGGAAGTTCGCGATCGCCCCGGCCAGACGCCGGCGGTGGATTGACAGGTGGCATGCCTCAACGCCCCGCGATCTGCTGCTGCAGGCCGTCAAACACTCGGCCGAGTTCACCGTTCCTTTGCGCCCCTGGACAGAGTGTCAGGCGCGGCGGAAAGCGGTCTTGGGCGTTGCGGACGGAAGGTTTGTGTGGCCCGCGCGCCTTATTTCTGTCCCCCGCCCGCCTGGCCATGCCCTGCGCCGTGTCCGCGCCGGCTTCGAGAAGATCGTCAGCGAAGAGCGTGGAAGGCGGCGGCAAAATCGAAACCCGTCCCGAAGCGGCCGCCCCGGGCCGCTCTGCCTAAGACCCCGCCGCGGCGGCGGCGCTTCACAGCGTCGCCGAGCGCCGAGCGCGGGAAGAGACGCTGCTCGCGAAGAGCAAGCCGAGCTGGACCGGAAGATCGCGGAGCGGCAGGCAGCAAAGCCGCCACCGCCGCCGTAGGTGGCGGCCCGGCAGGCCTATCGGAAGGCCGGCGGCGAGGACTGAACTAGCCGGCCCTGCGGGCCTTGGCCTTGGGGGCGGGTTTGGCGGCCGCCGCTTTCGTGGGCTTGGCTTTGGCCAGCTATTTGGTGGCTTTCTTCAAGGCGGTCTTGGTCTTGCCGACCGCTTCCTTCGCTGAACCGACAGCCCGGTCGGCGACGCCCTTGGCTTGCAGCTTCTTGTCGCCCGTCGCCTTGCCGGCGGCTTCCTTGACGGAGCCGACGGCCTTCTGCGTCTTGCCCTTGGCGGTGTCCTTGTTCATCGCGCTCTCCAGTCGGAGTGTGGGGGCCGGGCTCAGAGGGCCCGGCGGCGGAAGACCATGTGGTAGATCACCAGAACGAGCACGGAGCCGATGAACGCCACGAAGATGCTGTAGAGGTTGATGCCGGTGGCGCCGGCATGGCCGAACTGGTTGAACAGGAAGCCGCCGACGATCGCGCCGACCACACCCAGAACGATATCCATGACCAAGCCTTCGCCGGTCCTGTTGACGACCTTGCTGGCCAGGAATCCGGCGATCAGGCCGACGACCAGCCACGCGAGAATAGACATTAGGTAGCCCTCCAACCGCCCAGTGCGGCGCGATGGAAAAGCGTATCCCGCAAATCCGTTCCGCGGTTCCGCTTGTTGTTGCGCAAAAATACACAATCTTCGGATCTCGCGGATCGAGGACCCAATGAACACGCTCCATTTCGTCGCCCTGGTGAGGGGGTCGCAGGACACCGGCTACACGTCGAGCTTCCCGGATCTACCCGCCTGTTCAGCGCAAGGCCCGGACGTCGCAACCCTGGTGGTCGAGGCGCGGCGCACGGTGCTGGACCACCTGCAGGCGCTCGCCGATGCGGGCGAAGCCTGGCCGACGGCCACGCCGATCGAACAGGTGACGGTCGAGCCTGGCGCGATCGCGGTCCTGATCGAGGTCCCCCTCGACGACACGCCCATCCGCGTGAACATCTCGCTGGGCGAGCGGCTGGTGCAACGGCTCGACGCCGCCGCCGAAGCCCGGGGCATGACGCGCTCCGGCTTCATCGCGCAGTCGGTTCGGATGAGCCTGGGCGAACAGCCACGCCATGACCTTGAAGGCGCGGGCCGCAAACTGCAGGACGATTTCACCGCCCTGGCCCGCAAGATCAACCAGGCCATTGGTCCCAACTCGACCTTTGAAAAGCGCATGGCCGACCTGGATGACCGGGTCTACGACGGCGTCCGCCGGGCGGCCGACAGCGTCTCCGCCGCAATGACCCGGCGTCGCGACGCGGCGAGGGCCGCGGGCGAACCCGGCGCGCGTGACGGCGAGGCGGCCGAGTAGCCGCCCTATGCTGTGTTCTCCGCTCGGAACCAAGAAGACCCCGAGCGTCCTCGGTTCGGGGGGCGAGGGCGCAGGATGACCGAGCCGCGCGCGGTCGCGAAGTCGCTAGGGGAGCGCCTGGACAGCCGACTCTAACGAACTCGGTCCAATGTCATTTCGTGACGTGGCCCTTGATGAGCTTCAGCTGGACCATCTTCCCCGTCGGATCCTTGGCTTCGACCCCGACCTGCGGATCCGTCGGAAATCTTTCGCACATGCTGCCGGGCAGGTGGGGCTTCGACTGGGTCAGGCAGACCTTGTCGCCTTGCACAGTCCACTTGCCGGCCAGATCCAGTCCCCTGCGGCTCAGGCCGGTCCAGGTCCCATCGGGCTGCAGCCAAATCTTCCTGGACCGTCCGTCGGGGTCGATCGTCAGCACGGTGTTGCCGAACGCGGCTTTGACATTCGCTGACGGTTCGTCCGCGGCCTGGGCGGCGAGCGGCGCGGCGAGGAGGGTGGCCAGGAGGAGCGCGATCAGTCGGGTCATGGCGACGCAACGCGCAACGAGCAAGAAAGCGCCGCGGCAATCCGTAAAGGATCAGAAGCCAAGATCAGGCCGGGCATTGACGCCATCCAACCCCAGAAGCCCCGTCGGCGGAGACACAAGCCCCTGCGACACTTGGGGCAGGGATTCAGACGGCCAGCAAGCGTCCGAAGAAGGCGCGATAGCGCTGGAGGGCGACGCGCAGGTCCTCGGTCGAAACGTCGTCGCCGCGGTCCCATTG
>DASXKT010000048.1:0-4778 GCA_036496685.1 Phenylobacterium sp.
CGAGCGCCAACGAGAGGACGACGACGGTCCCGTCCACGCTCGCTGCGGGATGGACAGCGAACTTGCTGACCACCGCCGTCGCGAAGTCCTTGAACGGCGGCAGCACCAGCAGCAGCCCGAATGCGACCTGGCCGGCCGGTGCGCCCCATTGCGCGGCGAACGCAGCGCCCGCCTTCTGCACCTCGTCCAGCCCGCGCTGGGCGCGGAACGAGAGGTAGCTGGCGTAGCTCATCGCGAAGATCACCGCCCCTGCGGTGACCAGGATCGCCACCGGGTGGCTGATCGACTTGAGCCACGGAATGGCCACGAAAAACGCCACCGGAACCGCCACGAGCGGCAGAATCCAAAGCGCGCCCCGCCCCATATTCGTCGCCGTCGCCATGACATGTATCCTTTTCTAAATGACAACTTAACTTGTCGTCATTAGGCTTGCCGTGTCAAGGCGCGCGTCGGCAGGGGCGACCCCGCCGGGCTAGTGGTCGGGGCCTTCCACGCTGGGCGTCGGGTTGCCGTATCCGCCGACCGGCGCCGGCACGCCGGCACAGGCGGCGAGCAGGAGAACCGAGGTGAGGATGGCCAGGCCAAGCCTGGCGCCTGTAAGCCGACGCATGGGACCTCCGATCGCGAACGACCGGTCATGCCTTCGTCCGGTCCCTAGGAAGACCGGCGCAGCGGACGTTTTATTCCCGCCGTCCTGCAGCGTTCGTAGGTGCTGCAGAACGTGGTGGACAGTCGGCCTCGCCCAACCGAGCCTATCGACCGCGCCTTCCGCGCCAATCCGGGTCAGAAAATGAAGGCCTATCTCGTGCTCGACTTCGCCGTTCACGACCTTCCGGGCTTCCGGCCGTACATCTCCGCCATCCCGGCGTTCATCGAGAAGCACGGGGGCCGCTACATCGTCCGCGGAGTTGAGCCGACGGTCATGGAAGGCGACTGGGCGCCGGAACGGATGGTCATTCTCGAATTTCCATCGCGCGAGAACGCGACGGCTTTCCTGGACGACCCGGACGCCCAGTCGCTCTTCGCCGTGCGCCACAAGACGACCGACAGCAAACTGGTTCTCGTCGATGGATGCGACTGAGCTCCGCTCAGGGTCGGAACCGGATCTGGCGCTGATCAACGGCACACCTGCCGGCAGGTGGCGTGCTGATTTCAAACTGACCCAAACCCGAAATCCGGCGAGCACATAGCTGCGCGATTCTCCTCCGCTCCAGTCCTGAAAGATCCGAGGTAGCGCGTTCGCAGATGTCGACGATGAGCGAGCCCTCCTGGCCGGCGCCGATCCAGCGCTGGCGTCGTCGGTCGCGTGTCATTCGAGGCCTGCGCATTGCGCTGCCGGCCACGATCGGGGTGATCCTCGCCAGTCTGGGCGCGCTGGTCATCGAAAACGCGCTGCGGGGCCCGCGGGCCCCGCCGGGAAGCGTTGGCGATCCGATCCGGATGGTGAAGGCGCATTTCGTGGGCCGCGACACTCGCGGGCGGCCCTATGTGTTGACGTCGATCACCGCCACCCGCGACCCAAGGGAGTATCAGCGCGTAATCCTCGACCATCCTGTCCTGGTCCTGGACGTCGCAGGACAGAAGCCCGTGCGCATCACCGCCGGGGCCGGCGTGTTCCATCAGGACACCGGGAAGCTGGAGGTGAGCCAGGGCGTCCGGTTCTCTAACGTCGACGAGACCTTCGACACCGCCCAGTCGGTGTTCGACACCAAGACCGGCGAACTGGTGGGCTCCGCCCCGGTGCAGGGCGCAGGAACCCTCGGCCAGATCCAGGCCAAGACCTATGGCGTCTACGACCAGGGCGGGAACGCCGTGTTCAAGGGCGACGTACACACGGTGATGATCCCCAAGCACGCCGCGCCAGCTACCGAGGCGCCAACGGACGCGGGTCGTCACTGAGCTCCCGGCCTTGACGGCAAAGCTTGAAGGGCGCGCTGTGGTTGCGTCTGATCCGAATGCAGCGCGGCCGGCAGCGAGGACCCGATGACACGACGACTGGCGACCTGGGCGCCCGTGGCGGCAACGGTTGCGGCCGGCGCCATGCTGGGGGGCGCCGAACCGGTCGCGCCCAGGCCCATGCCGCCCTTGCCCGTCCCCCCCGTTGAGCGCCAGGTCATGCCACCCTACCTCGCGCGGATCACGATCTCCGGCGACGCCAAGATGACCGGCGTGTTCGAGCATTGCATCGACCCGGCGGCGATCACGAAATCCGCCCAGGTGCGAGCCAGCGCGCGGCAAGCTAACGCGCCATCGCCCCTGACCGGTTGCTCCAATGCCCATGAGATGCGGCCCGACGGCACGATCCATCGCGAGATGAGCTGCGACCGGGCGAAAGGCGCGAAGTCCAGCTTTCGCATGGTCAGCGATGGGACGCCGAACGACCTGCGCATGCACGTAGAGCACTACGACATCGACGCCGTAACCGGGGCGCCGAAGACCGCCGTGGTCGATAGCCACTTGGTCCGTCTGGGGCCCTGCCCCGCCGACCTCAAGCCCGGCCAGATGCGGCGGCCCGGAGGCCCGATCATCGAGGCGGGCGAGGCGGCGCGGCTTCTCAAGGGCGCCCGAGGCGCAGCCCCGTAGGAGCGACGCGCTGCAGGGCCGCTGACGGACCGGCTCAGCCGAGGACCGTCACACGCTCGCGCCCAGAGTATTGAGCAGGTCGTCCAACTGCTCGAACTGCTCGGGCCACCCACCCGTGCTTTCCGAGGCGATGGCGCTGTCGAGCGCTTCCTTCGAGGGATAGAGGTCGTGCACGACGACCAGCGTCTTGCCGTCCTTCTCCTCGAACGTCGCCGTGGTCACCGCCCCGTTTTCGTCCTCCTCATTGGTCCAGACGAGGCGGGATGGCGGCGTGACTTCGATGTACCGGCCGAAGAACGCCATGGGCTGCTCTGAGGCCGGATGGCCGAACACGAAACGGTACGAGCCCCCCGTGCGGACGTCGGTCTCGCAGGACAGGAAGGTTATTCCGAACGACTTCGGCGCCCACCACCGCATGATCAGCTCGGGCTTCGTCCATGCCTCGAACACGATGCGCGCCGGCCCATCGAAGGTTCGCCTCGCGACGAGCTCCCGGTCCGACGTCCGCTCGACCGTTGTGCGGCTAATCATCGACCTTCTCCTTCCGTTTCAGGTCCTCAACAACCTCGTCCAGGGCGTCGAAGCGTGCGTCCCAAAGCTGGCGGTGCCCCTCGATCCAGGCCGCCTCTTCCTCGAGACGGCGTCGGCCGAGCCGGCAGGTCCGCACACGCCCAACCTTCTCCGTGGTGACGAGCCCCGCATGCTCCAGAACACCGACGTGCTTCTTCATGCCCGTGAGCGTCATATGGAACTTGTCGGCAAGCTCGGTGATCGAAGCATCCGAACGCCCGAGCCGCTCCAGAACCCCGCGCCGGGTGGCGTCGGAGAGTGCGGCGAACGAGGCGTCGAGGCGTGCTGTCGTATACTGTACCATGTGGTTCAGTGTTTAGCGTGCGGACCAGCAACATTCAAGGGGAGGAGTGCGCGCTGGAAGCGGACTTCCGAACGTCGGCAACGGTTGGGGAGCGGCGGTCACGGTGACCTGCTGCCAACGACAGCTTGCCCGGAAGACGCCGAAAGATCGCGGTGGCGGATCACGGCGAACGGAGCGGGGCTAGGGCAGGCGGTCGGAGATGAAGTTGGCGATGACGCCGGCGACCGGCGGATCGCGGTTGGCAAGCACCACGATGGTATAGGCGTCGTGGCCGGGATCGCCGGGGAAGATGCGCAGGTCGCCGTTCATCCCTGGAGCCCCGCCGCCGTGGCCGAAGAAGCGCCGCCCGTCGCCGGCCGGAGCGCCGAAGTCATAGCGCAGGAATTGGCCGTTCGGCGCGGTGATCCCGCCGGTGGTCAGGAGCTTGGTGTGCGCCGCATCCAGCAGCCGGGTCGCCATCAGGGCGTCGGCGAACCTCGAAAGGTCGCCCACCGTCGAATATCCGCCGCCCGCGGGCGTTCCGCTCCAGGGCAGGGTGTCGGCGGCGGAGGTGAGCTGGCCGCCCCGGGTCATGTACCCGGTCGCCCGGTGCGGCAGGCGCACCGTCTCCGGCTGGTTGCCGGTGGCCGTCATGTGGGCCGGTGCGAAGATGTGGCTGGCGATGTAGTCGTCGTAGGCCTGGCCCGAAACCACCTCGACGATGCGGCCCAGCAGCATGAAGCCATAGTTGGAGTATTCCGTCTGGGCGCCGGGGGCGAACCGGGGCGGCCGAGCGCCGAACAGGGCGACGTAGTCCTTGGCGTCCTTCATCTCTAGCCGATGGGCCTGGAACTCGGGCGTGAAGATGTCGCCGGTTCCGCCCGAATGGGTCAGCAGGTTGTTGATGGTGACCTTGGTGGCGATGTCCCGGTTCGGATAGTCCTTGAGGTAGCGGCCGATCGGGGCGGTCAGATCGAGCTTGCCGGCCTGCGCCAGCTGCATGATCGAGACCGCCGTGAACATCTTGGCCATGGATCCGAAGCGGAACTGGGTGTCGACGGTGATGGGGTTCTTGGCTTCGCGGTCGGCCAGCCCATAGGCCTCGTCCAGGATGGTCTTGCCGTTCCGGGCGACGAGCACCGCGCCGGAGAAGCGGTCGTCACGGACCAGGGCCGCGACGTGCTCGCGCGTGGCGGCGGCGACGGCAGCGGGGGCGAGCTTCGGCGTCGGCGGGATGTCCGACGGCGGACGGCCGATCAGCACGCTGAGGCCGGTGAGAGTGTGCGGCTTAGACTCGGTGATATCCACCGTGAGCCTCGCCCAGGCGCCCACGCCGGGATCG
>DASXKT010000049.1:0-4275 GCA_036496685.1 Phenylobacterium sp.
CGGACGCGGACCGGCTGCAGGAAGGTCCGGGTCTCCTCCAGGATGAACCGTTTCTCCTGGGCGAAGCGGAAATTGGCCATCGCCGCGGCGTCCGACCGTAGCCGGCCGCGGTAGGTCTCATAGGCCGCCAGGCAGTCGAATCCGATCATCGCCAGGGCGACGTTGTTGGTCCCCTCATGCGGCAAGAAATAGCCCAGCAGATCGCCGCCGAGTTCGGGGATAATGGTCAGCCAGTTGCGGGCGTATTCGTCGAAGGCGTCGCGCTGGAAGGGGTCGATCACGTAGCGGATGCAGCAGGTGATGCTCATGGATGGCTCTCCGTTTCGGAGCCAAGTTTCCTAGCCGGTTCGGACGACCTCATGCTTCGATCATGCTCGAAGCTTTGTGAACGCGCAGGCCATGGCGGGGCGCACTCGATTCGGCTATGATCGAAACATGAAGGTCGGTCCTGATATCGCGACCATCGGCGCCCTCATGGGCGACCCGGCGAGGGCCAACATGCTGACAGCCCTGCTCGCTGGGCAGGCCCTGACGGCCGGTGAGCTTGCCCGCGAGGCCGGGGTCACAGCCCAGACGGCGAGTTCGCACCTAGCCCGCCTCGAAGCCGGCGGGCTTCTGATCCAGCGCAAGCAGGGCCGGCATCGCTACTACGCCCTCTCCGGCGACGACGTGGCCGGTGTGCTGGAGGCGCTGATGGGCCTAGCCGCCCGCACTGGCCATACCCGCGTCCGCACCGGGCCCAAGGAGCCGGCGCTGCGCCGCGCCCGGGTCTGCTACGACCATCTGGCCGGCGACCTCGCCGTCGGCATGCTCGAGCACATGGTCGCGCGCGGCTTCGTCGTCGAAGAGGGCGATGGGCTGCGGCTCACCCCTGCCGGCGAAACCTTCATGACGGCGCTGGGCCTCGACCTGCCTTCGTTGGCCATGTCCCGCCGCCCCCTGTGCAAAGGCTGCCTCGACTGGAGCGTTCGACGCACGCACCTGGCCGGCGCGCTGGGCGCGGCCCTGCTCGACCGGTTCTATGGCCTCGGCTGGGCGTCCCGCGAGCCCGGCACCCGCCTCGTCAGCTTCACGCCTCGCGGCCTAGAGGCCTTCCGCGAGATCTTCGGGGTCGTCGCGGAAGCGGTTTAGGGGCCAGCCCTGTCTAGTTGCGCCGCTGATCCTCGCGACGAACTACTTCTTGGTGAAATTTAAGGCTCCCATCTCGTTGAAGTCCGAGGGCTGGCGCCGTTAATTTTTTCGCTTGTTAGCCTCGGCCGCAAATCGGCGCCCGTCACGAAAGATGTCGAGGGCGCCTGAGGTCCGCCCTCAGACGCAGGAAAGGGCCGTCGTTCCCAAATATGGAACTTCTATCTTGTTCCCAATATTGGAACAGGCTACAAGAACTCATGCGTTTGATCGCCCGCCGCAACCTAAAGGCCTTCGGGGAAAAGAACCCCTCAGCGAGGGCCGGGGTCTTTCATTGGGCGGCAGTGGTCGAGCGCGCGGAATGGAAGACGATGTCGGACGTCACCAACGCCTCCTCGAAGGCCAAGAGCGTGGGCGGCGACCGGGTCGGCTTCGACGTCGGCCAGGGAAACCGGCTGGTCGCGGCGTTCAACTTCAAGGCGCAAATCTGCTGTGTGAAGTTCGTCGGAACCCATGCCGAGTACGACAAGATCGATGCCGCCACGGTGTCGATGTTCTGATCAAGGCGAGAGAGAACATGGAAATTCAGCCGATCCGCACGGACGCGGACTATGAAGCGGCTCTGCGCGAGGTGGAGGCCGTCTTTGACGCCGAACCCGGCACGCCGGAGTTCGAAAAGTTGGATATACTGGCGACGTTGATCGAGCGTTACGAGCAGAAGCGCTGGCCGATACCCGCAGCGCGGCCGCTTGAGGTGCTGCAATTCGCGATGGAGCAGAACGACCGCACCCAAACAGATTTGGCGGCCCTTCTGGGGTCGCGGTCGCGCGCATCGGAGATTCTAAGCGGCAAGCGCGAGATTACGCTGGCTCAGATCCGGATCTTGGCGCGCGAGTGGCACATCCCGGCCGGCGCGCTGGTCGGTGAGTTGGAGACGGCCTAGGGGCCTGGCGGTCTGAGCGGAGCATTTGGAGGTCGGCCGGAAACGCCTGATCGTCCGCTACGGAGTGGGCGAAGGATGCGGAAGCGCTGTTCGATCTCTAGACGCCCAGGATCTGCATCGAGCCCGGATCGAACGCGCCGCCGTAGTACTTCGCCAGCGCGACCTTGAAGGCAGCATTCTCCGGCATTGCATGCGCAAAGAGCGTCAGGCAGGAGCGGAACTTCATGTCGTCGGGACTGCCGAAGATCTCGTGAGCGCTGCGCCCTTCCACGGCCTGGACAGCCGCGACGCAAGCCATGAGCCGCGGCCCCAGCACGGGATGGGCCAGATAGGCGCCCGCCTCCTCCCGCGAACCGATGGCGTATTTCTGCGCCATGAAGCTGGAGCCGAGGCCCGAGACCTGGGGGAGGACGAACCACATCCAGTGGCTGCGCTTGGCCCCGGCGCGTAGTTCGGCCAGCGCCTGCCCATAAACGGTCGAGGCCCCGGTCCGGGCATCCTGAGCCTCGACGAACCGGTCCAGGTCGTAGGGTTCGCTCATCGGTCGCATCCCGCACGTGACAAGCCGCGTCTCCTCGGCTTTGCTGCGCCTCCCCCGGCTTCGGGGGCTTTCTGCATTTTCACTCGGAACGGATTTCACATGCCACCAAGGATGTTGCCCGAGCCCACGCCGGAGACCCGGCATTTCTGGGACGGCTGCAAGGCGGGCGAACTTCGCCTGCAGCGCTGCACCGAATGCGACGGCGGAAGCTATTTCCCGCCACGACCCTTCTGCCCGAAGTGCGGCAGCCGCAAGGTCGAGGTCCACAAGGCCTCGGGCAAGGCTGTGCTCTGGTCCTACGTGATCAACCACCGCCCGCGCCCCGACATGGGGACGGAGCCCTACGCGATCGCCGTGGTGCAGCTCGAGGAAGGCCCGCGGATGATGACCAACATCGTCGGCTGCCCGCAGACGCCGCAGGCGCTGCAACTCGACATGCCGGTCCAGGTCAGCTTCGCCAAGCAGTCCGACGACATCTCCCTTCCGCTCTTCGAACCGGCGAAAGGGTGAGCCGATGAAACAGAAATCAATCGCAGTCGTCGGCGCCGCCGAGACCACCCAGATGGGAAAGATCCCCGACGTCTCGGTGATCGGCCTGCATGCCGATGCGGCCCTGAACGCCATGGCCGACGCGGGCCTCAAGCCCTCCGATATCGACGGCGTCGCCACGGCGGGTGAGAGCCCCACGGCGCTCGCCCACTACCTTGGCATCACGCCGACCTACGCGGATGGAACGTCCGTGGGCGGATGTTCCTTCATGCTGCACGTTCGCCACGCGGCGGCAGCGATCAACGAAGGCCTCTGCAACACCGTCCTCATCACCCACGGCGAGTCCGGCCGTAGCCGGGTCGGCGCAGGCCGTTTCGGCGGCTCGCCGTCCAGCTTGGCCGGACAGTTCGAGATGCCCTATGGCCCGATGGGGCCGCCGACCATGTTCACCGTTCCGGTGCTCCGCTACATGAAGACCTACGGGGTGACGGAGGAAGATTTGGCTATGGTCGCCGTCATCCAGCGCGAGTGGGCGGCGAAGAACCCGCGCGCCAGCTTCCGCGACCCGATTACCGTCGCCGACGTGCTGGGCTCGGATATGATCGCCTGGCCCTTCACCAAGCTGATGTGCTGCCTGGTCACCGACGGCGGGGGCGCGCTGATCCTGACCTCGGCCGAGCGGGCCAAGGACTTCCCGCAGAAGCCCGTCTACGTGCTCGGCACCGGCGAAAGCGTCGAGACGCCGATGGTCAGCCAGATGGAGGACTTCACCTCCTCCAAGGCCTTCCGGGTCTCGGGCAAGAAGGCGTTCGCCGAGGCCGGCATCAGCCATGCCGACGTCGACCACCTGATGATCTACGACGCCTTCGCCCACCTGCCGCTCTACGGCCTGGAGGACCTCGGCTTCTGCAAGCCGGGCGAAGCCAAGGACTTCATCAATGAGCGCAACACGGCGATCGGCGGCAAGCTGCCGCTGAACACCAACGGCGGCGGGCTCTCCTACATGCACTCCGGCATGTACGGCATGTACGCCATGCAGGAGAGCGTGCGGCAGATGCGGGGTATCGCGCCGGCCCAGGTGCCAGGCGCCAAGATCAGCGTCAGCCACGGCGTCGGCGGCATGTTCGCAGCCTCCGGCACGATCATCTTCTCCAACGAGGCGCCCTAAATCGAT
>DASXKT010000050.1:0-1850 GCA_036496685.1 Phenylobacterium sp.
CCTAAGCCTTTTCGACACCATGCGATGTCAAGGGGGTTTTTTGGTTGCGAGGCCCTCCGAATCTCATTGACGGCCACCCCTGCCGGCGTAGTCTGAGCTTCTCAAGGCATTTTCCATTGTACTGACTAATGAGTGGAGGCGGCAAGTATCGAGCCGCCCCGCCTAAGAACGTGCGTCTCCACGGTTACTTAAAGTCGGGTTTGCCGGGCGTGGGGGCGCTCGTGGCCTGAGGTCCTCCCGCAGAGGAGGACGCGCGGCACTGGGGGTAGAGGGGCTGATGGCGAGCAAGGGGTTGGCGGAAATGGCGTCGATGACGCCCGCGGGCGTGTGGGTCAAAGCCAGCCAGGCGCTCAAGGGCGAGCTTGGCGACGACACTTTCGGTTCGTGGCTGGCTCAGGCCTGCCTGCGCACCTCGCCGGGGGGCGAGCTGTGCCTCGTCACGCCCACCGGCATCGCCCGCGACTGGATCCGGCGCTATGCGTGGCGGCGGATCGGGGAGCTGTGGACGCTCTACGATCCCGAAGGGCGGGTGCTGTCGCTGAAGTCCCGGCTCGAGTTCGAGGCAGAGGGCGGCGATGCGTTGCCCGCCAGGTCGATGGGGATCGAGGTCGTCGAGGCGATCTCGACCGACAGCCCGGTCACTGCGCCGATCGTCAGCGGCCGCCCGACCCGCGGCCAGGGCCTGCAGGAGCGGTTCACCTTCGACACCTTCGTCAAAGGGCCATCGAACGAGTTCGCGCTGGCGGTGGCGCGCCGGGTGGCGTCCTGGGCCGACGGCCACTTCAACCCGGTCGTGTTCCACGGCGCCTACGGCTTCGGCAAGACCCACCTGCTGAACGCCATCGCCTGGCAAGCCATGCAGACGGCGCCCGACCGCAAGGTGGTCTACCTGAACGCCGAGCGGTTCCTGTCGTCGTTCGTGCGCGCGCTGATGGAGCGCAAGGCGGCGGAGTTCAAGGATGAGTTGCGGTCCGCCGACCTGCTGCTGATCGACGACGTTCACTTCATCGGCGGCAAGCACAGCTCGGAGGAGGAGCTGTTCCATACGTTGGCGGCGCTGATGGAGGACGGGCGCCGGGTGGTGTTCTCGGCTGACCGGCCGCCGTCTGCGCTGACCGAGATCGACGCGCGGCTGCGCTCGCACCTGTCGGCCGGTCTGGTCTGCGGCATCGAGCCCGCAGACCGCTCGCTGAGGCTCGACATCCTGCAGCACAAGTCGGCGGTGCTGAGCCGCCAACAAGGGGTCGCCTCGCAGCTGCGCCCCGAGGTGCTGCAGTTCCTCGCCGACCGCTTCACCGACAGCGTGCGTGAGCTTGAAGGCGCGCTCAACACCCTGATCGTCCGCGCAGGGTCCGGCGTCGGCGGGCTCACGCTGGAGGAAACCCAGGCGTTCCTCGGTCCGCACATGCGCGGCGGCGAAAAGCGGGTCACGGTCGACGACATCCAGAAGGCCACGGCCGAGCACTTCGCCCTGAAGCAGGCCGACCTGATCTCCGAGCGCCGCACCCGCTCGGTGGCGCGGCCGCGGCAGGCGGCGATGTGGCTGGCCAAGCAGCTCACCACGCGCTCGCTGCCGGATATCGGCCGACGCTTCGGTGGACGCGACCACACGACCGTGCTGCACGCGGTGCGCCGCATCGAGGCGTTGCGCCAGGGCGACGCTCAGCTGGCGCGGGATCTGGAGACGCTGATCCGCAAGCTGCGGGGCCACTGAGGCAGACGCGTCACGAACGGAGGCCTTGCGCCTGCTCAGCCGAACCTGAAGGGGCGGGGGAGCAGGCCGTTCACGCCGTAGAAGGCGAGCAGCCGCTGCCAGCCGTCCCGCGCGTCGGTCTCGTTGTAGCTGGCGC
>DASXKT010000051.1:0-16810 GCA_036496685.1 Phenylobacterium sp.
GCGACGACGGCGAGCGAGGTGTTCTTCTGGATCGCGATCGACTGGAAGGCGTGCATGATGCCCCACACTGTCCCAAACAGCCCCACAAAAGGTGAAGCTGTTGCGACGATGGCGAGGGAGCCCAGGCCATCCTCGACGCGGGCGCTCTCGCGGGCGATAGCGGCGTCGAGGACGCGGTCGATGCGCTGGATCAGGAAGGCGGTCTGGGTGTCGCTGCCCGGACCCTTGGCGCGGGCGTCACGCCACTCGCGAAGCGCGCCCTGCAGCATGCGGGGAAGCGCGTGGCGCGGCCGCTCGCCGGCCTTGGTGGCAACCTCTTCCAGGCTCTTGCCCGAGGCGACCTCGTCCTCGAAGCGGTTGGCCTCGCGGTTCAGGGCGGAGAAGCGGAAGGTCTTGTCGAGGATCACCGTCCAGGACCACAGGGAGGCCAGGCCAAGGCCCAGCATCACCAGCTTCACTACCCAGTCGGCCCTCAAAAACAGGGCAATGAAATTAAAGCTCTCGGGCGAGACAGTGGTCGGGTCCATGCGGGGTCCGGGAGCTCCAGGGAATCAGTAGGCAGGCCGTGGTGATCGTGTGCGGTGGCGATCTTATGGCGAAGGAGTAAACAGCGGCGCGAGCGCCTCGGCCATGCCGGGCGGGGGCCGGCGCGCGCGGCCTTTCAGGTCGATGCAGGCGGCCTCGACCTGGGCGGTCGCGATCAGCTCATCGCCGCGGGTGATCCGTTGACTGATGAACAGCCTCGGGCCCTTCGCGCTGTCGTAGGTCGTGCGCACCAAAAGCGCGTCGTCGATGCGCGCGGCGCGTTTGAAATCGACCGTCATGCGGGTGATCGTGAAGGCCGCCGGGTCGGGGCGCTCGAGCAGCAACGAGTGGCTGATGCCCACGATACGGAAGAAGTCGCTCCGCCCACGCTCGAAATAGCGCAGGTAGTTGGCGTGGTAGACGACGCCGGTGAAGTCGGTGTCCTCGTAGTAGATGCGCACCGGAAGCTGGTGCTCGCGGCCGACCAGCCAGCCGGCGGAGGGGTCTGTGTTTTGATCAGCCATTCCAGCCCTCGTCATCCTCCTGTCGGCTGAAAGCCGATCCGGGGGGACCCAAGCGGCCCCTCCAGGATTTGCGATTCAGCTTCGGTCCCCCGGATCAGCCGGACGGCTGACCGTGGGATGACGGTTGAATCTGTCATTCGTCAAACAGGTCCCCAGCTTGGGGTTGGCTGGCGGTCTTGGGGGCGGTCAGGCCCAGGTGGGCGTAGGCCTTGGCGCAGGCCATGCGGCCGCGCGGGGTGCGCTGGATGAAGCCCTGTTGCAGGAGGAAGGGCTCGATGACGTCCTCGACGGCGTCGCGGGCCTCGGCGATGGCGTAGGCGAGCGTCTCCACGCCCGCGGGGCCGCCGGCGTAGTTCTCGATCAGCGCGCGCAGGTAGCGGCGGTCGAGCGCATCCAGGCCCATCTCGTCGACGTCGAGGCGGGCGAGCGCTGAGGCGGCGGCGCGGCGGTCGATGAGCTCGGCGCCGTCGCTGGCGGCGAAGTCGCGGACGCGGCGCAGCAGGCGTCCGGCGACGCGGGGCGTGCCGCGCGAACGGGCGGCGATCTCCTCGGCGCCTTCCGGGTGCAGGTTGAGCCCGAGCTTGCCGGCCGCCTGGGAGAGCACCTTCTTGAGCTCGGCGGGGGTGTAGAACTCCAGCCGGATCGGGATGCCGAACCGGTCGCGCAGCGGCGTGGCGAGGAGGCCGGCGCGCGTCGTAGCGGCGACCAGGGTGAAAGGCGCGAGGTCGATGCGGATCGAGCGCGCCGAGGGCCCTTCGCCGATCATTAGGTCGAGGACGTAATCCTCCATGGCCGGATAGAGGATTTCCTCGACGTTGGCGGCCAGCCGGTGGATTTCGTCGATGAACAGGACGTCGTTGGGCTCGAGGTTGGTGAGGATGGCCGCAAGGTCGCCGGCCTTGGCCAGCACCGGGCCGGAGGTGGCGCGGAAATTCACCCCGAGCTCACGGGCGACGATCTGGGCCAGCGTCGTCTTGCCAAGGCCGGGCGGGCCGAACAGCAGCACATGGTCGAGCGCTTCACCGCGCGACTTGGCGCCCTCGATGAAGACGCGGAGGTTCCCTTTGGCCTGCTCCTGGCCCACGAACTCGGCCAGCGTCTGCGGGCGCAGCGCGCGGTCGGGCGTTTCGAGCGGAGCCGGTTCACCGGAGACGAGGCGGGTCATGGCGTGGCCCTTCTTGTCACCGTCCCAGCTCCTGGAGGGCGGCTTTGATTAGCGCGGGGGCTTCGGTTTCGTCGCCTAGGCGAAGGGCGGCCTGTTCGACCACGCGGCGGGCGGCGGGTTCGGCGACGCCGAGGCCCATGAGGGCGGCGACAGCTTCGCCGGATGCGGTCGGCTTGGCGGGGGACGCGGGCAGGGCGCTGGCGTGGAATGCGGCGACCGAGCCGTCGCCCAGGGGCTTGTCCTTCAACTCGGTGACGATGCGCAGCGCGAGCTTGGGGCCGACGCCCTGGGCCCGGGCGACCGCGGCCTGGTCGCCGCGGGCGGCGGCGGCGGAAAGCTCGGCGGGCGGCAGGACGTCGAGCACGGCCAGGGCCGCCTTGGGGCCCACGCCCTGGATGGTCTTCAGCATCACGAAGGCGCGGCGTTCGTGGCGGTCGAGGAAGCCGTAGAGCGTCATGCCGGTCTGCTCGCCCCACTGGCTCTCAATGTGCAGGGTCGCGGTCTCGCCGGTTCCGGGCAGCCGCGACAGGGTGCGGGATCCACAGCGCACGACATAGCCCACGCCGGCCACATCGATCAGCGCTTCCTCCTCGCCAACCTCGGCCAAGACTCCCCACAGCCGGCCGATCATCTGGCGGTCCTTCTCGGGGCTCTAGTGTGAATCACGTTCGGCATCTGTTCCAAGCATGCCGTAAACCATGCCGCTTCGCTTGATCAATCGTGAACGTCTCGTGATCAAACGGCCCCGCTGGAGCTTTGCTGTAAACCACGTCATTCAACTAAAAAGTGCGGTGCTCAACTTCTCTGGTTTCTCAATGTGTTCCGGCTAAGCTTCCGTTCGCCGAACAAGGTGCTAGCCTCGGGCCTTCGGGGAGCCTGAGATGACCGAGACGTCCGCGCGCAAGGCGCCGCATCCAGCGCTCTACCTGATCCTTTATCTGCCGTTCGGGATGGGCTTCGGCTACGTGACGGTGACGCTGGCCTGGCTCCTGAGCCATGCGGGCGCGAGCGTCGAGGCGATCGCCGCCCTGGCCGGCATGGGCCTTCTGCCCAACACCTGGAAGGTGCTGTGGGCGCCGCTGGTCGACACCACCCTTGGCGCCAAGGCCTGGTATATGATCGGCGTCACCGGCACGGCCGCCAGCCTGGCCGGGATCGCCTTCCTGCCGATGCGCACCGACCTCTTGCCGGTTTTCGGCTGGCTGGTGCTGGCCTCGAGCGTCCTGGCCACCGTCACCACCATGGCCGTGCAGCGGTTCATGGCCATCGATACCCCCGAGGACCAGAAGGGACGGGCCGGCGGCTGGAGCCAAGCCGGCAACCTGACCGGGGCGGGCCTCGGCGGCGGGGCGGGACTGTGGCTTGCCCAGCACTCGGGCCATCCGTGGGTCTCCGGCATGGCGCTGGCCATCGCCTGCATGCTCAGCGCCCTCCCGCTGCTGCGGCTGCGCGAGCCGGGGCGGCTGGCGGACGGCCGGAGCTATCTCGCGACGCTGGTGGAGACCGGGCGCGATGTCCTGGGGCTGGCGCGCACACGGATCGGGCTGCTGGCCTGCTTGATCATGCTGCTGCCGATCGGGTCGGGCGGGCTGCAACAGCTCTGGGCGGCGATCGCCAAGGACTGGGGCGCGAGCGCCGACGAGGTGGCCCTGGTGGGCGGCCTGCTGTCGGGGCTGGTTTCGCTGCCGGGCTGCATCGCTGGCGGCTACCTGGCCGACCGCATGGACCGCAAGCTGGCCTACAACCTGTTCGGCCTAGCGCTGGCCGCGGTGGCGGTGGTGATGGTGTTCGGGCCGCGGACGCCGATGGCGTTCCTGTTCTTCGCCTGCCTGTACAACTTCGTGGTCGGCTTCTGCTACGGCGCCTATTCGGCGGTGACGCTGGAGGCGATTGGCCAGGGCGCAGCAGCCACAAAGTTCAACCTGATCTCCTCGATCTCCAACGTGCCGATCCTGGTCGTCACCCTGGTGGACGGGTGGGCGGAGACCAAGTTCGGCGTCTCCGGCATGCTCTGGGCCGAGGCCGCGATGGGGGTGGGCGGGGTGGCGCTCTACTACGCTGTGGCGTCGGCGACCCGGGGGCTGAGGTGGGAGATGTTCGCGGGGAAACGCGCCGCGGCTTGAGCTTCAGACGGCCGATGCGAGACGCCGGCGGATGTCTCGGTAGGCGGCTGCAATGAGGTCGTTCAGGGCTGGGACGTCGACGGGTTCGCCCCAGCGCAGCTTCACGTGCCGCATGCGTTTGCCCTCGCCTTCCAGAAGGCCGGCAGGGTCGTCGAGCGCTATGCCGTAGAAGAAGCCGACATTCACGTGCGCCTTGAAGGTTCCCACGTAGCCGAACGGGGCGTCGCCGACGCAGGCCGTCGCATAGCCGTCGTGCAGCAACTCGCGAACGTCGGCTCCGCAGGCGCGCATCCGCTCGAACCAGGGCTTGGCCATGCGCCTTAGCTCGTCGTGCGGCATGGCGAACCAGGCCTCGACGCTGGGATCTCGCCGGACGGCGCTCGGGAACCGCAAGAGCTGGCTCACGAGGGGCAGATTGCCAGCTTGCTCCCGCTCCCGATACCGCTCATCCCGCGAAAGCGGGGATGAGCGGGAAAGCGGAGCGGAGGGAGCTACGCCGCCCCGAGATACGTCCGGACGCGGCGGGCGTGGGCGTGGGCTATGGCGACGGCCAGCGCGTCGGCGGCGTCTGCGGTGGTCTCGCCAGCGGTGGGGAGCAGGCGGCGGATCATGAAGCCGACCTGGGCCTTGTCGGCGCCGCCGGTGCCGACCACGGCCTTCTTGACCACAGTGGCGGCGTATTCGGCGACCGAGAGCCCGGCCCGCGCCGGGGCGATCAGGCAGCAGGCCCGCGCATGGCCGAGCTTCAGGGCTGAGGCGGCGTTGTTGTTCATGAAGGTCTCTTCGACCGCCGCCTCGTCGGGGGCGTGGAGCGCAATGACCTCGGCGATGGCGTCAAAGAGGATCAACAGGCGCTGGGCGAACTCCAGGCTGTCCTTTGGCGCGATCACCCCGTGCGCCACATGTGTGAGCCGCGCGCCCTCCACTGCCACCACGCCCCAGCCGGTGCGGCGAAGCCCCGGGTCGAGGCCTAGGATGCGCAAGGGTCGAATCGCGTTCATCGTCTGTTCCAGTGTGGATCAGGGATGGGAGCGCGGGAAGGGTTGAGGAAGGGTGAGCGCGCGCCTCCTCTCCCCTGCGAAGCGGAGAGGGGTGTCGGGCGCCGCGCTCAAGGCGGGGAGACTCACGGTCTTGCACCCCCCACGCCCTGGCCCTCCCCGCAAGGGAGAGGCGAGGCGCTGACACCGCTCAAGTATTTGCGATTTCGCAGAACGCGGTTGTCGAGCGTAGGTTGGGGTGAGGGACGACCCAGACGGCCGGGGGAAGTCCATGCTGCGTCGGATTCCGAGACGGTCCGCGCCTGCGTTGATTGCGGGCGCGGCGATGGTGTTGGCGGCCTGCGGGTCGGCCAGTCCGCCGCCCTCCTCCCAGGCAAGTTTCCGGCAACCGGCGACGGGTTCGGGCCTCGGCGCCGTGGGCGACCAGGTTGGCCTACCTATCGCTGCGACCCTGGCGGCGATCCCCGCGGACAATCCGCAGACGCCGGAGAAGGTGGCGCTCGGCGCACGGCTGTTCTTCGACCGTCGACTGTCGGTGGACGGAAGCGTCGCCTGCGGAAGCTGTCACAACCCGGCGCGGGCCTTCACCGACGGGCGGGCGGTGTCGGTCGGCATCCAGGGACGGGTCGGCCAACGGAACGCGCCAACCATCCTGAACGCGCTCTACGACAAGACCCTGTTCTGGGATGGCCGCACGACGACGCTGGAGGACCAGGCGGTCCTGCCGATCCTCAATCCGAGCGAGATGGGGCAACCGGATCTGGACGCCGCGGTGGCCGCAATCGCCAAGGACGCCAGGTACCAGGAGTCCTTTCAGACGGTGTTCGGCCGAGCGCCCAACGGGCCCGACCTGGTGCGCGCCATCGCCAGCTATGAGCGGAGCGAGATCGCGTTCACCTCGCCGTTCGATGCCTTCATCGCCGGAGATGCCGATGCGATCAGCGACTCCGCCAAGCGCGGCTGGGCGCTGTTCGAGACCAAGGCGCGCTGCAGCAGCTGCCATGCGGCGCCGAACCTGAGGCCGGACCGGACCTTCTTCATGGACAACTCGTTCCACAACACCGGCGTCGGCATCGACCGGCACAACGTGATCGCCTTGGCCTGCCGGGCGCAGGCGCGGCTCAATTCGGGCGACGTGATCGCCGTCGACCAAGCGGCGATCCAGTCGGAGCTGTCGGCGCTGGGCTCGTTCCTGGTGACCAAGCAACCGGCCGACATCGCGACCTTCAAGACGCCCAGCCTGCGCAACGTGCTGATCACCGCGCCCTATTTCCACGATGGGTCCGAACGGACGCTGTGGGACGTGATGGACCACTACAACAAGGGCGGGATGAACAACCCTTGGCTCGACAGGAACATGCAGCCGCTGGCGCTCTCCGAGAAGGACATCGAAGACCTCATCGCATTCATGGCCAGCCTGACCAGCGCGCAATACCGCGAACAAGGCGAAAGGGCGTTGGCGCGCCAGAGGGAGATCGCGCACACTATGCGGTCCGAGCGGGACATGGTGCGGGCCTTCAGCCCGAAGCCGGCGAGGCCCGATCCATCGCTCGCCTGCGTCGCCAAGGTCGCGGCGGCCGGCGGGTGAGGCGAAGAATTCAACTGTGACGCGACAAAGCCAGGATAAATTAGCCACTTAGCGCGTGGGTGTGGACGCTGGGCGCACAATGGTCTTTCAATGTAGCGTTGAGCGACGTTTCCGCGCCCCGAGAGCAGGGGCCTTCTTCTGCGGCGGATGGGCCGCGTGTCGATTGGGGAATGCGATGTTCGTCAAACTCACCGCCGCCGCGACCTTTGCCGCCGCCCTGCTGATGGCCTCGAGCGCCAGCGCTACGCTGATCCGAGACTACGAGCTCAACAACTCGCTCACGGACTCCGCCGGCAGCGGCGTGAGCATCGTCAACAACGGTGGCGTGCTGGGCGCGACGGGCATCACTTTCGCCGCCAACCAGGGGCCGACGGTCACCGGGCTCAGCCTCAGCACCTACACGATCGCCACGAACTTCGAGTTCGACAGCCTGAGCGGCTTTCGCAAGATCGTCGATTTCAAGAACCTCGCCTCCGACAACGGCCTCTACGATCTCAGCGGGAACCTGAACTACTTCAACTTCGTGACTGCAGCGTCGGGCTCGTTCACGGCCGGAACCAACGCCCTGGTTGTGCTGACCCGTGACGGGGTAACCCAGCTCGTCATCGGCTACGTCAACGGCGTTCAGATGATTCAGTTTACGGACACCACCAACGACGCGGTGATCAACGATCCACTACGGTTCTTCCAGGATGACAACCCAACGGGCCAGCGTGAGGCTTCCTCGGGCTCCGTCGACTTCATCCAGATCTACGACACGGCGCTGGTCGGCGGCGTGATCGGTGGCCCGCGCGGCGGCGTGCCGGAGCCGGCCACCTGGGCGCTGATGATCCTGGGCCTGGGCGGCATAGGCGCGAGCCTGCGCCAGCGCCGGCGAGCCACGCCTGCCGCCGTCTGACACCGGAGGACTGTGGCGAGGCGGCGGAATGCTCGCCTCGTAGCCATATACGCCATCCTCCGCCTACGGAGTCGGCGCCTTGCGCGGCCGCGCGCGGCGTCATTCGAATTTCATGGAACGATGTTACGCCCAGCGCTATTTAGCACCCGGCGGCAAGTGACCGACGTCACAATGCCCGGCGCGAAGGCTGGGCATAAGACCTCGGAACTGCTCGTCACGGCGCTCTGCCGGGTGCGGTTTGGGCAGTAACTTTTACGTGCGGAGTCAAAAAAAGAGCGTTCGAAGAACATCGGAACCTTTCTTGACGGCGTACGTAGGAGCATAAAGAGGGGCTGTTCAGTTGGGGCATATTCATGCGTGACCAGGGTATCTATCGCGCCATTGGACGACGGCTGCGTGCTAGACGTCGGCTACTCGACATGACTCAACGCGAGGTCGGGGATCGCTGCGGGCTGACTTTCCAGCAGGTGCAGAAGTACGAGGCTGGACTGATCGCCATGCCGATCGCGCGGCTGATAGCCTTGGCCGAAGCCCTACAGGCGCCGGTGGGCGATTTCATCCAGGGACTGCCTGACGCCCGTCCGACCACGGGAACTCCCGCCGCGGCCGAGGCCGAGGTGGTGAGCTGGGAACGCGTAACCCAGGTGCGCGCCGCGACCGCCTGAAGCGGCGTCGAGGCTCCCTATCCCACGATCACCTTCTCCTCGCCCCACCAGAGCGGGCTCTTGGGAAGGTCGATGAAGCGGCGTTCGTCTTCCAGCAGGAGGGCAGCGGCCGCGGGAGCCTCCGGGCTCCGGTTGGCGATCACATCATCGAGGCTGTCGAACCAAAGCTGCGCCACGCCATCGTACTCGGGCGGAGCCTCGCGGCTGGCGCGCAACGGGGCGCTCGCGTCGGCCGGCAGGCTGTGCAGCTGGACATAGCGACGGATCCGCAATGGCTCGGCCACCGAGGCGACGAGCGGCGCGTGGGTGTTGAACCAGTAGTCCTGGAAGGCCTCGCGGCTGAGATGCGGCAGGCGGGTCAGGCAGAAGGTGAGCTTGATCATGGCCGCCAGCTTGGACATCGGATACGGCGCACAGCAAGAGGCCCGCGATCGGGGATGATCGCGGGCCTCCTTCTGTCCGCCCCTCTGTAAGGCCGGGGAGCTCGGGTTGGGGGGCGGACGGGGCTGGGCCTGGAGAGAGGCCCTTCCACTTCCTGTTTTGGCCACCTCCTGTTTTGGCAGCGGGAGAGAGACGATTAGCTGCGGCTGGCGAACTGGGTGTTCGCGGCCAGCTTGTCGTTGACCTCGGCGCGGACGGCGGTTTCGCAAGCCGCCCGGACGCTCATCTGAGCTTCACCGGAGCAATACTGGCGCGCGGCCGAGTTGAGGCGCTGTTCGTAGACGGCCTTGCCGGAGGCGCTGGCCAGGTTCAGGTCGCCGACGCGGACGGCGGTCTGGGCGTGAGCGGCGGTCGTCAGGGCGGCGGCGGGCAGAACCGCCAGGGCCAGCATGGCGATGTTGGAGATGCGGGCGGTGATGTTCATGGTCGTATCCCTCGTCTGAATGCCGTGGGCGGTGAACCGCCGATGACGAATGAATACTTCCGAGGTTCATGTAAGTCCCGTGAAGTCTCCGTAATGACCTCGAATTCACAAAATTACCGCAGTTTAATTACTTAAACTCCATGTAATGTTAGCCGGGTTGATGGTCGGGTACGCCGATCAGCTGCAGGAAGGTGACCGCGGGGACGGAGCGCTGGGGGACGTTGGCGGCGGTGGGGGCGGGGCGGGCTTCGACGCTGAGCGCGGCCACGATCCAGGCGCCGGGGAAGGCCTTCAGCTCCTTGTCCGGCATCGCCGCCAGGTGCGGGCAGAGGGCGCGCGCACGCTCCGCGCAGGCGAGGTGCATTGGGGCGACCGCTCCGACGTCCAGCAGCGTCTTGTCGTCGGCCATGTCCGGCGGAAGAAAGACGCCCGCGCCCTTGGCGCGCAGCTCGCGAGCGGTCGCCCAGCGGCCGGTCTGGGTCCAACGGTCGCCCTCGAGCGTCGGCTCGCCGCACATCGGGCAGCGCATCTCGCGCACCGACTTGCGCTGCCGGAAGAGATGGTTGCGGGCGTAGAGCGGCTCGCCCCGGCCGGGGTGCTCGGACTGGCCGACCGCCAGCACGCCGTCGACGGAGGGGCAGGGGCCGACGCCGGTGACCTGCTCGGCCGACCAGCTGGATACCCACGGGACGTCGACGCCGATCCTGAGCTTGCTCACGGCGTGGTCGGCGAAGGCGAGGTCGGCGCCGGGGAGGCAGGGACTGGCGCCGGTGTCGTGGCGGGTGGCGGCGCAGGCGGCGCGCGGCGGATCGAGGTGATGCGTAGCGGCTTGACCAGCATCTCGCCCTTCATGGCCCCGACGCCGGCGTTGGGATCGGTGGGCAGGCCGAGGATCGTCTTGGCCACCGGCATGCCGTCTGCGACGCGCCCGAAGGCCGCGAAGCCCGGATCCTTCGCCGAGGCGTCGAGATAGGGCATGTCGCCGATGACGATGAACCAGTCGGCCTGGGCGGAGCCTGGCGCGTGCCGGCCCATGGAGATCGTGCCGTCGGTGTGCTTGAGGCCGGTCTTGGCGGTGCTCTCGTGGGCGATCGGCGGCAGCACCTTCTTGGGGTCGTTCTGCAGCCCGCCCTGGATGGAGCCATAGTCGTTGGAGGTCTGACCCTTGGGCTTGGAGGCCCGGTAGAAGGTCGCCCCGTCATAGAGCTTGCGGTCGACGTACTTCAGGAAGTTGGCGGTGGTGATCGGCGCCTTGTCGGCGAACAGCTCGAGCGTGATCGAGCCCTCGGCGGTGTTGATGACAACGCGGGGGTTCGCGGGCTGGGCGGCTGCGGATCCGGCGAGGCTGGCGGCGGCGGCGAGGGCGAGGAGGGTGCGGCGAAGGAGCATGGCCGCGAACTTACCCGATGGCGCCGGGGCGGCAACGGACGATGGTGTCGGTCTGGCCGGTGGCGCGCAGGCCGGCGGGCGTCAACTCGAAGGTCGCGGTCCGCCGCGCGCAGACCCGGCGCGCGGAGCCGGCCTTGGTGATGTCGGAGACCGCGTGGGCCGAGACCCGGGCGGAGCGGCCGTCCGGCGCGATAGCGACGCTTTCGATGGTGACGGTCTCGCGCACCTGGCCGCCCGCAAGGGTCCGCCGGCTCTGCGTGCGAGCCTGGTCGAGGGTGCTCACGCCGTAGGGGACGATTCTGTTGTCGTTGCCGAGCGCCTGGTCGGTGAAGCGGGCGGTCGGGCTGAAGGTCGCGAAATAGGCCGCGAGATCGCCTGCATTCCAGGCCTTCGACTGACGCTCGACGAAGCTCCGGACCTGCGGCTCGGTGAGGCGCGCGGGGGCCGCCAAGGCGGGGCCTGCGAGCAGTAGCGCCAGGGCGAGCGCTTGCGGCCTCACGCGGGACGCCAGAAATGGAAGGCCGCCCAGCCGGTCTGCAAGGCGCTGAGGTCGAGACCGAGTGCGAAGGAGAGCGAGGCCGCGGTGCGGAACAGGAGCGCGCTCGCCCCCGGCGCCCAGAAGATCAGCAGCAGCAGGCCGACCATGGCCAGGCCTTCGACCTTGCGCAGCTGCGGCGTCAGGCTGGCGGGCAGGAACGGGCGGATGGCGCCGAACCCGTCCAGGCCGGGGATCGGCAGGAGGTTGAGGATCAGCGCCGTCGCCTGCAGGAAGGCCAGCATGGTGAGCGCGGCGAAGAGCATTGCCGAGCCCTCGCCGGCAACGCCCCGGCTGCGCCAGAACGAAAGGCCGAAGGTGAGCGCCAGCAGCACGAGAAGTGTCGCCGCCGGCCCCGCCAAGGACGCCGCCGCGCGCCAGACCGGGCCGCGGATCAGGTCGTTGCGCAGATAGACCGCCCCGCCGGGAAAGCCGATCCCGCCCATGGCCAGCGCGATCAGCGGGATCACCAGGCTGACGCCCAGGTCGCCGTAGCGGCGCGGGTCGAAGGAGAGGTAGCCCTTTTCCGCAACGGTGCGGTCGCCGCCCAGCCAGGCGACCGCAGCATGGCTGAACTCGTGGGCCATCACCGAAAGGATCCAGCCGAGCATCACGAAGACGAAGACCAGGAGGCCGCTGGGAAACCGCACCAGCGCCGCGCCGAGCGCGAGCCAAGCGAGCAGCAGGGCGGGCCCGACGAGCGGGCTGGCGCTGGGCTCGGCCTTGGCCGCCATCTCGGGGGGATCTTGCGGTGGCGGTCCGGCGACGTCCTTCACGCCGGAAGACCTATCACATCGGCGGCTTAGCGCCGTTCTCCCCGACAGAAACGGAACCGGCCATCATTCCGGTCGGGGTCTTCTGGACGACCATGAAGACCGGCGTCCCGACCTTGACCAGCCCGCGTGTGCCGGGCGCGATCTGCACCACCGGCACGTTGGCCGGCACGGTGATGTGGCGCTTGCCGTAGGAGTAGGAAACGTCGAGCTCGCGCGAGCCCTTCTTGCCGGCGACGACCTCGCCGACCGTGCCGTTGGTCATCATCGAGCCGGGCTTCAGGTCCCAGCCGTAGTGGCCTTCGCCCATCTTCACGCCCGGCGGGAAGACGTGGACCTCGAGCGACTTGCCGCTGGTCCCGTCCTTGTTGGGCATCTCCGACGTGCCGATGAAGCTGCCGGGCTGGATCGCGTCGATGGCCACCGGCTTCATCACCGCGACCGACCAGCTGGGCGCCAATCCGACGACCTGCGGGCCCTTGTCGGTTTTGACGGTCATGGAGGCGTCGGAGAGCGCCGTGACGGTGCCGCGCACCACGGTGGGCGCAGCGGGCGCGGCTGGTTGGGCCAGCGCCGAGGTAGCCGAAAGGGCGAGGGCGGCGAGCGCCGCAGCGGGAAGTTTCATCATGAGCGTTTCCGAGGCTTGAAAGCGATGCGCGTCCTTACGTGAACGCTGTTCTGGAGTGCGGGAGATAGGTCGTCCGATGAAGCTCCGCAATGATGGCGCGGGGGGAGAGTAGGCGGACAGCGGATAGGGGACGTCGTGAGGGTCGGCGCGCGACGCGGAGCGGACGCTTCACGAGTCAGATAGGGTTGGGTTCGTGAACACGGCCAGGCCTCTGGGAACCACCGGGTATGACCGGGTCGCGGCAGCGCTCCTGTCGACGCGCCTCCCTTTTGAAGAGGTCCACCGGCATGTCCTCCACCTTCTTCCCGCACCGCCGGGACGTATCCTCGACGTTGGCTCGGGACCCGGTCACGACGCCGCCATCCTCGCGACCCGCGGACACGCCGTAACAGCCGTCGAACCGACGCCCGAGCTTCGCGACGGGGCGAGGACGCTATACGGCGACCTGCCCATCAACTGGGTCGATGACAGCCTGCCCGCGCTAGCGCGACTTGCCTCAGAGAACCCGGCGCCCTTCGACTTCATCCTGGTGGAGGGCGTCTGGGCCCACTTATCCCAAACGGAACGGGCGGAAGCCTATCCCGTCCTCGCGGCGATGCTGGCGGATGGCGGCGTGATCGCCATCTCCTTAAGGCACGGTCCCGCAGCGCCGGGCCGTATCACCCATCCGGTCACCGCCGCCGAATCCATGAAGCTTGCCGAAGCCTCGGGGCTGCGCACACTGGTGAATGTCGACACCGGCTCGATCCAGGCGGTCAATGTCGCCAGCGGCGTGACCTGGACTCGGATGGCGTTTGGACGATCACGCTAGATAGGACCGGCGTTTCGGCTCGCGTTGCCCGAGACCGACCGGTTGCGGCGATCGGCGACGTTAGCCCGCGACGGACTCTCAGCCTCGTGCCGTCGGATCGTGTCCGAGGCCCCCTCGCGCTCTACCGGGATTGGCGGCGGTTGGCGGCTCTGCCAAAGCGAGCAAGGGCCATCAGTGATCCTGCCGCGGTCGCGAATGCGATCGCCGCGGAGAGAAGGCTCGAAGCACCAAGGCCAGCGGAGACCAGCAGCGCTCCAGCGAAGAGGCCTGCGGCCAGGGCCGAGGCGCTCAGCCAATAGATCCCTGCGCTGTCTTTGCGGCTCCATTCGCCGCCCATCCTTCCCCGTACCGCGCCCATCCGCCCGACCTGCAGGATGCTCCAGCCGCAGATCGCCATCACAAGCGCGCCTACGATCAGCTTCCAGTTCATTCCACCAGTCCCACCGCCCGTTGCGGGGCCACCTGAAGCCGAGGTCGCAGAGTGATCCTTGTCGCTTGCTTAAACGTACTGTCCTGCGTGCCCGGCGCGGCCCTAAACTGCGACAGCGGCTCCGTTCCTAAGGGGGCGCCCGTCCGCGCTGGGGGAACATCGTGATCAAATCGGCAAAACTGGGCGCTTCGACTATCGGCCTGTCGATCGTCCTGGCCCTATCTTCAGCAACCAACGGCTGGTCGCAACAGCCGCCAGCGCCGCCCAAGGCGGCGATCCCGCAGTTTCCACCGGGTCGCGACTTTGCGGGCGTCGCCGGCAGCGCCGCCGAGCGGGTGCGGGTCGCCGCCCTCTGCGGGCCGAACCGCAACGCCAACGACGGCTACGCCCCGCCGCCGGCCTTTCCTGGCCAGACCAAGGCGCCCATCGTCCACGGCCCACAGGGGTACGCCGTCGAGACCGTCGCCAAAATCGACCGGCCCTGGGGTATGGCCTTCCTGCCGGATGGCAAAATGCTGGTCAGTTTCCGCGATGGCGGCATGCGCGTCGTGGACAGGAACGGCGCTGTCTCCGAGCCCCTGGCCAACGTGCCGCAGATGGTCCAGCCGCGACTGGGCTCGGGCATGTACGGTGTGATCCTCGACAGGAATTTCGCCCGCAATCGGACGATCTACTTCGGCTTCCACACCCGCTCGCCGGGGGATCCCGCCGCCATGGGTCGGATCGTCAGCGCCAAACTCTCGGTCGACGAGAAGAGCCTGGAAAATCTCAAAACCCTCCGCGAGGGCGTCGACATCCAGCCCCGCGCGCTGGTCCAGGCCCGCGACGGAACGCTCTTGGTGCTGTCGGCGGGCCTCTCGGACGCCGGCCCCGAGGCGCAGGACCTGAAGAGCCAACTCGGCAAGGTGCTGCGCATCAATACCGATGGCGCGATCCCGAAAGACAATCCGTTCCTGTCCACGCCTGGCGCCAACCCCGCGATCTGGGCGTTGGGCTTCCGGGACATCCACTCGGTGGTGATCCACCCCAAGACGGGCGAGCTGTGGGTCGCCGAGAACGTGCCCAGGGGCGGGGACGAGATCAACGTCATGCGCAAGGGCAAGAATTACGGCTTTGCGCAGATCTCCTACGGCCGCCAGAACTCCGGCGCCATGATCAACGGCGGCAAGACCGCCCAGGAAGGCATGGAGCAGCCGCTCTACTACTGGAACCCATCGATCGCACCCTCCGGCTTGATGCTCTACACGGGCAACGCCTTTCCGGGCTGGAAGAACAACCTCTTCGTCGGCGGCTTGTCGGGCATGCAGGTGACCCGTCTCGTCATGAACGGCGAGAAGGTGGTGGCCGAGGAAAAGTTGCTGATGGACCGCTGCGAGCGGATCAAGGTCATCAACCAGGGCCCTGACGGCGACATCTATATCCTGACCGACCAGATGCCGCCGAACCAGAACGAGATCCTGCGCCTGGTCCCGGCCAAAACCATCCCATCGCCCCGGGTTCCATCCGCCACAGCCGTAGCGACAGCGACACCGGCCAGTTCAGGCCAAGCTCCCGGCGCGCCTCCGGCGCCGCCGTCCGGCGCCCTGCCCCCGGCGACCCCCGAGGAACTCGCTCTCGGCGCCGCCGCCTTTGGCCGTGTCTGCGCCGCCTGTCATGGAGCCCAGGGCGGCGGCGCCCTCGGCCCGAGTATCGCGGCTCGGAGCGACGCGGCGTTTGTCGCCGACATCATCCGCACTGGGGAGGGTGCGATGCCCGCCTTTGCCACAGCCCTCTCCGACGCCGAGATCAACGCCATTCCCAAGTACATTTCGCGCCTCCCTCGGTGAAGGTTCCTGACCTCCTCAGGCTGAGATCGGGACCTTCAGGATTCGCGCCAGCGTCGAGCCGTCGCGCCCTGCAGACCCAGCTTCTCCAGTTCGGTCGGGAGCATTCCGAACAGCCGGCGCAACCAATGGGCCATATGACTCTGGTGGGAAAAGCCGACGTCCAGCGCCACGTGACTGGCCGGCAGGTTCCCTTCCAGCAGCAGCACCCGGGCACGCTGCGCCCGGCGCCTGACGACATAGCGATGCACGGGTTCGCCCAGGGCTTGGCGGAAAGCGGCCTTGAAGGCCGTCGGGCCCAATCCGGCAGCATCGGCGAGCCGTGAAATCGGCAAGGGCCCGTCGATCTCCCCCTCGATCAGGTCAAGGACCCGCCGCAGTCGCCGGCCGGAAAGCAGGCCTCTCGACCATGACGAGGGGGGCTCAAGCTGAGGATCGTGCCGCCGCAACAGCCGTCCAACCAGCTCTTCGGCCAGGCAGTCGTCGTAGAGTTCCGGCGAGGCGTTGCGCCGCCGCTGGATTCGCCAGGCGAGGTCGGACAGCACCGGATCCCGCAGGCCGGCGAGCGGCCTGAGCCGATCCGCCGCGCGCCCTAATTCGTCCGCATGCCGGGCGACCAGGGTCGCCGGGATAACCAGGATCAGGACCCCGTTGGCGCCTTCGTCCACCAATCGAGCCGGCGTGTCAGCGGGCAGAAGGTCGATATCCCCGGGGGTGAGGATGCGCTGTAGCTTCAGGCCTCCACAGTCGAATGCCGCCGGGATGCGCCCTTCGGCATGGACGGTCAGGACATGGGCGTCGGCCGCGGCGTGCTCCACCATCCCGGCCGGGGCGCGGACCAGCGCGCTGACGATCTGCGCGCCGCGCACCTTCGCGTCCGTTTCTGCGCTACCTGGCGAAGCCGACGCCATAGGGGTTGAGCCCTCGCACCATCGAACAGGGACAGCATCATGGCGATCGATAGCTCCGCGCAACGACTTTGGCAGGCCGGTCTTGCGCTGTTTGTCTTCGGCCTGGGGTTCGGCTTCGCGATCAAGGCGCTGCCCAATCCGCGACTGGCGCTGTCGGCG
>DASXKT010000052.1:0-10970 GCA_036496685.1 Phenylobacterium sp.
GCCCGGGCTGGCCGAGATAGCCCTGAGTGATCTGCGGCCCCTTCACCCGAAAATCGAGTTTGCCAGCCTGCGGCACGAGCCGGACCGAGGTTCCGGGCACGGGGAGGCCGATCATTCCCATGCGGTCATTGGGCCAATGGACGTTGCAGGCGGTGGGGCCGGTCTCCGTCGCCCCATAGCCTGAGGCGAAGCTGATTTTCTCGCCTACGGTGCGCACGGCGACGGCCTGGATGCGGTCGGCGACCGCCTGGCCCAGCGCCGCGCCGCCGTATTGCAGCACCCGCACGCGCGCGAAGAAGCGGCGGGCCAGGTCCTCGTCGCGCTCCAACTCGTCGACGAACAGCATCCAGCCGGCCGGGACCATGTTCTGGTAGGTGGGCGAGATCTCCCTCAGATTCCGCACCGTCTCGCCGAACCGCGCGGCCGTTGGCTGGCCGTGGTCGATGTAGAGCGTGCCGCCGCGCTGGGCCGACATGTGCAGGATCGAGTTGGCCCCCAGGCTATGGCTCCAGGGCGCCGAGTTCACCATCACCGGCGGGTCGGGATCGTCGTAGCAGGCGGCGATCTGTGCGGAGTTCAGGCAGACGTTTGCGTGGCTGCAGATCACCGCCTTCGGATGGCCGGTAGAGCCGGAGGTCAGCAGGTACTTGGCGTGGTCGGTGGGCTGAGCGACGGCTGCGGCCGGCGGGCCCGCGAGCAGGCTCTCGAAGATGCTGTCGCCGGGCCGGGCGTTCGTTGCTGCGATCACCGGCAGACCGGCCAGGCTCGGCGAGGCCAGGCCCTCGGCGAACAGGGCCGCATCGTCCGTGAAGACCGCGGCCGGCTTCAGCACCTCGCAGGCGCGCGCAAGGCGCTCCGGGTTGGCGTTCGTCAGGCCGTACTGGGGCGAGACCGGCGCAATCGGCATGCCTTGGCTCATCGCCGCATAGGCCGTCAGCGCGTTGTCGACGCCGTTGTAGGCAAGGATCAGCAGCGGCCGCGGCCCAACGACGCCCAGCGCGCGCAGCCCGCCCGCGATGGCGCGTATCCGCTCATGCGCTTCTGAGAAGCTGACGGTCCGCCAACCCTGGCCGGACCGCTCTGCCAGCCAGGCGCGGTCAGGCGTAGCCTCGGCCCAATGGGCGAGGGCCGCGGTCATGGTCTGGAACTCGGTCGAGTAGGGCGTGGGGTTGGTCAGCACCATCTCGCCGCCGGCTCGCCGCTCGACCTCCAGGCGCCTGGCCGCATAGCGGGGGTCGCGGAAGGGGGCGGTGGAAAGATTGAGCTCGGCGTCCATGCTGGGAGCCTTATTCCAAGCGCCGGAGGCGAAGGGAAGGCTCAGCCGCGCAGAGCGATCAGTCTGCGCTCCAGGAATATCCGCTCCGCCGGCGCCGGACGCAGCGCCAGCGCCGCCCGCAAGGCCTCAGCAGCCTCCGCCTGGCGGCCGGCCTTGGCGAAGAGGCCGGCTCGGGCGGCCTGGTAGGGAAGCCAGCGGGTGAGGCCCTCCGGGCCGTCGACGGCGGCCAGGGCGGCGAGCCCGGCCTCTGCGTTCTGCGCCTCCGCTACGGCCACTGCGCGATTGACCTCCGCAAGAGGAGAGGGCCGCACGCTCAGTAGCACGTCGTAAAGCGCGACAATGTCGCTCCAGGGCGTCACGCCGGTCTCAAGCCGAGAGGCGTGGGCGGCATGGATCGCCGCCATCAGCTGGTAGGGGCCGCTGCGCCCAAGCGCGGCAGCGCGGCGCATCAGGGCGACCGCCTGGGCGATGAGTTCACCGTCCCACAGCGCCATGTCCTGCTCGGAGAGCGGGATCGCCGCCCCGGTCGGGTCCAGGCGCGCTGGCCGGCGGGACTCGGTCAACCGGATCAGGGCGGCAAGCCCCAGCACCTCCGGCTCGTCGGGCACGAGCTCGGCCAGGAGCCCAGAGAGCCGCAGGGTCTCACCGGCCAGCTCAGCCGCGTCCGAGGCGCCCGCGGCGTCCTCGTAGGCCTGGGCATAGGCGATCTCCAGGGTGGCGAGCACGGCATCCAGGCGCTCGCCCCACGCCTCGGGTCCGGGGATCTCGAAGCGGATGCGCGTCTGGCGGATCTTGCGCTTGGCGCGCGTGAGTCGCTGCAGCATGGCCACCTCGGTGGTCAGCCAGGCGCGGGCGATCCGCTCGACGGAAAGGCCGCAAAGCGTGCGCAGGGTGAGCGCGATCCGCGCCTCGGGGGCCAGCGCCGGGTGGCAGCAGATGAAGATCAGCCGCAGCCGCTCGTCCGGGATCGGCTCGAACGCCGCCATCAGGATGGTCTCCGGGTCCGGCTCGGGCTCGGGCGCGTCGTGGATCGCCGCGCCGCGCACCTTGGCGCGCCGGCCGATGTCGAACGCGCGCCGGCGTCCGACCGCATAGAGCCATGCAGCCGGATCGCGCGGCGGGCCGTCGCGGGTCCAGGTCTCGACAGCCTTGAGGCTTGCGAAGGCGAAGGCCTCCTCGGCCATGTCGAGGTCGCGGAAGCGGATCGCCAGGGCCGCACGGATGCGGTCGCCCGCTTCGCGCACAGCCCGATCGAGAGCCCGCTCAGCGTCCTCAACCCGAGGCATCGGGATCACATGCTCCAGACGGGACGGACCTCGACCGCGTAGTTGGGCCCGCCCGGGATCTTCTTGCCCCAGCCGATCGCCGCATCAAGGTCCGGCGCCTCGATCAGGTAGTAGCCGCCCAGTTGCTCGCGGGTCTCGGCATAGGGGCCGTCGTGGAGGCTCTGCGCACCGCCCACGGTGCGGACGGTGGTCGCGGTCTCTGTCGGCTTCAGCCGGTTGCCGCCGACCATGGCGCCGGCCTCACGCATCTCGGCGCCCAGGCGCATGTGGGCTGCGGTGATCTCCTGCAGGGTCGCCTGATCGCTCAGCCCCTCGTCCGCGTAGATGATCAGCAGATATTGCATGGTCTCGTCCTCTTCCGATGAGCCAATCTGGCCGACGCGAAGAGCCGCGTCACTGGAGAGACGCGCGTGGCCTTGGGGATTCGACAGCCGCCTGGCGGAGCTATTTTGCGCGAGGCGCGGGCGGCGCTTCGAGGAGCTCACGAAGTTCAGCGATGGCCGCGGCGGCCGGTGAGCTGCGTTGGCGCCACGAAAGCAGGCTCACCGCGCCCACGGTGGCCGCCATGAAGGCGATCGGGCCGAACAGCCAGGCGGCGGCGGCAAGCGCGAAATAGTAGCCGCGGACGCCGGAGTTGAAGGAGTGCATCGCCGGGTTCAGCAGCCGCGCGGCGATATCGCCGAAGGTGTGGTGCGTGGCGTCGTCGATCTTGTCGGGCACTGCGCCGATGGCCGCCAGGCAGTAGTTCATCTGCCGTATCGCCCAGATGAAATCGAGCAGGCCCCGGGCGAGGGTGATCAGGACGAGCGCCATCTGGCCTTCGAACAACAGCCGTGAAGAGGTCTGGATCACCACCAGGCTGGAGACGTTCTTGAAGGTGGACTGCCCGCCGAAGAGGGCGCCGGCCGCGGCCGCGATCAGCAGTAGGTTCGAAGACGCGAAGAACGAGGCCGAGTTCAGCGACTGCGCCAGCAACTGGCCGTCCATGAAGCGGTTCTCGCGCCGGGCCATGTTGCGCATCCAGGCCGCGCGGACGACCGTCAGATCGGTGTTGATCGACCCTCTGCCGCGTCGAGCCAGCAAGGTGAGCACCGGCTGGTAGAGCACCCAGCAGACGGCGAACAGGCTGAGTGCGGCGATGTTGAGCGGGCTGAGATTAATCATCGGCGATCAGGCTGGTGACGTTGGTGTTGCGAAGCCGCATGGCTGCGACGGCGCCGACCAGCATGACGATGGCGACGTAAATGTAGAAGCCGCTCTCGATCTTCGACTTCTTCAGCCACTCGGCCGCGTATTCGGCGGTCCCGCCGAAGAGTGCGTTGGCCAGGGCGTAGGGTAGGGACACCCCCAGCGCCCGCACGTGGGCCGGGAAGAGCTCGGCTTTCACGACAGCATTCACCGCAGAATAGCCGGAGTGGCACAGCACCAGGACCATGATCAGGCCATAGGCGGCCCAGGCCGAACTCGTCTGGCTGATCGCGGTCATCACCGGGAAGGTCGCGAGGCCGCCAAGGCCCAGCCCCACGGCCATGGTGGTCTTGCGCCCCACCTTGTCGGAGAGCCAGCCGACCCCCGGCTGGATCAGCATATAGACCACCAGCACCCCGGCCATGATCGCCGTGCCGACGTCCTTGGAGAAGCCTGCCGTGTTGACCAGGAACTTCTGCATGTAGGTCGTATAGGCGTAGAAGCCCAAGGAGCCGGCCGCGGTCAGAACCAGCACGATGGCGAACTCGCGCGGATGCTGGCCGATCAGATCTCGGGTGCGGCCTCGCGCACGGGTCGAGGCCGCCTCGTTCAGATAGGCCCGGGTTTCGTCGAGGCCGGAGCGGATCCAGAAGACCACGATGGCCAGCACGCCGCCGATGGCGAAGGGTATGCGCCAGCCCCAGGCGGCGAGATCAGCCGGCGCGAGCACATTCTGCAGGATGACAAGGACCACGAGCGCCGCGACCTGGCCGGCGATCAGGCTGGTGTACTGGAACGAGGACCAGAAGCCGCGCCGCGCCTTGCCGGCCATCTCCGACATGTAGGTGGCGCTGGCGCCGTATTCGCCACCCAGCGACAGCCCCTGGACCAGCCGTGTCGCGAGCAGCCCAAACTGGGCCAAGACACCGATCTGGGCGTAGGTCGGAAGGACCGCGATGGCGAAGGATCCCAGGCTCATCAGCGCGACCGAGAGCGTGAGCGCCGCCCGCCGCCCGGCACGATCGGCGTAGATGCCCATCAGCCAGGCGCCGGCGGGTCTTGCGATGAAGCCGGCGGCGAAGATCGCGGCGGTCTGCAACTGCTGAGCGGTGACGTCGCCCTTCGGGAAGAAGTGGGGGGCGAAGTAGAGGCTGGTCGAGGAGTAGGCGAACCAGTCGTACCACTCGACGAAGTTGCCCGCCGATCCGCCGAGAATCGCCTTGATACGCCCCCACCCTGACAGCGGCTGAAGGCCCTCGCCCGCCGTCGTCGCCCCGTCCTTCGCCATGCAGCCCCCTGGATCCGGGGCGATGCTAGGGGAGTTTGGGGGCCGCGTCAGGGGGCCGCGTCTGGGGGCGGCGCTAGATTCGCCCGATCAACACCAGCACGAGTATGACGACCAGGATCAGGCCCAGCCCGCCGCTGGGGAAGTAGCCCCAACTGCGCGAATAGCCCCATCGCGGCAGGGCGCCGACCAGCAGCAGCACCAGTAGGATGATCAGGATCAGGCCTATGCTCACTTGTCTCTCCTTGTGGCGTCCGAAGGCGGGGCAGCAAACGGACGGCCAAAATGGAGGTTCCGGCGAGCTAGTCGGAGACGTCGGCCGTGTGCAGGTGGGCGTCGGTGTCCTTGACGCCCAGCGCGTACATCATGCCGACCCAGCCGCCTTTGACGCGCGGCAGCAGCGCCAGCACCAGGACGGTCAGCGGCACCAGGATGATCGGCAGGGCGTAGAGCGGGTTCGAGCGCCAGACGACGGGGAAGAACAGCAGCGGCGCCACCACCAGGTGGCCGACGAGCAGGATCGTCAGGTAGGCCGGGCCATCGTCGGCAGGGTAGCGGGCAAGGTCAGTGTCACAGACGTCGCAGTGGTCGTTCACCTTCAGGTATTTCCAGAACAGCTTGCCCTGACCGCAAGCCGGGCAACGTCCAGCGATGCCCCGAAAGGCCGAGCGCCTCAGCGGATGGATGATCTCAGCCATCGGCGACATATGGACCCGCGGGCGGCCAAAGGAAACCCGCGCGGGCCCATCCGCCGCACCTGACTCAGCGCCGTTTTGGTGCGGCGTTCGTGAGTTTTTGGCTCGGAGAAAGAGAGCCTATTTCCGGGCGTCGTTTGCGGTGCTGGCGACCGCCTTGCCGGCCGCTTCGACGTCCTTGCCCGCGCCGGCGATGGTGTTGCAGCTGGCCACCAGCAGCGCCGAAGCCGCCGCGGCGAGCACGATCAGTTTACGCATCAGGAAGTTCCCCCCTCAGGTCCGCAGCGATTTCGCCAAACCGCGCGTGACAGTCAAGCTCCGGCGGCGGGTTGACAGGAAAGCCGCAGGCCGATCGCCGGGAACCGTCGCGGCGACGCCGGGTTGCACTCGCAGTCCGATCGATCGGTCGAAGGTCATTTTCAGGAGGTTGCGATGAGAGTGAGCGAATGCATGACCCGCGAGGTGCAACTCGCCAGCCCCAATGACACCATCGCCGACGCCGCGAAGGCCATGGCCCGACTTGACGCCGGGGTCCTACCGGTGAGCGACAAGGACCGGCTGGTCGGCATGATCACCGACCGCGACATCGCGATCCGCGCGGTCGCCCAGGGCAAGGGCCCGGGCGCCAAGGTGGCCGAGGTGATGAACGCCGAGGTCAAATACTGCTTCGACGACCAGGAGATCGGCGAGGTGTTGCGCAACATGGCCGAACTCAAGGTGCGGCGCATGCCGGTGCTGAACCACGAGAAGCGCCTCGTCGGGATCATCTCGCTGGGCGACATGGCGGCCGCTGATGGCCAGGCCCAGCGGACCGGCGACGCCCTGTGCGACATCTCTCGGCCGGGCGGAATGCACTCGCAGACCGCGCACTGAGGTTCGGCGCAGACCCTGGCCAGAGGCCGCCGACGGTGCTGTAGCTGCTGCGGCAGATGAAGAGGGTCCAGGCGCCGACCATGGCTTTCATCCCGGCCCCAGCGCTTGGCGATGCTGTCCTTGCGGCGCATCTGGCGGTGATTGCATTCAATGTGCTGGGCCTGATCGCGATACCGGTCGGCGCAGCGCTTCATTGGCGATGGGTGCGCGTTCGATGGTGGCGGCTGCTGCATCTGGCGTCGTGGGCGGTCGTGGCCGTGCAGGCGGCTCTGGGTCGCGCGTGCATCCTGACCCTATGGCAAGACCAGCTGACAGGCGCCGGCGGTGAACAGCCGCTGATCATGCGCTGGATCAACGGCCTGATCTTCTGGCCGCTGCCGATCTGGGTGTTCGGCGCGATCTACATCCTGCTGTTCGCCGCGGTCATCGTTCTTTGGTGGCGCGTTCCAGCCGAACGCCGATTAGCCCCTGTTGAATGACAGGATCGCCCCCTTACCCGCAGACCACCGTTACGGCAAAAGCTCCGCCCGGCCAGATAGGCCCCGAACGGTGGAGATCGTGCACTATGAAGCCTGCGAGTTGGATCAGAGCCTTGGCCTTCGTTTCGGTCTGTGGGGTGGCGACAGCCACCGCTGCGCAGATCGGCGACAACCCGCTGGCCAAGCACGTGCGCGTCGCCAACGACCGGTTCAAGGACGTCTCCGTGGCGGTGGCCGAGGGCTACGCGCCGATACCTTGCACCAGCGGCGTCGACGGCGGGGCGATGGGCGTGCACTACGTCAACGCCAAGTACCTGAAGGACGCGACGCCTGACATAGCCCGCCCGCAGGCGGTCATGTACGAGCCGACCGCCGACGGGAGGATGGCGCTGATCGGGGTGGAGTACATCTCGTTCAAGGGCCCGGCGTCGCTGGAGGGGCACCTGTTCGCCTTCAACGGCGCGCCCAACCGCTACGGGCTGGACCCGTTCTACGAGCTGCATGTCTGGGCTTGGCGGGGCAATCCCAAGGGCGCCTTCACGGACATGAACCCGAACGTCACCTGCGATCACGTGGCCACGCACGGCCACTGATCGGAGGCCTCGGCGGATTTCGGCCTTGCCGAGGTGGCGCCTGGAGTGATCCCCTGGTCTTGCCCCTGTTGCGGGGAAGCGAGATCAGGGGAGACGCGTCATGGCTGACGGTTCGGTCCAGGGATCCGTTCACGAGCGGTATGCGCCGGTGCGCGCCGAATTCGAGAACAACCTGACGAGCGGGGCGGACATCGGCGCGTCGTTCTGCGCGACGGTTGAGGGCGAGACGGTCGTCGACCTCTGGGGTGGTTTCGCCGACGCAGCGCGGACCCGGCCCTGGAAACGGGACACGATCGTCAACGTCTACTCGACGACCAAGACCATGACGGCGCTCTGCGCCCTGCTGCTCGCCGACCGCGGCGAGCTCGACTTCGAGGCGCCCGTCGCGCGCTACTGGCCGGAGTTCGCCGCCAACGGTAAGGCGGACATCAAGGTCAGCCACCTGATGAGCCACTCGGCGGGACTGTCCGGCTGGCGTGAGCGGATCACGACCGAAGACCTCTACGACTGGGAGAAGGTCACCGCGTTGCTGGCCGCGCAGGCGCCGCTGTGGGAACCCGGAACCTCGCCCGGCTACCATGCCATCACCCAGGGCTATCTGGTGGGCGAGGTCGTCCGACGGATCACCGGCCGGACGCTCGGGACCTTCTTCCGCCAGGAGATCGCCGAGCCGCTGGGTGCGGACTTCCATATCGGGCTGCCGGCGTCGGAGGACGATCGGGTCGCCGAGCTGATCCCACCGCCGCCGGGCCAGGGCGCCGGGGACGGCCAGCAGACAGAGATCCAGGCCATAACCTTCAACAATCCTGGCATCGATGTCTCGGCGACCCGCACACGGGCGTGGCGCGGCGCGGAGATCCCGGCGGCCGGGGGCACCGGCAATGCTCGCTCTGTCGCCGAGATCCATACCATCCTGGCCAACGGAGGGGTCGCCAAGGGCAAGCGGTTCATGTCGGAGGCCGGCTGCCGCAAGGCGCTTGAGCTGCAGATCGAGGGCGACGACCTGATGCTGGGCAGTCCGGCGCGGTTCGGCATGGGCTTCGGCCTTGGCGGGGGGATCGTGCCGCTGCCCAATCCCGCCGACAGCATGTACTGGGGCGGCTACGGCGGTTCGCTGATCCTCATCGACATGAAGGCGCGCACCACCATCGGCTACGCCATGAACAAGATGGCCGGCACGACGACGGGCGACATGCGCGCCCTCGGGCTTGCCATGGCGATGTGGACAGCCTTGGGGACGATCTAGCGACGGAAGCGCTCAGAAGCGCTCGCCCACCAGCTCCTCGCTCCTGGCCCACAACGCCTTGGCGTGCTCGGGATCCAACGCATAGGGCTGCACGCCGCCGCGGACGTCCGGGTTCGCCTCGATCGTCGCCACGTGGCAGTCCTCGCAGTAGCGCCCGCCGACCTCGTCGGCCGAGGCCACCACGCCGGCCCAGACCGAGGTGGCCGCGCCCTGCGGAATGGTCTTCCAGCTGAAGGCCGGAGCGCCGGCTGTGGGCGCCGCGCGGTTGATGGAATCGATCATCGCCTGGGTGACCTCGGGCGTCATGTAGCGGCCGAGCTCGGTCATGATGCCGCCCGGGTGGACCGCCGTGGCGCGCATGCCGTAAGCCTTGTGTCGCCGGTCGAACTCGACCGCGAAGAGCACATTGGCGGTCTTCGACCGGCCATAGGCGCCGAACTCGGTGTAGGGCGTTCGTTCGAAGTTCGGGTCGTCCAGATCGACGTCGGAGAACCGATGGCCGGCCGAGGACAGGTTCACCAGCCGCGCGCCGGGCCTCAGCAATGAGGCGATCCGGTTGACCAGCACGAAGTGGCCTAGGTGGTTGGTGCCGAACTGGGTCTCGAAGCCGTCTGCCGTCTTGCCGAACGGTGTGGCCATCACGCCGGCGTTGGCGATGACCAGGTCGAAGGGCTTGCCAGCCGCGACCAGGGCGTCGGCGCGGGCGCGCACGCTGGCCAGCGATGCGAGGTCAAGTTCCACCAGCTCCAGCCCGCCGCCCTTGGCGGCCTGGGCGCGCACCTCTTCCGTCGCCGACCGAGCCTTGCCGAGGTCGCGGGCCGCACCCACCACCTGGGCGCCGTGCGCGGCGAGCGCGCGGGCGGTTTCGACGCCAAGCCCGGCCGAAACCCCTGTCACCAGGATGCGCTTGCCGCTGAGGTCGACGCCCTTGAGCACCTCGTCGGTGGTGGATTCGGCTCCGAACGGTTCGGCCATGGTGTCCTCGGGGGGATTGGGTGGCGGTGGGGACGAGCAGGCAACCCCAGAGACCGCGCCGTGTCTACCTTTGCCCCCAAAGGCCTCGCAGTGGTTCGCGAAGCTCGATTGGCGCATACTGACTGACAGCAATCGCCTGCCGGAGACACGGGAGGGCTGAACTGATGGTCGCGTCGACACTTCGAGTTCGAGTTCGAGCGGCGGCCGTCGCCGCCTGTCTGGCCGCCCTGGCGATCGGATCGGGAGCCGCTCTGGCCGGGCCCCCGGCTTCTCAAACCTACAAAGCGCCCCGCAACGCATACGGCCAGCCCGACTTCTCGGGCGTCTGGACCAACGCCTCGCTCACCCAGCTCGAGCGACCCCCGCAGGTGAAGTCCCTGGTGATCACGCCGGCGGAAGCTCGCACCCTGGAAGCCTGGTGGACCCAGATGCGCGCCGCCGACACCCCGCCGAGCGACCCGAAGGCCGGGGCGCCGGAAAAGGGAAACGACCCCGGCGGCTACAACACCTTCTGGATGGATCCGGGCTCGAAGGTCGGCAGCATCCGCGGCGAACTGCGCTCGTCGTGGCTGACTGAGCCGGCCGACGGCAAGCTCCCCTACAGCGCCGAGGGCCGCAAGCGGTTCATGACCGACGTCGTGCGCATCCAGGGCAACTTCGACGGCCCCGAAGGCCGACAGCTCGCCGAGCGATGCCTGCTGGGCTTCGGCTCCACCGCCGGGCCGCCGATGATGAACGTGCTGTACAATAACACCTACCAGATCCAGCAGGACCGGGATCACCTGGCGATCCTGGTCGAGATGGACCACGACGTGCGCATCGTCCGGCTGGGCGACCGCCGGCACTTGCCCCCCAACGTCCGGCCCTGGATGGGCGACAGCGTCGGCTGGTGGGAGGGCGACACCCTTGTGGTCGAAACCACCAACTTCAATCCGGGCGAGAGCCTGCGGCCGGGAATCCCGACCACCTTCTACGTCTCTGAGGACGCCAAGGTGACGGAGCGCTTCACCCGCATCTCGCCGACCCAGATTCTCTACGAATTCAAGGTCGAGGACCCCAAAGTCTACACCCAGA
>DASXKT010000053.1:0-24942 GCA_036496685.1 Phenylobacterium sp.
TTGATCGTCAGCGCGACGATCACCGTGTTGAAGGCGAAGGCCACGAGGCTGTGAACCGTGCCAAGCTGGCGCAGCCCCTTCGACGTGAAGTTGACGTCGGCGGTGGCGCAGGCCACCCCGATGACGATCGAAAAGTGCAGGAAGTCCCAGTAGTCGGGATCCTGGTTCCCCGGAAATTCCAGACCGCCGGCGTCGCGCGCGCCGTCGTCCTCATCGACGCCGTAGTATTCGTGGGCGTAGTGCAGAGCGAAGATCATCTGCACCATCATCCAGGACGCCATCACCGTGCCGAAAGCCAGCACGACGCGCCCGAGCTTGACGATCCCATGGGCGTCTTTGGCCAACGACAGCTCGTCGCCCACCGCCCAGACGCTGGCGGCCGCTGCCACCAGCACCAGCGCCAGGATGACCCCTTTGCCCTCGTCATCCAGCACGGCGCGGGCGCGGATCTCCGTTGGGCTGTGCTGGATCATGCTGAGCATCATCGAGACCAGAAAAGTCACCGCCAGGGCGTCCCAGGAGAGGATCAGGCGCGTGGAGCGATCGATTTCCGTACCCAGGAACGCCAGGGTGACGCCGACGATGATGCCGACGCCGATCGCGGCCAGCAGGCGCGGCCGTGCCCTCGGCATCCGGACGACCCAGCGAAACGGATTTCGAGAGGTGGCGTCTGTCATCTGCGGCTCCCGCGCTTGCGCGCGAACATCGCGCGAGTCCGGCCTCAGAGCCTAGCACGGCCAGAACCTTCGGCGTCCGCAGCGCGTTGACCTGCCTCGACCGTAGGGTCGGCCGAGGAGAAGACGATGCGTAACCTGATCCTGATCGGCCTCGCTCTAGGCCTGAGCGCGCCTGCCGGCGCTTGGGCTCAGGCGCCACCGCCGCGGGAGGACGGCCCGCCGGCCGCCGGTGAAGCGGTCCCGGACGCGCCCGATCCGCCGCGCGAAGGCCGCGACGTGACCCCGGACGGTCCGCAGCCGGGCGATCCGGCGCCTGCGCCCCCGCCGCGCAATCCCGAGCCAGATGAATCCACTCCGCCCCCGCTCCCGCATGACGCGGGCCAACGGCCCCAGACACCGCCCCGGAACCTGCCCGAGCGGCCGCCCGCAAAGCAGCCCGAGAAGCCCAAGCTCGACGAGGCGGCGGGCAGCGTGGCCGGGAGCCTCGTCGGCCAGGTGGCCGGCACTGCGGCCGGCGGCCCGGTTGGCGGCATCGCCGCCGGCATGGTGGGCGGTCAGGTGGGCGGCGCCTCGGTGCGGTTCGTGAAGCGGCTGTTCCATCACGAAAAGAAGCCCGTCGAGGCGCCCATCGAACAGGCCGCCGCGGCGGCCGAGGCGGGGGCCGACACCTCCGCGACGGAGCCCGTGCCGGCGCCGATCACCGCCACGGCCGAGCCGCCGGCGCCGACACCCCTCCCCGCGACCGAAGCCGCAACGGCTCCGGATGCGCCCGCGCCGTCTTAGGGGTTGCCGGTCACCGGGTCTTCGCGGGCCACGCCCCCGCCAGGCAAGCGTGCCTGGTAGGGGCTGAAGCGGGTGTCGGGGTGCATGTAGTCGGTGGAGACGTACTGGGCGCCTGAGGCGAAGGCGGCCTCGCGGGGCGCTGTGTCGTTCTTCCTCGCTTCCCAGGTGTCGGCGTCGGCCCGTGTACGGACAATCAGCCCGGCCTTCACGGCCGCCTGGATGCGCGCATTCTCCTTGATCGGCTCATTGAGCGTGATGTAGCCCGCGGCCGGCGAGGCCTCGTCGATGTTCACGAACATCATGCGGCCTTCCAGGTTCTTGCGCGCGCCGCGGTAGACCGCGACGACATCGGGGCTCTCGTCCATAGCCAGCATGACCTTGCCTCTGGCTTCCTTGAGCGTCGGCCAAGCCCCGGCCGCCGCGGCCTCGCGCAGGGTCTTGTGTTTGCCCTGCACCTGGTCGGGCGTGATCAGCTCGCCCGGCTTGAAGACCGAGCGGATTTCGGCGTCGACGGCGTCCATGGCCGCGGCGTCGAACGGCAGCAATTGGACGGCGCCTGGGACCTTCAATTGGTCCTGCTTGAGATTGAAGATGATCAGGATCGGCACGTGGTCGGGATGGGCTTTCGACCAGGCGCGGACCTCCTTGAAGCAGTCGGTGAGCAGGGTGCAGACCGCCCGATAATCGATGTCCGGGACGTGGATCACCTTCATCCCGGGCTTGGCCATGTCGGAGAGGTCGTAGGGCGTGGTGTTGGGGGCCATTTTGCGGCCGAGCGGGCTCGAATAGCGGCCGCCCTGCGGGTCGTACACGAAGTCCAGTTCGAGCTGCCGCGCTCCGTCGTTCAGCTGCTCGGTCAGCGCCGGGTGGCTGTAGTCGAGGGTATCGGCGGCCTTGGGATTGCGGGCGCGCAGGTTCGCCATCTCCAGGGGCGCGATCGCCATCTTGTAGCTGTTGTGGCTGCCCACGGTCTGCAGCTGGTTCATCTTCAGCGCATCGACCGCCGCGCGCGTGCAGCCCGCCTTGCCGGAGGGATGTTCTAAGTCGCAATTGGCGCTGAGAACGGCGGCGGCGAACAGGGCGGCGATCATCAGGACACTCCAGCAGGCCTTGGTGACGGCACTGTGAAGGTCGAAGCCGCCCGCCGCCAGCCCTGCGTCCGCCCGTCAGCCGGCGACGAACATGTCCTCGAAGTTGCGACGATAGAACTTGTCCTTCACGTCTTCGCCGAAGCCTTCGAAGCCGGACTCGAACCGCTGGATCGGGTTGCGGGTCCCTTCCGGGTGGGGGAAGTCGGAGGAAAACAGGAAGAGCTCCTCCCCACCCTCGCGGATGATGGTCCCGGCGTTCTCGGTGGCGAAGGGGGTGAACCGTACGGCGCGGCGAATGAACTCCGAGGGCGGGACCGAGAGGCCCGCGATCACCGGGTCGGTCTTACGCCAGCCCTTCCAGGCGCCATCAAGGCGTCGCAGGAAGTCCGGAACCCAGCCGGCTCCCAGCTCGATCACACCGCCGCGCAGGTTCGGGAAGCGGTCGAAAACCCCGTCGAGGGCGAGCGCGCAGAGGAAGTTTTGCGGGGCGAAGGAGAGCGCGAAGAAGTCCTTCGCGCGCAGGTTCTCGCCGCCGCCCAGCCAGTCCTTCGGTCGGGGATGCCCGTTCTTGTGATAGGCGGGCTGCAGGCTGGGCGCAGAAGCGCCGACGTGTAGCATGAACGGCGTACCGCTCTCGGCGAGGCGGCGCCACACGGGGTCGAGGTCCGGATGGCCCGGAGAGCGCTCGCCGGCCGGAGCCGCCGGCACCCAGATCGCGCCGCAGCCGGCCTTGATCGCCTGGTCGACCTCCACCAGCGCGCGCTCGGGATCATCCAGCGGCACGACGCCCACGCCGATCAGCCGTTTGTCGCTCGAGCAGAACTCGGCGATGCCGCGATTTAGCGCGCGGGCGCCGCCGTACTTCACGTCCATGTCCTGGGCCGGCATGAACTGCGAGCCGGCGAAGGTGGTGAAGACCAGCTGGCGGGAGAAGCCGAGGTCATCGAGCGCCTTGGTCCGCTCGCCCGGATTCATGGCGCCGTAGGCCGCCCAGCCCTTGGGACCCTCCACGACATTGACGGCGATCTCGGCGGTGGCCTTCGCGTCCTGCTGGCGAGCGAGCGCCTTCTCGATGGCCTTGGCGGCGCCCGCGCCACCCGCCTCCAGGCGCATGCTGATCAGCCGGTCCCGGATCCCGGCGTCCGCATAGGACGGCAGCCAGTCCAGGCTCTCCATGATGTGGCTGTCGGCGTCGTTGATCACGCGCCCCTGGGCATAGGCCATGTCGAACCTCCCGGATGTTTTGCGGGAGTTTGCGCCGCAGAACCGCGGTCGCCAAGACCCTGGGCTAGGCGTTCACGAGCGCCAGCCACTCGTCCTCGGTCAGGACCTGGATGCCGAGCTCGGCGGCGGTCTTCAGCTTGGAGCCTGCGCCGGGACCTGCGACTACGAGGTCGGTCTTCTTCGAAACCGAACCGGAGACCTTGGCGCCCAGGCGCTCGGCCTGGGCCTTGGCCTCGTCGCGGGTCAGTTTTTCCAGAGCGCCGGTGAACACCACGGTCTTGCCGGCCACCGCAGTGTCCTGCTTGGGCTGCTCGGCGTCCTGGACGGTGAGCTGGTCGAAGAGATCCTGCACGAGGCGGCGATTGTGATCCTCCGCGAAATAGGCGGCGGCGGCCTCGATCACCGCCGTCCCGATCTGGTCGAGGTTGTCGAGCTCTTCCATGGCGGCGGGATCTCGCCCGGCGACCTTGTCCATAGCCGCCAGGAACTCGGGCGCCGTGCCGTAGCCCCGGGCCATGACCACAGCGGTTGTCTCGCCGATATGGCGGATGCCCAGGCCGTAGATGAAGCGATCGAGGGCGATGGTGCGGCGGGCCTCGATGTTGTCGAGCAGGTTGCCGACACTGGTTTCGCCGAAGCGTTCGGTCTCCAGAAGTTCGGCGCGCTTGTCCCTCAGGCGGAAGATGTCGGCGGGCGTGGAGATCCAGCCGCGCTCGGTGAAAAGCGTGAGCTGCTTCTCGCCGAGACCCTCGATGTCGAAGGCGCGACGGGACACGAAGTGGCGGAGGTGCGCCAGCTTCTGGAACGGGCAAGCGAATTCGCCGGAGCAGCGGCGCACCACGGTCTCGGCGCCCGACGCGGTGGTCTCACGCACGATCTCGGTGTGCAACGGGCACGGGCAATGGGTCGGGAAGGCGTAGGCCTCCGGGCCGCGCGGCTCGTCGGTGACGACGCTCACGATCTGCGGGATCACGTCGCCAGCGCGCTGCAGGACAACGGTGTCACCGATACGGACGTCCAGCCGGGCGATCTCATCGGCATTGTGCAGCGTGGCGTTGACGACCACGACGCCGCCGACGGTGACCGGTTTCAGCCGCGCGACGGGGGTCACCGCGCCGGTGCGACCGACCTGCACGTCGATGGCCTCCAGCAGGGTGCGCGCCTGTTCGGCCGGGAACTTGCGTGCGATGCCCCAGCGCGGGGCCCGGGAGACGAAGCCCAGGCGGTTCTGCCAGTCCAGGCGATCGACCTTGTAGACGACGCCGTCGATGTCGAAGCCGAGCTTGGGCCGCTCTGCCTCCATGAACCGATAGGCCCCCAACAGACCTTCCAGGCCCTCCACCCGGCGCGACTGCGGCGTGATCTGGAACCCCCAAGCCTTGAGCGCCTGCAGGGCCTCCCACTGGGTCTCTGCAAAGGGCGCGCTCAAAGCCCCCCAGGCATAGGCGAAGAAGCGCAAAGGCCGCGTGGCGGTGATCTTCGGGTCGATCTGGCGCAGCGATCCGGCCGCGGCGTTGCGCGGGTTCGCGTAGGTGCGCTGGCCCGCCGCCTCGGCCGCGGCGTTCATGGCAATGAACTCGTCCTTGCCGAGATAGATCTCGCCGCGGATCTCGATGTCGTCCGGCCAGCCCTTGCCTGAGAGCCGGTGCGGGATCTCGCTGACGGTGCGGACATTGGCTGTGACGTCCTCGCCGACGCGGCCGTCACCTCGCGTGCCGGCTCGTACCAACACCCCCTTCTCGTATCGGATCGAGCACGACAGGCCGTCGATCTTCGGCTCCGCCGTGTAGGCGACCGGTGACGCGTCGAGCCGCAGGAAGCGGCGGACGCGTGCGTCGAACTCGGCGGCGTCTTCATCGGAGAAGGCGTTGTCGAGGCTGAGCATCGGGACGCCATGCTCGACGGGCGCGAACTGCTCGGAGCGCGCCGCGCCGACGCGCATGGAGGGCGAATTCTCGCGCACCAGGTGCGGGAAGCGGCTTTCCAGCTCGCTGTTGCGCCGCTTGAGGGCGTCGTAGTCGGCGTCCGAAATCGTCGGCGCATCCTGCTGGTGATAGCGGATGTCATGCGCGGCGATCTCGTCGGCGAGCTTCGTCAGCTCGTCCAGCGCCTGGGCTTCTGTGAGGTCGGCGACGGGGATGGCTGGGGCGCTCATGCCGCCAAGCTGTAGCCCGTGGCGCCTTGCGGACGGAAGTCCCCGGCCACTTCCTTTCCCGCAAAGCGGGAGAGGAAGCTCATGCTTTGATCAGCGCGCGGGCTGCGGCGCGAGCGGCGTCGGTGATCTCGGCGCCGGCAAGCATCCGGGCGATCTCCTCCTCGCGTTCGATGGCGGAGAGGACTTCGACGGCGGTGCGCAGGCGGTCGCCCTCCCCGGCTTTGGCGATGCGCCAGTGGGCCTCGGCGCGGGCGGCGACCTGCGGGCTGTGCGTGACCACCAGGACTTGTGCGTCGCCGGCGAGGCGCTTCAGGCGCAGTCCCACAGCGTCGGCCACGGCGCCGCCGACACCCTGGTCGACCTCGTCGAAGATCATCAGCGGCTGGAATCCAGCGTCGCGGCCGGCCAGCGCCGCCTTCAAGGCCAGGGCGAAGCGGGCGAGTTCACCGCCCGAGGCGATGGCGCCCAAATCCCCGAACGGCGCACCGGGATTGGTGGCGATCTCGAAAGCGATGCGATCGAGTCCGGTGGGTCCGGCCTTGTCCTCTGGTAGCGGGGCCACGGAGACTTGGAACCGCGCCTTCTCGAGCTTGAGGGGACCGAGCTCCGCCATGACGGCCTCGGCCAGCCGATCGCCAGCGCCCCGACGAGCGGCGCTGAGTTTGGCCGCCTCGGCCAGATAGGCCTCGCGCTCGGCGGCCAGCGCCGCCTCGGCTGCCCTGAGGGCGTCTCGGGAGGTCTCTACCGCCCGAAGGCGCTCGGCGAACCGGGCGCGCAGCATGGGCAGTTCCTCGACAGCCACATGCAGCTTCCGGGCGAGTCCGCGCAGGTCGAACAGCCGCTCCTCGGCCTTTTCGAGCCGGTCGGGCTCGAAGTCGAAAGCTTGGGCGGCCGCGTCGACGGCAGCCTCCGCCTCCGCCGCCTCGATCAGCACGCGCTCGATGGCCTCGGAAGCTTCTGTTAGCCGCTTCACGGCCGAACCAGTCTCCGCCGCCCCTGCCAGCAATGCACGCTCGTGCGCGCGGCTGAGCGCGCGAGCCGAGCCGGCGACCCGCGCCGTGAGGCCCTCGAACACCTCGCGTGCGGCGGCGATGTCGGCCAGGGCCTTTTCCGAGGCGCCCAGGATGGCGCGCTCCTCGGCCAGCTCCGTCTCCTCGCCCTCCCGCGGGTCGAGCCGGTCGAGTTCGGCCAGACGCAGCGTCAGCTCTTCGGTCTCGGCGTCGGAGCGCGCCACCTCGGCGCGCAGCGTCTCGACGGTCTCACGAGCCGCGCGCCATGCTTTCCAGCGTTCCGCCACCGGCCTTGCGTCGATCCCCCCGAAGGCGTCGAGCAACGGCCGGTGGGTGCGGGCGTCCAGCAGGCCCACGGTCTCGTGCTGCCCATGCACCTCCAGGAGCGCCTCGCCCACCTCCTTGAGCACGCCGACGCCGGTCGCCTGATCGTTGACGAAGGCGCGGCTGCGGCCATCGGCCGAGAGCGTGCGGCGCAGGACCAGGTCCTCGTCGCGGGCGTAGGAAAGTCCCTTCTCTTCCAGAAGGTCCCAGACGGGATGGGCGGGCGCCGGCGCGAAGACCGCAGAGGCGGCGGCCTGGGCTGCGCCGCGCCGAACGAGCCCGGCCTCCGCCCGCGCGCCGACCGCCAGGCCCAGAGCATCGAGGATGATCGACTTGCCGGCGCCGGTCTCGCCGGTCAGCACGGTGAGGCCGGGACCGATGGACAGGTCCAGGGCCTCGATCAGGACAACGTCGCGGATCCACAGTCCGATGAGCATGGCGGCAAGGATCGCCCGGAATCAGCGGCCGGGGAAAGCGCCGCCACGGCGCAGTTGATCACTTTTTGTTCTCGTTGCCAATCGGCGGATCAGCGCCGCGGCCAAGAGGGCGGCCGGACGAGCATCGCCACGATGATCGTAACGATCAGGATGTGCCAGACGCTGAAGTGACCGAAGGCCGAAGCGTCCATGCCCCCTCGCCTATTTGGTCGGCGTAACCGGCGTCGGCACGGTGTCGGGCCCGGTGGGGTCCGAATTGTCGTGCGTGAACGGGATGTGGAAGATGCTGCGCTTCTTTTTCTTCTTCGGCGGATCGTCGGTGGTGTCGGACTGCGCAGCGGACGAGGTGTCGGCCTGTGCTGCCGGGGCAGCCGGAGCCGCCGCGGTGCGGCTGGGGGACATGGAGGCCGCGGTGGTCTGAAGCGTCGCCGGCGGCTCGATCGTGTTGGCCTTGTCCTTGGTCATCGGCGGGTGGAGCAGGCTGCGCTTGGTGCCGACCGCAGGGACCACCGCCGGGCGCAGGCCCTTGGACGTCAGAAGCTCGTAGGCGTCAACGTACCAGGCGTCGCCCGGATAGTTGTAGCCGAGCACCGCGCCGGTCTTCTTGGCCTCGTCCAGCAGGCCCAGCGTCAGATAGGCCTCGACCAGGCGATAGAGCGCCTCGGGGGTGTGGCTGGTGGTCTGATAGCGGTCGACCACTGTCTTGAAGCGGCCGATGGCGGCGAGGGTGTCGTTCTGGCGCAGGTACCAGCGGCCGATATTCATCTCCTTGCCGGCCAGTTGGTCGTTGACCATGTCGATCTTCAGCCGCGCGTCGAGGGCGTACTCGGTGTGCGGGTAGCGCGTGGTGACCTCGTGCAGGTTATCCAGCGCCTGGCCGGCGGCGGCCTGGTCGCGGCCGACGTCGACGATCTGCTCGAAGTAGCAGACGGCCTTCAGGTAGTGGGCGTAGGCCGAGGCCTGGTTGCCCGGATAGAGCGAGATGAAGCGGTCGGCGTCGGCGATCGCCTCCGAATAGTTGTTGGCCTGGTAGTGGGCGAAGGCCTGCATGAGAATCGCCCGCCTGGACCACTCCGAATAGGGGTGCTGGCGCTCGACCTCCTGGAAGTAATCGACGGCCTGGGTCCACAGGTGCTTGTCCATCCGGTCGGCGCCGGTGGAGTAGAGCAGCTCGACCGGTCGCTCCTCGTAGGCGAGCTTGGTCTTGGGCTTCTTGTTGCCCGAGCACCCGGCGACCGCGAGCGCGCAAAAAACAGCGACAAGCGCAGGGCGAGACCACGAATTGCGAAGCAAGGTCACCATCACCTCAAAGGACCGGGCGCGCGCCCCCACGCGAGAAAATCGCTTCTACACCAGGGGACAGCCCGCGCAAACGAATGCCGCCTGACTGCGACGACACTACACCTGATCCTGTGGTGGAAATCGGGCGATCCCCCCTCCCGCTCCGCGGGAAAGAAGGTCAGACGGCGATCGCCATCTCGTCGGCGAAGGTGCGGATGCGCCAGGCGTCGGGCCGGGCCGCGAGCGCGCGGACCAGCTGGTTGTTGATTCCGTGGCCAGCCAATTCGCCCTCGAAGCGGCCGATGATAGGAGCGCCCAGCACATAGAGGTCGCCGATGGCGTCCAGGGCCTTGTGGCGGACGAATTCGTCGGGGCGACGCAGGCCCTCGGGGTTCAACACCCGGTCGCCCTCGATCACCACGGCGTTGTCCATCGTGCCACCGCGGGCCAGGCCCATGGCGCGCAGCGCCTCGACCTCGTGCAGGAAGCCGAAGGTGCGGCAGTCGGCGAGTTCGCGGCGGAACGCGCCCTCGTCCATCGGCAGGTCGATTTCCTGGCGTCCGATCACCGCGCTGGGGAACTCGATGGCGAAAGCCACCTCGAATCGCATCGCCGGCTTCAGCGTCGCGCGCTTGTCGCCGTCGACCACCTCGATGGTGTCGAGGATCTCGATGAACTTGCGGGCAGCGGCCTGGGGCCTGCGGCCGGCGCGGTCGAGGATCTTCAGGAACGGCCACGACGAGCCGTCCATGATCGGCATCTCCGGCCCGTCGAGCTCGACCACGGCGTTGTCGATCCCGGACATGACCAGGGCAGCCATCAGATGCTCGATGGTCGCCACGGTGACGCCGGCGTCGTTGGTGATGACGGTGCCGAGCTGGGTCTTGCAGACCGACTCGGGCGTCACGGGAACCTGGTTGTCGCGATCGGTGACATCCACGCGCGCGAAGACGATCCCGCTGTCCGGCGCGCCGGGCCGCACGGCGACCTTGGTGAATTCGCCCGTGTGCACGCCGACGCCCGCGAACAGCGCCGGCGACTTGACGGTGTGCTGGAATGCTCCGCTCTGAAAACCGTCTGCCGCCACTCTGGGACCTTCCTAGGTTGGAGCGCCGGCCGAGGTGACCGAAGAGCGCCCACCTGTGCGGTTAAGCAAGTTGGTGCGGCGCAGCAAAACAATCCCTGTTTCGCAATGTTTCGGTGTCCGGAAGGTTAACAGCTCAGACCAAGGCACAACGCCGCAGGGGTCTTGCGAACCCCCGCGGCGTCACTACGAAAGTGTTTAGAAACAGTTAGTTGGCGAGCCGGCGCAGGAACGACGGGATCTCGAGGTCTTCGCCTTGCTGGGCTTCTTCCTCGGGTGCGGCGGCTTCCATCGGCAGCGCGCCGCCACGGCTGGGCGCCGGCCGCGGTTGGGCGGCCTGCGGAGCCGGCGCGTCGTAGCGCGGACGGCTGCCGAAGATGCTCAGGAATCCACCGCGCGGGCGGCGGTCCTCGTAGGTCGGCTGGGCGAACAGCGGCTCGTCTTCCGGCCCGGCGACCGCGGGATCGACGATGCGCGCGACCGGCTGGATCACCACGGGCGGCGCTTGGGCGGCGACCGGCGCAGCGTAGAGGTCTGGCTGCTCTTCCTCGATCGCGTCGGCGGCCATCACCGGCTCGGGCATCGGGGCGGGCTCAGTCGCGATGTAGGCCGGGGCGGCCGGGGCGGCAGCGAACTCACCGGCTGCGGCGCGTTCCGGCACGCGCAGCGGCGGAGCGGTCAACGGCCGACGCTCGAGCTTGGGCTCGATCGCGGCGATCGAAGCGCCGTCCATGCCGGTGGCGACCACGGAAACCCGGATCATGCCGTCGAGCGACGGATCGAAGGCCGCGCCGAAGATTATGTTGGCTTCCGGATCGACTTGTTCGGAGATGGCGTTGGCCGCTTCGTCGACTTCCAGCAGGGTCATGTCCAGGCCGCCGGTGACGTTGACCAGCACGGCCTTGGCGCCCTTCAGCGACACTTCGTCGAGCAACGGGTTCTGGATGGCGTTCTGGGCGGCCATCAGGGCGCGGTCGTCTCCGGCCGCTTCGCCGGTGCCCATCATGGCCTTGCCCATCTCGGTCATCACCGTGCGGACGTCGGCGAAGTCGAGGTTGATGAGGCCAGGCAGCACCATCAGGTCGGTGATCGAACGCACGCCGGAGTGCAGCACCTGGTCGGCCATACCGAAGGCTTCGGCGAACGTGGTCCGCTCGTTGGCGACCCGGAACAGGTTCTGGTTCGGGATGACGATCAGGGTGTCGACATAGCGCTGAAGCTCGGCGATGCCGGCGTCGGCCAGGCGCATGCGGTGACGGCCTTCGAAGTGGAACGGCTTGGTGACCACGCCGACCGTCAGGATGCCGCGCTCGCGCGCGCACTTGGCGATGATCGGAGCCGCTCCGGTGCCGGTGCCGCCGCCCATGCCGGCGGTGATGAACACCATGTGGGCGCCGTCGAGGTGCTCGCCGATCTCGGGGATGGATTCCTCGGCCGCGCTCATGCCGATCTCAGGGTGGGCGCCGGCGCCCAGCCCCTGTGTCGCCAGCACGCCCAACTGCACGCGCCGGTCGGTCTTGGCGAACGCCAGCTGTTGGGCGTCGGTGTTGGCCACGACGAACTCGACTCCCAGCAAGCCCGCCTCGATCATGTTGTTGACCGCATTGCCGCCGGCGCCCCCGACGCCGAAGACGACGATCCGGGGCTTCAATTCTGTCGCCCGCGGAGCTGAAAGTGCGATTGTCATGGGACCCCTGCGTCCTTCCGAATTTGTGGCTCGATGCGCCTAGCGAATTCGCCCGCCGAAGCGCCCTCGTAAGGAAGCGTTAAGTACGCGCCCACACCCTTAATCGAGGGTTAACCGCATAGCGTGAGTCGCGAGTCGGTCGAGGCGCGCTTTGGCGGAAAAATTCCCTTGCGTCACAAGGCCTAAGCCGAATCAGCACGGACCCGACCACCCTGTGACGTGAGTCACGCCCTTCGGAAGGGCGAAGGGGCATTACCTCGCGCGAATTTGTGAGCGAGGACGAAAATGATCAGGGGTCGAGAACGGGTTTCCATCGCGACGGTGTCGCTGCGGGTGGGAGCCGTCCTGGTATTCGCCAGTCTCATCGTCACAGGGGCCCGCGCCGCGCCGCCGCCGCATGCCGCAGGAACCCTCTGCTACACGCCGCGCGGCTATTGCATCGCCCGCCCGCCGGGCCCGGTCGGATCACCCTGTGTCTGCCCGGGACCGGCTGGCTCACTCAACGGGGTTCGAGGCTAGCCGCCAAGCCGACCCACTTGCCGCCGGGAGACGGACCGATGTCCAGCAGCCCAGGAGCCATCTCGCGCAGTCGCCACCAGTACGCCTGGCTGGTCGAGCCGTTAGTCGGCGGAGCCGCGACGATACTCATCTGCGTGGTCGGGTATCTCACCTTCATATACAGCGAGGCTCGGATCGCCTATTCGGAATTGCTGTCGATCCAGACCGTCGACATCCCGTCACGGTCGGTACATCTCTACAGTCACTGGCTTCAGGTGAAGCCGCTGCTGCCACCGACGTCGGTGAATTCCACGTCTTCGGCCGATGATTACTATCGGGAAGCCGAAGAAGTCATCAATCTTCAAGCCAAGCTTCACTCATATACATCTCATGCAGCGAGCATCAGGGATCTGTCGGTGTTCTATCCGCAGTACCGCCTCGTCGCCCAGACGGTGCTCCCCAAGGCAAACGGGGCCAAGCTCCAGGACATATCGCTGTCGCCGGCTCGTCTGAGCGACGCCCTGGACAGGGACCCCAACTACGGACTGCTGCCGACCAGCGCCGCGGTTGCGGGCGGCCCTGACGCCGCGCCGCCCGCGCCCACAGCCAGCGCCGACGAGAAACTGACGAAGTATGAGAACGATCTGACCGGCTTCCTGGAGGCTTCCGGCATAGACGCCTACGCCGGACCGGCTGCCGCCTCGGTCAGCGGCGCGATCACCGACGGCATTCGCGCCAGCCAATATATCGTGGCCATCTATGGCCTGTGGATACTTCCGGCGGCCTACGGACTGGTCGGGGCGAGTGTCTTCCAGTTGCGCGCGATGATGAACCCGGCGGTCAGGAACCCGCGCATGTTCCCGGTCCGCGCGGCGCTGGCCATGATGGCAGGCGTCAGCATCTCGTGGGTCTTCGCATCCTTCATCGACAAGGGCGCGAACGAGCGACCGGGAGGCATCACCGTGTTCGGGCTCGCCTTCCTGTTCGGCTACAGCATCGACGTCTTCTTCGACACGCTGGATCGGCTCATCGGCAGGATCTCCGACTCGATCCTGGGCGGTCCCAAGGCCACCGCCTGAGCTCTGCGGGGGATCAGGCCTTCCACCAGGGATAGCCGGGCGGCATGTCGGTCGAGACCCGGCCCGGGAACTCGGGCGGACGCTTCTCCAGAAAGGCCGAGACGCCTTCGCGTACGTCGCCGGTGGCGCCCAGCGCCATAGCCAAAGCGCCATCGACCTTGAGCGTCGGATGGAACGAAGGCTCGGGCGAGAGGCGCCACAGCATCTGGCGCGTCAGGGCCACGGAGATGGGCGCGGTATTGTCGGCGATCGACCGGGCGATGGCGCGGGCGCGCGGCAGAAGGTCCTCGGGCGCCAGGACCTCGCTGACGAGGCCGCCTTTGAGCGCCTCCTCAGCGGTGAACAGTGCGCCGTCCAGGCACCAGCGCAGGGCCTGCGGCAGGCCGACGAGGCGGGGCAGGAACCAAGCGCTGGCGGCCTCGGGCACCAGGCCCCGGCGCGCGAAGACAAAGCCGAACTTCGCCGTGTCCGCGGCGATGCGGATATCCATCGGCAGCGTCAGCGTCAGGCCGACCCCAACGGCTGCGCCATTGAAGGCGGCGATCGATGGCTTCCGGCACTCGAAGACCGCTCCGACCATGCCCGATCCACCCGAGCGGCCGGGCCGGTTCTTGGAGACGTCGCCGAACGAAACCGAACCCTCGGCCGACGTCGTGTCGAAGGCGCTGGCGCCCGCCGACATGTCCGCCCCGGCGCAGAAGCCACGTCCGGCGCCGGTGACCAGCACGACACGCACCTCGTCGTCCGCGTCGGCCGCATCGAAGGCGCGGGCGAGTTCCGCCCCCATGGTGGCGGTGTAGGCGTTCAGCTTCTCCGGCCGGTTGAGGGTGATCTGCATGATCCCATCCTCAATCGCGCAGAGGATGTGTTCATAGTCGCCGGACATGGCGAGGCCTCCCATCGATGGGCCGCTCTGAGCCGGCGGCTTCCTGGACGGTAGGCGCTTTACGCGGCGTCGTGACTAGAGGTTTTCCCGCAGCCAGGAGGCTGCCTTGGCCACCGGGTTGGCGCGCGGGTCAAGGGGTTCGCGGCGGAGCTTGGCCGAGGCGAGCGCCTTGGCGCTGACCGCTTCCCGCGGCCCGAAGGCGGCGCGGTGGAGGATGCCGGCCGCCGCCGTGAAGGCCGGGCCCGAAGCGGCGTCGGCCAGGTGCGGCACGCGGCGGGGGCGGCCAAGGCGCACCGGGCGGTCGAATACGCGCACGGCGACCTCGCGGACGCCGGCCAGCTGGCTCGCGCCGCCGGTCAGCACCAGGCCCGCGCCCGGCTCGACCGGCGCGCCGGAAGCCTTCAGCCGGTCGCGGAGCAGTTCCATGGTCTCTTCGACACGGGGCGCGATGATCCCCTGGAGCAGACTGCGCGGCGCGATCACCGGGCCGGCGCCGGGATCGTCGCCGCGCGGCGGCGCCTCGATCATCTCGCGGTCCTCGTTGGCCGAGGCGATGGCCGAGCCGTGCAGGGTCTTGATGCGCTCGGCGCCGGCGATGGACGTCGAAAGGCCGCGGGCGATGTCCTGGGTCACGTGCTGGCCGCCGACCGGCACGGTCTCGACGTGGACCAGGGATCCCGAGTTGAACACCGCCGCCGAGGTCGAGCCGCCGCCCATGTCGACGCAGACCGCCCCGAGGTCCATCTCATCCTCCTCCAGCGCGGCGAGCGCGGAGACGAAGGGCGCGGCCACCACGCCCTCGAACTGCAGGTGTGCGCGCTCGACGCAGGCGCCCAGGGTCTGGAACACGGTTTCTGATACCGATACCACCAGCAGCTCGACGCCAAGGGTGCGGCCGAACATGGCGCGCGGGTCCCGCACCCCGCCCTGCCCGTCCACCGACCAGGCGATCGGCAGGATGTGAGCGGCCCGGCGGCCGGGCAGCTTGATCTGAGCCAGAGCATGGCTGATCGCGCGGATCAGGTCGTTGTCCGAGATCGGGCGTGCGCCGATGGAGACCCGGCCGGCTACCCGGTGGGAGGTGAGCTGGCCGCCCGCCGTGGCCACCGTCACCTGCTGGACGTTTACGCCAGCGACGTTCTCGGCGCGCTCGACGGCCTGGGCGATGGCTTCAGAGGCCTCGTCGAGGTTGACGATCGAGCCGCCACGGATACCCCGCGACTGGACGTAGCCGACGCCGGCGGTGGTGAGGGTGCGGTCGCCCTTGCGCACGCCCTCAGGCTTCATGATGAAGCAGGTGACCTTCGAGGCGCCCAGGTCGACGGCCGCCACGACGGGCGATCGCACCAGCGCGGCCTTCAGACCGTCGCGGCCGTCCTTGCGCTCCACAGCCCTACGGTCCTGCGGCTTCGTCGCGGCCATCTTCCGGTCCCCGGATTGCGCGTCGGCGCGACTCGCAAGCTTCAGCATCCTATTGGTCTTCCATCATTCAGGCGCCCGCCGCGGCCGGCGGGGTCATAGGCGGGTTTTGGCGGGGACGCACGGCCACAACGTCGGGGTTGCGCAGGTCGATACGGTCGAAGCCCAATTCGAGGATTCGCGAGCGCTGGTCGAGACGCTCGAGCTGCATCAGCGCCTGCTCCTCGCCCGAGGCGGGAAGCTGGATCAGCGAGCCGTCCTTCATCCGCAGATCCCAGCGCCGATCGTCGACGCGGACCAGGGCGTCCATCCGGCTCATCAGCTTGGGACGCTGGGCGATGACCGGCAGGATCTCCGGCGCGTGCTCGGCGCCACCGTCGCCCACCACCAGCGGAAGGGCGGTGAAGCGGCCGGGATCAGCTTCGGGGATCACCTGGCCGTGCTCGTCGATGACGTGCTGACGCCCGGCGTGCTGCCAGACGGCCAGCTGGCGCCGCTCAACTACCGCCACCACCAGGGTGTCCGGCAGCAGGCGCACGATACGGGCTTCCTTGACCCAGCCCACCTGCTCGACGTGATGGCGCAGCTCGCCGAGGTCGAGACCGAGCAACGGCTGGTCCTTGTAGACACCCGTAGCCTTGGCGATGTCGGCGGTGGCCATGGCCGAGGCCCCCTGGACCTCGACGTGGCGCACGCGGAAGCCCGCATCCGCCATGCGGTTGTCGAGGCCGCCGCCGATGTCGGACACCAGGCGCGCGCCGCGATGGCCGGTCGCAAGGGTGACTCCCAAGGCCAGGGTGAGGATCGTCGCGGCGCCGATCAGCGCTAGCCGCGGGGATAGACCATGCGGTTCGCGAGTTGGCCTCGGCCTGCGGGGCGCGGCCTTAGAGGGCGCCTTGACCGGAGGTTTCGCCTGTACTCGCGAGCCCCCCCGCACCGCCCCCGGCATACGCGTCCTCCGTGATCCAAAGCACCAATCGGTCGAAATCCATGCCCTGCAGCGCCGCCTGCTCCGGTATGAGCGATGTCGGCGTCATGCCAGGCTGTGTATTCACCTCAAGGAGGACCAGAATGTCGTTAATGTCGTCATAACGCAGGTCCGACCGGGTAACCCCCCGGCAACCAAGCGCAGCATGGGCAAGCTCGCTCATTCTCAGAGCTTTTTCAAAGGCATGGGCCGGGATTTGGGCGGGTACGATGTGGGTCGAACCCCCGTCAGCGTACTTCGCTTCGTAGTCGTAGAAACCTGTGCGCGGAATTATGTCGGTGACAGTCATGGCCTTGCCGGCGACCACACCCACGGCGAGCTCGCGGCCGCGGATATAGGGTTCGATCATCACCTCCTCGCCGAACGTCCAGGCGGGAGCGACGATCTCCTGAGGCGGCCGGTTCGCGCCCTCGAACACCAGGAACACCCCCACGGAGGAGCCTTCGGCGTTCGGCTTGACCACGTAGGGCGGCGGCATGACGTGCTCAGCGGCCGCTTCGAAGCGATTGAAGAGGCCGCCCCCCGGGATGGTCACGCCGGCCGCGGCGAACACCGCCTTGGCCTTGGCCTTGTCCATGGCCAGCGCCGAGGCCAGCACGCCCGAGTGGGTGTAGCGCAGGCCCAGCGTTTCCAGCACGCCTTGGACGCAGCCGTCCTCGCCCCAGGCGCCGTGCAGGGCGTTGAAGCAGACGTCGGGCTTCAGGCGGGTCAGCACCTGGGCTAGGTCGCGGCCGGCATCGACGCGACTGACCTTCGCGCCCAGCCGCTCGAGGGCGTCGGCGCACTCGCGGCCGGAAACCAGGCTGACCTCCCGCTCGGAGGAGAGACCACCCAGCAGAACGGCGACGTGGTGTCCGGAGAGGGGCGCGGGCATCTGCGACTCGAATGAAGGGGAAACGCGGTCTGCTATCGCGGTGACTGAGCAGGCGGGCCCGGTCAAGGCCCGGCGCATGCTGACAGGGCGTTGTCAGCAGACTGGCGGCAGGATGCGGACAAGGAGTTCATCATGATGACCGCCGACACCGCCACCATCCTGGACGACCTGCCCGCCCCACCCTGCGCGCGGTTGCTGGGCTGGCGCATCCTGGCCGCAAAGCCCCGCGAGGGCTGGATCAAGGTCGCCTTCGACGCCCGCTGGGAGTTCACCAATCCGGCCGGATGCATCCAGGGCGGGTTCCTCGCAGCCATGCTGGACGACACCATGGGGCCGGCGGTCTTCGCTATGAGCGGGGGCCGGCTCTACTCGCCGACCATCGACATGCATGTGAGCTTCTTCAAGCCCGCGCGGCCCGGGCCGCTGGTGGGCGAAGGCCGCGTGATCCAGCTCGGCAAGTCGATCGCCCACATGGAAGCGACGCTCACCGACGCAAAGGGCGATCTGATCGCGCGCGCGACCTGCAGCGCTCGGCTTGTCGACGCGGACAAGGCGCTCGGCTAGCTGGATTACACAATCTTCATAAGATTGTTCTCAGCAACTTCGATGTTTTGTGAAACAATACGATCATTAAATCGGAGTAATATCTTACTCAGTACAACTACATTCGTCTAATATGCAGACAAAATTGTAATCACATCAGACTGGGAGTTAGTAACCACTCGGGACAGAGGAGCTTTTCATGTTCAAGGCAGCCATGCTGGCGTCTCTGGTCATCGCGGCCGGATCAGCGCCGACCTTGGCGGTGGCCCAGCGCGAGCAGCCCACTAAGACCGTGATCGAGACGCGCGGGTACGACTTCGCCAACGAGAAGGACGTTCGCACCGTCCACGACATGCTCTGGCGCGCCGCTGTGTCGGTCTGCGACAGCCACATCCAGCAACAGCTCGTGGACGAGATGAGCGATCGCAAATGCGCCCATGACAGCCTGGATCGCGCAGTAGCGGCGCTGCACCAGCCCCTGCTCACGGCCTACCATCAAGGCCACGCGATCAAATCCAATGAGCCCAAGCTGGCGCGTGAACGCAGCGAACCCAGCCGTCCGTCCGAAAGCCCCGGCGGCTAGCTGATCCGCGCGATCAGCCGGTCCTGGGCGTCCAGCACGAGGGCGTCCGGGAAGCCGAAGCTCCTCCAGAGCGCGACCGCGTCGAACCCGGCGTGCTCTGCGAGGTAAAGGCTGAGCACCGTGCCATGGCTGACGACCAGAAGCGGCCGCTCCGTTCGGCGCGCCAAGCCAGCGGCGAAGCGCTCGGCGGCCGCCTGACCCGTCTCAGCGCTGTCGATGCTGATCGCCGGCGTGGTCAAAACCTGTTCGACCCGCGCAGCGAACGACGCCGGATCTGAGCTGAACGGCCAAGCGGGGCGCAGATGCTCGTCGAACGCCTTATCCCGCTCCACAATCAAACCCACAGGCGCGGCGAGCAATTCCGCGGTCTCGACGGCTTTGGGCTCGTGGCTGGCCACCGCCGCAACAGGCCGAAGGTGCGAGAGTTTCACCGCCAATTCCCCGACTGCCGCGCGGCCTTCGGTCGACAGGCCCCACTCCGGCGGCGGGATGTTCGGGTCGACCTGCGGACGGCCATGGCGCACCAGGATCAGTGCGGGCGTACTCACGCCGGGCGGCCGATCCGCTTGATCTCCCATTCCAGCTCAATGCCGGTCTTGGCCTTGACGTCGGCGCGCACCGCCTCACCGAGACCCTCCAGGTCGGCGGCGGTCGCCTCGCCGGTGTTGATCAGGAAGTTGGCGTGCAGGGGCGAGAACATTGCGCCGCCGCCCTCTTTTCCGCTCGCGCTGAACGGCTTGCCGCGCCAGCCCGCCCCGTCGACCAGCTTCCAGGACGAGTGGCCCGGCGGGTTCTTGAAGGTCGAGCCGCCGGTCTTCTCGCGGATCGGCTGCGCCTGCTCGCGGCGCGCGGTGATCTCGTCCATGCGCGCAGCGATGGCGGCAGGATCGTCCGGTAGGCCTTCGAAGAGACCGCCGAGGAAAATCAGCGGCTCGGCCGCCGCGCGAGCCGACTTGCGATAGCTGTAGCCCAGGTCGGCATTGGACAGCGTCAGCCGCTCGCCGGAGCGGGTCAGGGCGTAGGCCTCGACCAGCACGTTCCTGGTCTCCGAGCCGTAGCAACCGGCATTCATCACCAGCGCGCCGCCGATCGAGCCGGGCACACCGCGGTAGAACTCGAGGCCGGTGATCCCCGCCCGGCCGGCCTCCCGCGCCACGACGGCGTCGAGCGCGGCGGCGCCGGCGAAGATGCGGCTTTCCCCGCGCGGTTCGACAGTGGCGAAGGCTTTGCCAAGGCGGACGACCACGCCGTCGACCCCGCCATCGCGGACCAGGGTGTTGGAGCCGACGCCGAGCACGGTGACCGGCACGTTCGGGTCGAGAGCCTGGAGGAAGCCGGCCAGATCCTCCTCGTCCTGCGGCAGAAAGAGGACGTCGGCAGGGCCGCCCACCCGGAACCAGGTGAAAGGCGCCAAGATCTCGCCTCTCAGCAGGCGGCCTCGGGTCTGCGGCAGCCGATCCTGCCAGTTCATTCTGCGGCCAAGGCCGTGAGCTGGTCCGGCAGAGCGTAGGCCCAGGTCGTGATATCGCCCGCGCCCAGCAACACGACGACATCGCCATCCCTGGCTTCCTCGCCCACCAGCCGCGCCAGGTCCGCCGGCCCCTCCAGCGCCAGCACCCGGCGGTGGCCGTAGCGGCGCAGGCCTTCGACCAGGGCGTCGCGATTGACGCCTTCCAGCGGCGCCTCGCCGGCCGCGTAGACGTCGGCCACGATCACGACGTCGGCATCGTTGAAGCAGCTGCAGAATTCGTCGAACAGGTCGGACAGCCGCGAGAAGCGGTGTGGCTGAACCACGGCAATCACGCGGCCCTCGGTGACCGCGCGCGCGGCCTTCAGCACCGAGGCGATCTCGACCGGATGGTGGCCATAGTCGTCGACGATCCGCACGCCGCGCGCCACGCCGGTGGTGGTGAAGCGGCGCTTCACCCCGCCAAAGCCAGCCAGGCCCTTGCGGATATCCTCGGCGCTGACCCCCAGCTCGCGGGCGACCGCGATGGCGGCGAGTGCATTCAGCGCATTGTGCCGCCCGGCCATGGGCAGGCGAAGGTCTTCGTAGCGGATGGGCTCGCCCTCGCCTTCGGCGGTCAGCGGCGGACGGATCACCACGTCAAAGCGGCAGCCGTCCGGGCCCATCTGAAGGCTCTCAGCGCGGACCTCGGCCTGCGGGTTGAAGCCGTAGGTGACCAAGCGCCGGTTCTCGACCCGCGCGGCCATGGCCTGCACCTCCAGGTGATCCGTACAGACCGCGGCGAACCCATAGAACGGGATGTTCTCGACGAAGTCGCGGAAGGCCTTCTTGACCGCATCGAACTCGCCGTAGTGGTCGAGGTGCTCTGGATCGATGTTGGTGACGATCGCCACCGTGGACTTGAGCTTCAGGAACGTGCCGTCGCTCTCGTCAGCCTCGACCACGATCCAATCGCCGGCCCCAACCTTCGCATTCGTGCCGTAGGCGTTGATGATCCCGCCATTGACGACCGTCGGGTCCAACCCACCGGCGTCGAGGATGGCGGCGACCATGGAGGTGGTGGTGGTCTTGCCGTGGGTGCCCCCGACCGCGATCGAGAACTGCAGCCGCATCAACTCGGCGAGCATCTCCGCGCGGCGGACCAGCGGCAGGCGCCGGTCACGGCCGGCGACCATCTCCGGATTGTCGGCCTTCACCGCCGTCGAATAGACGATGGCGCTCGCGCCCTCCACGTGGGCGGCATCATGGCCGATGAAGATCGTCGCGCCCAGCTTCTGCAGCCGCTCGGTGTTGGCCGAGGCCTTGCCGTCGGAGCCCTGCACCTGGTAGCCGATCCGCAGCATGATCTCGGCGATGCCGCTCATGCCGATGCCGCCGATGCCGATGAAATGCACGGGGCCAATGTCGAAGGGCACGGGGCGTCGGGTCATGGCATGCGTGCTACCGCATCACGCGACTGCGGGGAATAAGCGGCTCGGGGTCGGTTAGCCGCGGGCGGTAGCCTCCACGACGTCGGCGAGGCGTTCGGCGGCGTCGGGAATGGCGACCGAGCGGGCCGCGGCGGCCATCCGAGCGAGGCGCGCGGGGTTGGTCAGGAGCTTCTCCAGCGCGCCGGAAAGGCTCTGGACCGTGAGCTGGCTCTCGCGGGCAACCTCTGCGCCGCCGGCCTCGGAGAGGAGCCTGGCGTTCTGGCCCTGGTCATCGTCGAGCGCGATGGCCAGCGGCACCAGGATCGAGGGCTTGCCCGCGACGGCGAACTCGCAGACCGAGCCGGCGCCAGAGCGGCCGATCACCAGGTGGGCCGCACCCAGGCGGCTCGCCAGGTCACGGAAGAAGGGTGCGATCTCGGCGTCGACCACGGCGTTGCGATAGATGCGCCGGGCGGCCTCCATGGATTCCGGCCGCGTCTGCTGGTGGACCACCAGCCTTTGGCGCAGCTCGTCCGGCAGGGCCGCGATGGCCTCGGGAACAAGTTCCGAGAGCAGGCGCGCGCCCTGGCTGCCTCCGGTGATCAGGATGCGGACCGGACCCTCGGCGGTCGGCGGGACGTAGGGCTGGTCGGCCAGCGCCCGGATCGGCGGACGCACCGGATTTCCGACCACCACCGCCTCGCCGACCACTTTCGGCGGCGCCTTGAGCAACGTCGGGAAGGCGCAGGCGACGCGGGTGACGCGGGCGGCCAGCATGCGGTTGGCCCGGCCCATAACGGCGTTCTGTTCGTGGATCACAGTCGGGCGCTTGTCGAAGATCGCGCCGACCAGGGCGGGCGCGGAGGGATAGCCGCCGAAGCCCACCACGACGCTGGGGCCGATCTCCCGATAGGCGGTCCGCGCTTGGCTAGCGCCTCTCAGGACCGCGAGGCCGGCGCGCGCCATGCTGATCGGATTTCCAGAGCGGTAGGTGGCCGACGACAGGCCGATGCGGCGCTCCGCCGGGAAGTCCTGGGCCAGGCCCGCCACCCGTTCGTCCGACGCCAGCACCACCGACCAGCCACGCGCGATCAGCGTCTCGGCGAGCGCCTGGGCGGGAAACAGGTGGCCTCCGGTGCCACCGGCGGCGAGGACGGCAATCTTACGCATGAGCCTCGCCTCTAAGCGAACGCGCCGGCCTTGGCGATGGCCTCGCTGGGGGTGTAGGCGCCGGGGCGGCGGCGGGTGAGCGCCAGCGCCATGCCCAACGTCAGGCCCATGGCCAGCATCGACGAGCCGCCATAGCTGATAAACGGCAGGGTCATGCCCTTGGTGGGGATCAGGTCGAGGTTCACCGCGACGTTGATGAAGGCCTGCTGGCCCACCAGCACGAAGAGCCCCGCCGCAGCCACCTGTTCGAAGGGATCGTTGAGCTTCATCGCCTTGTAGAGGCCGCGCACCACGATGAAGCCGAAGAGGCTGATGAGCAGCAGCGAGAAGATCAGCCCGTACTCCTCTGCGGCAACCGAATAGATGAAGTCGGTATGGGCGTCAGGGATTGCGCGCTTGAGCACACCCTCGCCGGGCCCCCGGCCGATCAGCCGACCTGCGGCGATGGCCTCGGCTGCACGGTCCACCTGATGGGTGTCGGCCTTGTCGGGCGACAGGAACCGATCGACCCGGCTGGCCACGTGCGGGAACAGGAAATACGTCGAGGACAGCCCCGCAATGGCTACGCCACCCAGGCCCATAACCCAGGATATGGGTACGCCGGCCATCCAGAACGCCGCCCCGAAGGCGACGGTGATCAGCACGGTCTGTCCGATGTCCGGCTGGATCAGCAACAGGCCGACGGAGATGAAGTAGAGCACGAAGGCGATCGACACGCCTGGCACGCCCTCGCCCTTCTGGCCCTCGGAGAACATCCAAGCCACAAGGATGATCAGCGCCGGCTTCATGAACTCCGACGGCTGCAAGGTGAAGCCGCCGAACTCGAGCCAGCGGGTCGCCCCCTTGGCGTTGTGCCCGAAGAACGGCAGCGCGATCATCACGGCGATGGCGACGAGCCAGATGAAGAACGCGCTCCGCCGGACGTTCTTCACGTCCAGCATCGAGACCGCGATCAGGATCACCGCCGCTGCGGCCGCAAAGACGCATTGGCGCACGGCGAAGTGGAAGGGGTCGCCGACGTTCATCCGGGCCGCCGCCGCCGGGCTGGAGGCGAACGACATTGCCACGCCGACGGCGATCAGCAGGCCCACGACCCCCAGCATCCAGTGATCGACGGTCCACCACCACACGCCGAGCGGCGAGCGGTCGGAGCGGGCGAAGGCGTGATGGGTCCCGGGCGTCGCGGCCTTCATGCAGCCCCTTTCACAGCATGAGCCAGGCGTTGCACGGCGGCGCGGAAGGCCTCTCCGCGGGCTTCAAAGTCGGTGAATTGGTCGAAGGACGCCGCTGCAGGCGAGAGCAGGACCACAGCGTCCTGGCCGCTCTTGGCGGCGTCAGCGTAGGCCTGGGCGACGGCGGCATCGATGGTTCCGGACTGCACCGTGGGCGCGTGGTCCTTCAGCGTCTCGGCGAAGGCGGGTGCGGCCTCACCGACCAGATAAGCCTTGGCGACGCGCGGGAAGAGGTCGGCCAGGGCCTCGATGCCGCCGGTCTTCGGCTGGCCGCCGGCGATCCAGTAGGCCTTGGGATAGCTCGACAGCGCCTGGCGCGCCGCGTCCGCGTTGGTCGCCTTCGAGTCGTTGATGAAGCGCACCCGGCCGAGAGTGGCGACGGTCTCCATCCGGTGGGCCAGGCCGGGGAAGGTGAGCAGATGCTCGGCGGCTTCATCGGCGGCGATGCCGAGGCCCTTGGCGGCGGCGTAGGCGGCCGCAGCGTTCTGCCAGTTGTGGCGGCCTGGAAGCGAGCGGGCGACGTTGAGGTCGGCGACTTCCTGCGCGCGCTCGCCGGTAGCGTCGTAGAGCATGCCTTGCAGGACGTAGATGCCGCGCCCCATGGCCTTGGACGCCGAGATCGGCACGATCGTGCGGCGGTTGGCGGCGGTGATCTCGGTGCAGATCTGCTGACCCCACGGATCGTCCACGCCGATCACCGCGGTGTCGCCCTTGCCCTGGTTCAGAAGGATGCGGCGCTTGGCGGAGACATAGCCCTCCATGCTCCCGTGCCGCTCCAGATGATCGGGCGACAGGTTGAGGATCACCGTCACATCGGCGTGCAGGCTGGAGGTCAAGTCGAGCTGGTAGGAGCTCATCTCCAGCACGTAGACGGCGCCGCCGTGCATGTCCTCGAGGTCCAGCACGCCGACGCCGATGTTGCCGCCGATGCGCACGTCGCGGCCGGCCTGGGCGCAGATGTGGCCGATCAGGGCGGTGGTGGTCGACTTGCCGTTGGTGCCAGTGATGGCGACGATCTTCGGCCGCTTGTGCTCCGGGGC
>DASXKT010000054.1:0-1908 GCA_036496685.1 Phenylobacterium sp.
GTGGCGCTCGCCTGTTCGAGGCGATGCAGTTGCAGGGTGCGCAAGATCCGCTGGCGCAATTCCAGCCACTCGGCGTCCGGACGGCGCGACTTCGGGTCCGCCTCGTGGATGACGAAGAGGAAGGCCGTATCGCCCTCGGCCGCGGCGTTCAGTATGCGCCGCGCCAACGCGCTGGCGTCGGTCTCCGCCACGGGCTGCGCCGCGCTCGCCTGCGCGCCTGGGGCCGGTGCCTGAGCGAAGGTGGCTCCGCCGACCCCGACGAACAGGGTCGCCAGCAGCATCGCCGCCGCGGTCCAACGTGCCATGACGTTTCCCCCGTCCCCTCGATCGCCCGGCAGCGTCGATGAGGTGAATGGCGAGATTGGGGCCGTGGGCCCGCGCCTACTTCGCGAGATCCCTCAGGACGCTTTGCCATTGGAAAACGGCGCCGTCGATCATGGCGGTCGGCACGCGCTCGTTCAGGCCGTGGCGGCTTGGAGCCTTCTGGGCGCTCTGGCCAAAAAGCAGAGCCCGGGAATGTCCGTGATGGTGTCGAAACCGGACATGCGGCCCAGGCCCGAAACCGGACGTGCCAACATCTGCGGCTCCGGCGATGGACCCCGGCGGTCAAGCGCCCAGGCGGGCCGCCAGATCGTTGAAGTCCCTGGCGGTCAGGTCGACGGAAGCATCGGGCTTGAGGTCCGGCCGACCCTTGGGGCCGAATTCGAGCGGACGGGTAACGAGCGCCGTGGCGAGTCCCTGAGCCTTGGCGGCATCCAGATCGTTGAGGTGGGCGGCCACCATCATGATCTCGGCCGGCCGGAGGTCCAGGAACTCGGCGGCGGACAGATAGACTTCCGGGTCCGGCTTGTAGTGGCGCGCCAGTTCCGCACCCAGGATGCAGTCCCAGGGGAGCCCGCCGAACTTGGCCAGGTCGGTCATCAGGGAGACGTTTCCATTGGAAAGCGGCGCGATGACGTATTTGCGCTTCAGGCGCGTCAGGCCCGAGACCGCATCCGGCCAGGGCGTCAGCCGATGCCACGCCCGATTGAGGTGATCGACCTCCGCCTCCGACACGCCGCTGATCCCCAAGTCGCTCAGCAATTTATCCAGGATCACGCGGTGGAGGCGATCAAGCTTCGTCCAGGGCAGCTGTCCTACGCGGACCTGATGCATCGCCGGCCCGTAGCCAGCCCGCCAGGCGTCGGCGAATTTGAAGGCATCGACCTGCAAGCCATGGCGCGCGCCGAAAGCCTTCACTTCCGCGGCGACAGACGTCCGCCAGTCGACCACCGTGCCGAACGTGTCGAACACCAGGGCCCGTATTGCCCCAAGGTCGCGACCTTCGGCGGACGCAGCACTGGCCAACGCTCCGGTCAAAAGAACCCCGCCTCCGATGCTAAGCGCCAGTGCGTCTCGACGGCGCAGAGCGCTCCCGCTGAACCCGGTCGGCAACATCCCCTCCCGAGATCACCCGCCAATGTCACCGTAAGCGGACTCTCAGAAGGTCCGCAACGGCATCGAAAGCTGACGTCGGGCTGCACCCGGAAACCGTCGTTCGGGCCCGCCCTACGTCGGACGGCCTCCCTTCGCGCCCCGAATAATGCGTCGCGCCTACCCCGGGCAGCGAGCCTAGTTGCTGCGCAGCTGCAGGTTTTCCTGGACGTGCTCGACCATCTGGCGGTCGTTGAGGGTGCGATCCTTCATGTCGCCCACGGAGCGGCAACGGCGGACCGGCAGGCGCGTGCCCAGCACGGGCTCGGTCCGGCAAACCAGCTGGTTGTCTTTCTGGTCCACGACCTTGGGCGGCGCGTAGGTTATGGCCGGCGTGGTCGGCGGCGGGGCGCCGGTCACCGTCACGGACGCTACGGGCGGTTCGGCTGGAGCGGCAGCAGCCGCCCCCGTGGCGATCAAGCTCGCCAAAGCAAC
>DASXKT010000055.1:0-5080 GCA_036496685.1 Phenylobacterium sp.
ACAGAGAGAGGATCCCCCACATGGCGTCAGTTGACAGCCTGAACACCCGCCGCGAGCTCGTGGTGGGCGATAAGACCTACGCTTACTACAGCCTCCGCGCGGCGGAGGAAGCCGGACTTTCGGGCGTCTCGCGCCTGCCGATATCGATGAAGGTCCTGCTCGAGAACCTGCTGCGCAACGAAGACGGTCTGTCTGTCGGGCGCGACGACCTGCAGGCGCTCGCCGCCTGGATCGAGAACAAAGGCAGCGTCGAGCACGAAATCAGCTTCCGTCCCGCCCGCGTCCTCATGCAGGACTTCACCGGCGTGCCGGCGGTCGTCGACCTCGCCGCGATGCGCGACGCCATGACCCACCTCGGCGCCAATCCCGAGAAGATCAATCCGCTGAACCCCGTCGATCTGGTCATCGACCACTCGGTGATGGTCGACTACTTCGGCACCGCCAAGGCCTTCGGCGAGAACGTCGAGCGCGAGTACGAGCGCAACATGGAGCGTTATCGCTTCCTGCGCTGGGGCTCCTCGGCCTTCAACAACTTCCGCGTGGTGCCCCCCGGCACCGGCATCTGCCACCAGGTGAACCTCGAATACCTTGCCCAGACCGTCTGGGTGAACGACGAGGGCGGCCAGCCTGTCGCCTATCCCGACACGGTCGTTGGCACGGACAGCCACACGACCATGGTCAACGGCCTCTCGGTCCTGGGTTGGGGCGTCGGCGGCATCGAGGCAGAGGCGGCCATGCTCGGCCAGCCGATCCCGATGCTGATCCCCGAGGTCATCGGCTTCAGGCTCGAGGGCGCGCTTCCTGAGGGCGCGACGGCCACCGACCTGGTGCTGACCGTCACCCAGATGCTGCGCAAGAAGGGCGTGGTCGGCAAGTTCGTGGAGTTCTACGGCCCCGGCCTCGCGCGGATGACCATCGAGGACCAGGCGACCATCGCCAACATGGCCCCGGAGTACGGCGCGACCTGCGGCTTCTTCCCGGTGACCCGCTCGACCATCGACTACCTGACGGCTACCGGCCGTGATCCGCACCGTGTGGAACTCGTCGAGGCCTATGCCAAGGAACAGGGCATCTGGCGCGAGCCGACCGATCCGGATCCGGTGTTCACCGATACCCTGGAGCTTGACCTCGGCAGCGTCCTGCCGTCGCTCGCCGGGCCCAAGCGTCCGCAGGACCGCGTGGTGCTGACTGGCGCCGCCGTCGAGTTCAAGGCCGCCCTGGCCGGTGACTTCGGCAAGGCCGACGACATGGCGACCCGCGTGAAGGTCGAGGGCGAGAACTTCGACGTCGGCCACGGCGACGTGGTGATCGCGGCCATCACCTCGTGCACCAACACCTCCAACCCCAGCGTGCTGATCGCCGCGGGCCTGGTGGCCAAGAAGGCCGTCGAAAAGGGCCTGAAGGTGAAGCCCTGGGTGAAGACCTCGCTGGCGCCCGGAAGCCAGGTGGTCACCGACTACCTGAAGGCCGCTGGCCTGACGAAGTCGCTGGACGCGCTCGGCTTCAACCTGGTGGGCTACGGCTGCACCACCTGCATCGGCAACTCCGGCCCGCTGCCTGAGCCGATTTCCGACGCCGTGCAGAAGGGCGACCTGGTCGCCGTCTCCGTGCTGTCGGGCAACCGCAACTTCGAAGGCCGCGTGAACCCGGACGTGCGCGCCAACTACCTGGCTTCGCCGCCGCTGGTGGTGGCCTACGCGCTGGCCGGCTCCATGCAGTTGGACATCGCCACCGAGCCGCTCGGCGAGGGCAAGGACGGCAAGCCCGTCTACCTGAAGGACATCTGGCCCACGACCGAGGAAGTCGCGGCCCTGCAGCGCAAGCACGTGACGCACAAGATGTTCGCCACCCGCTACGCCGACGTCTTCAAGGGCGACAAGGCCTGGCAGGGCATCAAGGTCTCCGGCGGCCAGACCTACGCCTGGGATACGCGTTCGACCTACGTCCAGAACCCGCCCTACTTCCAGGACATGTCGATGGACCCCAAGCCGGTCACCGACATCGTGGAAGCGCGCATCCTGAGCGTCTTCGGCGACTCGATCACCACCGACCACATCTCCCCGGCCGGCTCGATCAAGGCCACATCGCCGGCCGGCGAGTACCTGCGCGACCGCCAGGTGCCAACCTCGGAGTTCAACTCCTACGGCGCGCGTCGCGGCAACCACGAGATCATGATGCGTGGCACCTTCGCCAACATCCGGATCCGCAACCGCATCACGCCTGAGATCGAAGGGGGCATGACCAAGCACTTCCCCTCGGGCGACGTCATGTCGATCTACGACGCGGCCATGCGCTACCAGACCGAGGGCCGGCCGCTGGTCGTGTTCGCGGGCAAGGAATACGGCACCGGCTCGTCGCGTGACTGGGCGGCCAAGGGCACCAAGCTGCTGGGCGTCCGCGCCGTCGTCGCCGAAAGCTTCGAGCGTATCCACCGCTCGAACCTGGTCGGCATGGGGGTGCTGCCGCTCCAGTTCCTGCAGGAAGGCTGGCACAAGCTCGGCCTCACCGGCGAGGAGATCGTCACCATCCGCGGGCTGACGGAATTGTCGCCGCGCCGCCAGCTGACCATCGAGATGTACCGTCCGTCCGACGGCCGCATCGCGCGCTTCCCGGTCCGCTGCCGCATCGATACGCCCACCGAACTCGAGTACTTCAAGAACGGCGGCGTGCTGAACTACGTGCTGCGAAACCTCGCGCGGCCGGCGGCCTAAACCGGATTGCAGGACGGGCGACGCCTCGGCGCGTCGCCCGTTCGGCACTGGTCACACCTTGTTGCAATTTACAGGGCGAAGAACACCGCTTAAGCCCGAGGCGATGCGGAAAGCGGCGCTTTTCAGCCTGGTCCTGCTCGCCCTGCCTCTGGCCGCAACGCCGGTAGCGGCGGCCAGGCCTCCCGTGGTGGTCGAGCTCTTCACAGCGCAGGGCTGCGCGTCCTGTGGCGAGGCCAACGCGCATGTGGCCAAGCTCGCCGACAAGCCCGGCGTTTTGGCCCTGACGTTCTCTGTCGACTACTGGGACTACCTCGGCTGGGCCGACACCTTCGCCAAGCCGGAATTCGCCGACCGCCAGAAGGCCTACGTGGCCAAGCTCGAACTGCGCGAACCCTATACCCCTCAGGTCGTGGTGGACGGGGCGGCTCAGGCGCCCGGTTCGAAGACCGACAAGGTGGACAAGCTGGTGGCCGAGGCCGCCAAGGCGGCGCGCAATCCCCCTGCGATCCAGTTCGGCTCCGAGCGGGTCTATGTCGGCTCGGCGCGCTCGCCCAAGGGCGGCGGTGAAGTCTGGCTGATCCGCTATGACCCGCGCGAACAGGACGTCGCCGTCAAGGCGGGGGACAACAAGGGCCAGACCATCCCGCATCGGAATGTCGTCCGAGAGGTCACCCGGTTGGGGGGCTGGCGGGGACGGCCCGTGGCCTTCCGACTGCCTCCGGAGCCCGAGGAGGGTCTGAAGAGCGTGGTCCTGGTTCAGGCGGGCCACGGCGGGCGCGTGCTGGCCGCGGCCGAGCCCAAGGCCTGACGGACGAAGCCTGGCGTACCGCAGACGCGAAAACCCCCGCGGTTGGAGTGCACCCGCGGGGGTTCGCATTTGGAGGAGATCTACGCGTCGGTCAGCCAGGCCGCCGATCCAGGGGGGCTGGGGGGGCTGTTCAGGATCCGGGACCGCCGTCTCTGACCAACCGACCCTCGCAATATCGGCGCCCCATCGGGCGCTCGCGGGTCCGGAATAAGGTCATTTCGAGGCGGGGGAGTTGAGGGTCCCCTCTGGCTAGAGAGGCCGATTCAGGTCTACCCTCACCGCAATGGCCTTCGACACGTCCTACGCGTCGCCGCGTCAGGCGATCGTCTTTTTCGAGCGGCGCGAACTCACCCGCCTGCTTTCCCTCTATGGCCGGATGGTCTCCGCCGGCGAATGGCGCGACTACGCCATCGACGGCCTCGCTGAATCGGCGATGTTCTCGGTCTACAAGCGCAGCTCCGAAGCCCCGCTCTATCGCATCGAGAAGCGCCCCGCCCTGGCCCGCCGGCAAGGCGCCTGGGCGGTGCTGGGCCAGGGGGGCATGATCCTGCGCCGCGGCCACGACCTCGAGCAGGTCTTGCGCTTCTTCGACCGCGGCCGGTTCAAGGTGGTCGACTAAGAAAAAGGCCCCGGAGGTTTCCCGCCGGGGCCGATCTCTGAAGTCCTGGAGCCTAGGCCCTAGCGGCGGGTGCCCAGCATGCTCAGCAGGAATTGGAAGAGGTTGATGAAGTTGATGTAGAGGCTCAGCGCGCCGTAGTTGGTCGCCACGCTCATGGCCACCTGGTCGCCGCCCAGTTGATAGTAGGTCATCTTCAGACGTTGCGTGTCGTAGGCGACGAGGCCTGCGAAGATCAGCACGCCCAGGATGTTCACGATGAAGGCGATGGCCGCCATGTGCAGGAACATGTTGACCACACTGGCGATCACCAAGCCGACCACGCCGATGATCAGGAAGCTGCCGAAGCCCGTCAGGTCCCTCTTGGTGGTGTAGCCCACCAGGGAGAGGGCGCCGAAGGCGGCGGCGGTGATCAGGAAGGTCGAGGCGATGGAAGCGCCGGTATAGACCAGCACGACAACGCCCAGCGAGGCGCCGATCAGGCTGACAATGGTCCAGTAGAGCGCACCGGCGCTCCTGGCCGTCGGATTGCGCAGCGCGAAGCCCGACACCAGCAGCACTGCCAGCGGCGCGAACGCCACGATCATGCCCAGAGGGGTGAAGCCGGCGAGCCGTCCGTCGGCGCTGATGCGGAACATCAGGTCGCGGACCGGCGGATAGGCGCCGGTCAGGAACGCGAGGCCAGCCGAAAGCACGAGGCCCAGCGCCACCTTGTTGTAGACCCCAAGCATGAAACTGCGGAGGCCTGCGTCAACCGACATGTCGGCGCGGTCCGCCTGGACCGTGCGCGCGTAGCCGCGGTTGAAGTCGCTCATTTGAGCAGAACCCTTGATTTGAACGTCCGGATTGGACGCGGTGTAAATATCGGAGTGTCGGAAGGCGGAAGCAAGGCCTTGTTGGGTAAGGTCTCGCTAAGGATTGCCGGGATTTTGCGGCTATTCGCCG
>DASXKT010000056.1:0-12447 GCA_036496685.1 Phenylobacterium sp.
GATCGCAGATCGGGAAGTGCGGGTCGAGGATCTCCTCGACCGGAGCGGGGACTGGGCGTGCTCGCTCTGGCGTGAGATGACCATGCAACGTTGCCAACGCTAATTACACTGGCGATGTGTTGAAGCGGGAGGGAATGAGAAGTGCCGACGCGCGAAGAAGTGGTCGCCGCCCTGACCGGGCCCGGTGCGGGCATGTTCGAGCTGAGGGAAGACCGCGCGCTGGGTTATCCAATTCGCGTGTATGCCCATGCGCCGCCATCGCTCCGGGTATTGTTCGAAACGACGAGAGCTTATGGGGATCGCCTCTTCCTCATGTATGAGGACGAGACGCTGACGTTCGAGCAGCACTACCGCAAGGTCGCCTCGCTAGCGCACTACCTGATCGCGCAGGGTGTGAGGAAGGGCGACCGCGTCGCCATCGGAATGCGCAACTATCCCGAATGGATCATCACTTTCTGGGCGTGCCAGGTCATCGGCGCGATCTCCGTCTCTCTTAATGCGTGGTGGACGGGACCGGAGTTGGAATATGCGCTGAAGGATTCCGCGCCCGCGGCGCTGCTGATCGACGGAGAGCGGTTCGAACGCATCGCGCCGTTGCTCCGGAACCTCGACATCAAGACGATCCTCGTCGCGCGCGCCGACGGGATGGATTTCGCCGGCGTCGATTTCGACAAGGCGGCGGACGGCGCCGCCACCGAGCTGCCGGCCGTCGACATCGGCCCCGAAGATCTCGCGACGATCCTCTACACCTCAGGCACGACCGGCAATCCGAAAGGCGCCGTCGCCAACCAGCGCAACCACGTAACCAACATCTACAACACCATGCTGGGCGGTCAGATCGCGCGCCATCTGGCGGGCCTCGCCGATCAGCCCCCTGATCCCGACGCCCCCCAGCCCGGCGCGCTGCAGACGTTCCCGTTCTTCCACATCGGCGGCCTGTCCGGGCTCTACGTCTCGACGGTTTTCGGCTCGAAGCTGGCGCTCATGTACAAGTGGGTCCCCGCCGAGGGCGTGCGCCTCGTGGAGACCTACAAGCTCTCCAGCGTCGCCGGCGCCCCGATCGTCGTGCGCCAGCTCCTGGAAACGGCGATGGAGACGAAGGCCGACATCTCCTCCCTGATCGGCATCGCGTCGGGCGGCGCGCCCGTGCCGCCCGACCTCGTGCGCACCATTGGCGAGCGGTTCGAGCAGAAGGCCGCGCCGGGCAACGGCTACGGGCTGACCGAGACGACCAGCGCGATCATCGCCAACAGCGGGGCCGACTACCTCGCCAATCCAGAAAGCGTCGGCCGCCCGGCGGCCACCGCCGACATCCGCATCGTGGACGACGACGGTAACGAGGCGCCGCAGGGATCGGTCGGGGAGGTCTGGATCCGTGGGCCTAATGTGATCCCGGGCTACTGGAACAATCCGGAAGCCACCGAGGCTGCGTTCGGCGGCGGCTGGTTCCGCAGCGGCGACCTCGGCTATCGCGACGCCGAGGGCTTCTACTACGTCGTCGACCGCAAGAAGGACGTGATCATCCGCGGCGGCGAGAACGTCTACTGCGCCGAGGTGGAGGCTGCGCTGCTCGAACATCCGCTGGTGAAGGACGCGACGGTCGTCGGCGTGCCGGACAAGATGTATGGCGAGGAAGTCGGCGCCCTCGTCCAGGTGCGCGCCGAGGACAACCGGCCCGAGACGGTCGACGAGCTCAAGGAGAGCCTGGGTCCAAAGCTGGCGAGGTTCAAAATCCCCACCTTCTTCGAACTTACGGAAGAGGATCTGCCTCGCACGGCGACCGGCAAGGTCCTGAAGCGGGAAATCCGCGAGAAGTGGTTCGCACCCAAACGGTAGTCCCGGCTGGAAGACACAGGACATCGCCTGCAACATCGGTCGAACGCTGCGATCCGCATCGGTTCAAGCTGAAGGTCAGGTGCGGAGCCGATTGCAGCTCCAGGCGGACCTTTCTCAGCGGTCGCCGGAAGCACCGCTGGCGAGTTCGCAAGGGGTCCAGGCGACCCGGCCTTGCCATCGTTATCCGGCCTTGAGCTCCAGGCCTGCGAGATCGCCCTTCGCCCGCCATTCTGCCAGCAGCGCGTTGAACTTGTTGATCCCTGGCGTGTAGGTCTGGCCGTTCAACCCCCCTGACCGCTCGCCGCCCTCGTTGTTGTAATATCCGGGCGTGCAAGCGTTCTGGAAGTCGCGGTTAAGGATCGCCACCGAGCGGATCGTCTCGACCCAGGCCTCCTCCGCTTCGGCCGTCGGCTCCACCGTCACCGCCCCTCGCGCCTTCGCCTCGGCGATGATGTAGGCGATGTGCTGGGCCTGGTCATCGAACATGGCCGTCATGTTCACGGACAGCCCGTTCTGGCCGATGCCGATGTAGAACCAGTTGGGGAAATTGCGGCTCGAATGGCCGTGCAAGGTGCGGAAGCCGTCCTTGTAGTAGTCGTAGAGCGACAGCCCATCACGGCCGGTGATCTCGATGCCCACCCGTCGCTTGAACGCCGTCGAGATCTCGAAGCCCGAGGCGTAGATGATGCAGTCGACGGGATACTCGACCCCGTTCGCCACCACGCCTGTCTTAGTGATCCGCTCGACGCCCTTCGTTTCGCTCACGTCCACCAGCGTCACGTTGGGTCGGTTGAAGGCCGGCAGGAACTCATCGTTGAAGGTCGGGCGCTTGCAGAACTGGCGGTACCAGGGCTTCAGCACCTCGGCGACCGCGGGGTCGCTCACGGTCTCGTCCACACGGGCGCGGACCTTGTTCATCTTTGCGAAGTCGGCCAGTTCGGCCTGCTTCGCCGCCTCCTCGGGCGACAGCTTTTCGCCGCGACTGGCGGCGGCCCGGAACCCGGCGGCCAGGCTGCGGAAGATGTCGGTCCAGCTGTCGTTGACCAGGTCCTCCTGGAACGGCCGGCCCTCGACGATGTCGGCGAAGTTATGCCGCCTCGCCCGTTGCCAGCCGGGCTCCAGGCTCTGGGCCCAGGCGTCGTCAGTCGGTTTGTTGCCCCGCAGATCCAACGACGAAGGCGTGCGCTGGAAAACATAGAGATGCTGGGCGTAGTTGCCGACGTAGGGCACGCACTGGATCGCCGTCGCCCCGGTGCCGATAACTGCGACCCGCTTGTCGCCGAGCTTTGTCAGGTTTCCCGTCGTGTCGCCGCCGGTGTAGCCGTAGTCCCATCGGCTCGTATGGAAACTGTGGCCTTCGAAGGTTTCCAGCCCCGGGATGCCCGGCAGCTTGGCGCGGCTTGCAGTCCCCAGCGCCATGATCGCGAACCGCGCCTTCATGTCGTCGCCGCGGTTTGTGCGGATACGCCAGCGCTTCAGCTCCCCGTCCCAGGAGAGCGCATTGACCCGCGTCTGGAAGCAGGTGACGTCATAAAGGCCGTAGGCCTGGCCGATGCGCTGAGAATGCTCGAAGATCTCGCCGACGTACGAGTACTTCTCCTTTGGGATGTAACCCAGCTCCTCCAGGAGCGGCAGGTAGCAGTAGCTCTCGATGTCGCACTGGGCGCCCGGATAGCGATTCCAGTACCAGGTGCCCCCGAAGTCGCCGCCCGCCTCGATGATGCGGAAGTCGTTGACACCAGCTTCGCGCAGCCGCGCCGCCGCCAGGAGCCCCGAGAAGCCTCCGCCGATGATGGCGACCTCGACCTCGTCCGTGAGCGGGGCCCGCGTGAAATCCGGATCGGCATAGGGGTCGTCTTCAGCGTACCGCGCGAAGGGCCCGGAGACCTCCACGTATTGGGCCTCGCCATCGGCCCGCAGCCGCTTGTCCCGCTCCTGCCGATACTTTTCGCGCAACGCGCCTGGGTCGAAGTCGAGGACCGGGCCCTTTACCGGGCTGGCGTCGTCCATCTGCTTCTCCTGCGCGACATCGTCTTGAAGGTCATCGTGATCGGCCCGACGCCACGTCAGGCAAGCGGCCCTATGCCGCCGGCGTATCCATCGCTTCGTCGGCGAGCCGCGCCGCGTCGAGCAGACTCGGCGCTTGGCAGGCGGCGGCGTATTCTCGGCGCAACCGCAGAACGAGCTCGGCCACCGTCGGGATGTCCTCGATCAGGTCGACGCCCTGGCCGGCGCTCACAGGTTTTTCCAGGGCGTCACGCCTTCCGGAAGGTGGTCGTGCCGCATGCCGCGGCCCAGCGGTTTTGGCAGGTTGTCGGGGTCGAGCCCGATCCGGCGGATGGATTCGATCATCCAGTTGGCCGGCACACCGGCCACGTCGCCGGTGTAGATCAGGTCGGTCGAGTTCTGGCTGACCAGGAGCTGCTTGTACTCGTCCGGAGCGTCTGACTCCTGGGTGGCGATGAACCGGGTGCCCAGATAGGCGAGATCCGCGCCCAACACCTCTGCCGCTCGGATCACGGCCCCCGTGGAGACGGCGCCAGCCATCACGATCGTTCCGTCGTAGATCGCCCGGATGCGCGGAATGAGCGCCAAGTGGCTGATCGTACCCGAGTGGCCGCCGCCGCCCGCCCCTATGCAGTTGAGGCCGTCGGCTCCGGCGGCGATGGCCTTCTCGGCGAAGCGCAGGCTGGGGACGTCGTGGAACACCTTGCCGCCGAAGTCGTGCACGCGTCCCACCAGCTCGGTGGATCGCCGCCCACGCTGATGATGATCTCGACGCCGTACTTGGCGCAGAGCGCCATGTTCGCAGCCAGCTCGTCAGGAGCCATACGCGTTGGATAGTTGACCGCGATCGGGGCGATCCGCACCGCTGGATCGGCGCGGCGGGCCTCATCCAGGCCCAGAGTGATCTCAGCCAGCCAACCCTCGAACTCCTCAAGACTGCGGGCGTTCTGGCGCGGCAAGCCGCCGATGACGCCGGCTTTGCACGCCTCCCGGACGAGCGCCGGGCCGGTCACCAGGAACATCGGCGCGCAGATGGCGGGCAGGGTCAGGCTGGAGCGGATCTTGTCGTCCAGGCTCACGGGGCTAGTACCCGGCCGTTCGGCCGCTCGGCGCCCCGTCGACGATCTGGTCGAGGTATTCGCTGAGACCGTAGCCCACCAGGTCGCCGCAACGGTATTCCGTCATGCCCTCGGTGATCCGGGTCTGGAGTTCGCGGCCGTCCGGCGTCTGGCGGCGGTTGCGCAAGGGGATGAGGGAGACGACGCGCCCGCTGACCTCGTAGGTCTTGCCGGCGGCGGTCTTCACCTTGGACCGCAGAGCAGTCTGGTAGCCGTGCTCGTCCCAGTCGCTTTCGATGACGCACTCTTCGATGAGATCGTAGACGCCATCCCGGAACACCATGCCGCCCTGCCGGGCTCCACCCTTTCCGTCACCGATCACCGATAACATCATCCCGAAGTCGCGCCCGAAGTTCATCGGGCACCAGCGGTACCAGTCGATGGCCTGCCAATGCCGCGGCCCCCAAGACTTGTCCCGCAGGCCGAAACCGGAAATCTCGAACCGTTCGTCGCCGACCGTCACGACGCCGCTGGCGGCGCAGTGCTGTTCGTAGTGCGCCTTGGCGAAGGACTTTTCCGGATCGATCTCGAGGGACGAACCATCGGCCCTCACCGTTTCCCCGCCGTACATCGGTGAGACGCCCTCGTAGTCGAGGTCGACGGTGCAAGGCACGCTGGGATTCTCGCGATAGGCCCGCTTGGGGTCTGACATCTCCAGCGGACGCTCCAGCAGCAGGGCCTTGCCGGTGAATCCCACCTTCAGCCGCTTGAAGGGCTCGACCACCTCGACCTTCAATCCCCCGGCGGCCATCTCGCGGTTGCCGTCGATCGTGGGGCGGCCGAACATGAAGGCGATCCGCCCGTCCGGAAGGTAGATGCAGACGCTGATCTCGGCGTAGTTCTCGTTCGGACGGTTGCCGATCCGGAACCAGCCGCCCGCCTTCTTCGCGGGATCGAAGACGTTGAAGTACATGCTTTCGTTGTAGTTCTTCGCCGCCCCAGGATCGTGCGGATACTCATCTGCCGGGTCCAAGCGCGTCTTGAAGCCCTCGATCGTCTTCGCCATGGGATCCTCCCGGCTGCCGTTCCAGCGGAGCCTAGGACCCTTGACCCAAGGAACGCCAAGCCCTGCTTCCGACCTCGGCGGGGGTTTGTCCCGAGTGACGTGGCGTCAGCGTTGCCAAGGGCCGTGAAGCGCCTACCGTTCGTTCAAAAGGCGCCGGGCGGAGGAACCATGGCGGTCGCGGAGAGCCTTGCGGGCAGCGCCGGAGCGTCGACAGCCCAGTCCGTCGCGGTGAAGCCGCCTATCGGCGTGAAGTTGGCCTACTGCTTCGGCCAGGTGGTGGAGTCCAGCTATCTCGGCATCGCCGGCTTCATCTTCTTCTACTACACAGCTGTGCTCGGGCTTTCCGGCACGCTCGTCGGCACGGCGCTGGCGATCGCGATGGCGCTGGACGGAGCCTTTGACCCCCTGATCGGCTCGTGGTCGGACGGGGTGCGCTCGAAGCTGGGCCGCCGCGTCCCGGTCATGCTGGTGGGCGCGCCGCTCGCCATGGTGACGATGGGGCTCTTGTTCTCGCCACCACCCGGCCTGGCTCCGTTCCTGATGTTCGGCTGGCTGGCGCTGACGAAGGTCGGCGTTCGCGCCTTCGCCTCGATGTACAACATCCCCTACTTCGCGCTCGGCGGCGAAATGTCAGACGACTACCTGGAGCGCTCCCGGATCGTCTCCTACCGCCTGATCGCAGGCATCGTGACCGGCGTGATCCTCACGGCCCTGGCGTATTCCGTGTTCTTCGCCGGGGTGGGGGGCCTCCAAAAGCCCGACCACTACCCGGCGTTCGGATGGACGATCGCCTCGATCATGCTGGTCTGCGCGCTCATCTGCTGCGCCGGCGTCTGGCGCTTCGCCGCGAACCTGCCCCAACCGCGCACGCACCCCGATCCGATGCTGAAGCGGCTGGTCCACGGCGTGTCCGAGATCGTGCGTAACAAGTCGTTCCTGTCCCTCTTCTTCTCCATTCTGATCTTCTCGAGCGCCGCGGGGATCAGCTCGGCGCTCAACAACCACGTCTACGTCTTCGTCTGGAAAATTCGGCCTGAGACGATCCAGATCCTCGCCTACGCCCTGCTGTTCGGCATCCTGGTCGGCACCCCGCTTACCCCCTTTCTTCTGCGTTTCGTGGAAAAGAAGACGGCGGTAGGCGCCGGGTTCGCATTGGTGATGTTGGCCTGGATGATCCTGCCGATCCTGCGGGTGACCGGTCTGGTCAGGCCCACCGGCGCAGACGCGCTCGCCTGGCTGATCCCGATGTGTCTCATCCTCGGCTTCGGCTGCGGGATCATCTTCATCGCCTATCCGTCGATGATGGCCGACGCGGCCGACGAACACGAGGACCTGTTCGGCTCCCGGCGCGAGGGGCTCTACTTCGCGGGCCTGGGATTCGCCCAGAAGGCGGCCGCGGGCGTCGGCCAGATGGTGGGCGGGTTCGCGCTCGACCTCATGCACTTCCCGCGCGATGCGGGGCGGCAGATCGGCGTGGAGGTCGCCGAGTCCATCCAGGTCCATCTGATTGCATATTGGGCGCTGCTCCCCGCCGCCCTCAGCCTCCTCGGCGCCCTTGTCTTCATACCGTACAACGTCAACCGCGAGCGACATGCCGAGATCACCGCGCGGCTGCGGGTGAAGCGCGCGCGTGAGCAGGGGGCATGAGCACCCCGACCTCCCGACGAACTGTCGAGCAGCCTCGCCAGTCTCCTGAACGCTAAGACCGCCGCTCGCGGCCTCACACCATCGCGAAACCCGGATAGCCAAGGCTGGCGACCTCATCGCAGCGATCGCGGTAGACGTTCAGGCCGCCGGCGTAGGGCATGTAGACGCGCACCTTCCCCGGAACGTTGGCCCCGAGATACCAGGACGTGCAGCTCTCGTGCACGCGCACACCGCCCTGCGCGAGCTCGGCCACGTGCCTCACCCAGTCCTCCTGGGCGTCCGGCTCCGCCTCGATCGTGCGCAAGCCCTTCTCCCGCATGGAGACCAGGCACTCTACGATCCACTGACTGTGCTGCTCGATCGACGCGACCATGTTGGTGAGCACCGACGGACTGCCGGGGCCAGTGATCGTGAAGAAATTCGGGAAGCCCGCCACCATGAGTCCCAGATAACTGCGAGGACCTTCGGCGAGCCAGGCCTCGCGCATCAGGCGGCCCTGCCGGCCCCGAATGTCGATCCGGTTGAGCGCGCCGGTCATGGCGTCGAAGCCCGTCGCGTAGACGATGACGTCCAGCGGGAAGAAGCCTTGCTCGGTCTCGATCCCCTCCGGCGTGATGCGCCGGATCGCGCCCTTGCGAAGGTCGACCAGGGTCACGTTCGGACGGTTGAAGGTCTCGAAGTAGCCGATGTCGATGATCGGCCGCTTGCATCCCATTGGGTATTGCGGAACGAGCGCCGCGGCCGTCTCGGGATCCTTCACCTCGCGGCGGATCATCTCGGCGTAGAGCTCCTGGGCGGCGCGGTTGGCCTCGATGTCGGTCGCGACGTCCGCCCAGGCGAATGGTGTGGCGGCGAGCCAGCCCTCGCGCTCGAGTCGCGCCAGGCGCTCCTCCATCGGCGTTTCGAGGATCTTCGGCGGCGTAGGGTTCAAATCGCCGATCGCCACGGCGCCGAAGCGCGCCGCACCAAGCGGTGATGCGAGCTGCGCCGCGCGGATCGCAGCGTAGTCGGTACGCAGCGCCTCGAACTCGCCGGGCCCCCAGGGCCGGTTGCCGGCCGGCATGGTGTAGGCCGCGGAGCGCTGGAAGACGTAAAGGCGCTCGGCCTGGCGCGCGACTACGGGCGTCGCCTGCACGCCGGACGAGCCGGTGCCGATGATCGCCACGCGTTTGCCCTGGAAGTCGTAGCCCTCCTTCGGGAAGCGGTTGGTGTAGAGCGTGTCGCCGGCGAAGGTCCGGAGGCCCTCAATCGCGGGTTCCAGGGGCGCCGAGAGGCACCCGACGGCCGTCACGACGAAGCGCGCCCGCCACCGGTCGCCGCGGTCGGTCTGGACCAGCCACGTGGCGCTTTCCTCGTCCCAGGTCGCCGCCGTGACCTTTGTCTCGAACTTGATGTGGCGGCGCAGATCCAGCCGGTCGGCGACGAAGTTGACGTAGCGCTCCAACTCCTCCTGCGGCGCCATCAGCTCGGTCCAGGTCCATTCGTCCTGGACCTCTTTCGAGATGCTCAGCGAGTACTCGACGCTCTGGATGTCCACCCGCGCGCCCGGGTAGCGGTTCCAATACCAGGTGCCGCCGACGCTATCGCCCAGCTCCACGCCTTGCATGGAGAAGCCCGCCTCCCGCAGCCGGTGAAGCATGGCGAGACCGCCGAACCCGGCGCCCACCACCACGACATCGAAATCCGCCGCACCCGAGTTCATGCTGTGAGCCTCCATGCTCGCTTTGCTTCCCGCCGCCGGTCGTCGCTCACCGCTATGCGATCTCCCGCAGGCTTTCGTCGTTCAGCGCGGCCAGCGCCCGATCCGCGAGATCCGGCGCCTGGTTGACGGCCGCGAAGCTGCTCGCGACCGTGCCATCCAGCACACGCCGGTAGACACCCTGCATGATCGACGCGAGCCGGAACATCGCGAATGCCAGGTAGAAGTTCCAGCCGGCCACCCCGTCGCGGCCGGTGCGCCGGCAATAGGCGCGTACATAGTCGGCTTCCGACGGGATTCCGCTGTCGACGCCGCTCTGCCCGAGCATTGGGTTCCCTCCGGCGCCGGCGGCCCGATGCCATGGGAGCGCGCTAAAGGCGAGGTCGGCAAGCGGGTCCCCGATGGTCGCGAGCTCCCAGTCCAGCACGGCCATCAGCCTCGGCTCTGTCGGATGGAAGATCATGTTGCCGAGCTTGAAATCGCCGTGGACGATGGCGGTGCGCCGGTCGGGCGGCGCCGCCTCCGGCAGCTCTTCGATCAGCGCCTCCATGGCGGCGATCGGCTCGGTCTCGGCCGCCCGGTACTGCTTGGTGAAGCGACCGAGCTGGCGGTCGATGAAGTCGCCGGGCCGCGCCCACTCGGCCAAGCCCACCGCCGCGAAGTCGACCTGGTGCAGCCGGGCCAGCGCCGCGCCAAAGTCGTCGTAGATCGCCGCCCGGTCCCGCGCCGACACGCCCGGCAGCGAGGCGTCCGTCAGGATGCGGCCGGGGACGAAGTCCATGACGTAGAAATCCGTGCCGATGATCTCCGGGTCCTGGCAGAGGATGCGGGCGTTCGGCACGGGCACATCGGTCGCCCTCAGCGCGCGCATGGCGGCGTATTCGCGGTCCACCTGGTGAGCGCTGGCGAGTAGGACGCCGGGCGGCTTCTTGCGCAGCACGTAGCGCCTGACCCCGCCGTGCACGCCTTGCGTCACCAGCAGGAAGGTCGGGTTCGAGGCGCCCCCCTGGAACTGATGGATCTCCAGCCCGTCGCCAAAGTCCGGGACGACATCGCGCAGATATCGGTCGAGCGCCTCGCCATCAAATCGATGGGCCGGCGCGATCTCGCCGACGGGAAGCCCCTGGGTGGCGGCCCCGCCCATCGTCACCGGCGGCGCTGATCGCGCGAGCGCGCCAGCACACGTTCGCGCCGCTCGGCGATGTCGGCGCCCAAGTTGCCGCCGAAGCCGCCCTGTCTCGCGTGTTGCGCATGCACGCGGCGTCCCTCCGCCACGGGCGGGCCTACGCTCTCGTCCCAGTCACGGCGCAGGGCCGTCACCATGTCGCGAGGCTGCTCGGCGATGGATTGGGCAAGCTTCAGGGTGAACGGCAACAACTCGGCGTGCGGGACAAGGTGGTTCGCCAGCCCGATCCGCAGCGCCGTCGCTGAATCGACGAAATTGCCGCTGAGAGAGATTTCGCGCGCCCAGGCCATGCCCACGCGGCGGGGAAGATCGACGACCACCGGCCCCGGATAGACGCCGACCCGCAGGTGGGTATCGGCGAAGGTCGCGCGCTCCGACGCAACGATAAAGTCGCAGAGCAGGGCCACTTCGAAGCCGCCCGTCACCGCCGGCCCGTTCACGGCGGCGATCAACGGCGTCTGCGAGGCCACCATCGCATCTGTATAGGACGGCAAGTCGGCAAGCCGCTCGACGCCGAGGTTTCGCAGATCCAGCCCGGCGCAGAACGCCGGGTCGGCGCCGGTGATGACGATGCACCCCGCGTCCTGGTTCGCGGCGATCCCGTCGCATAGCGCCCGGGTGAGGTCGGCGTTCAGGGCGTTGCGCGCAGCCGGCCGATTGAGCGTGAGCAACGCCACGCCATCGTGTTTCTCGCTGATGAGGACCTGATCGGGCATGCCAGAGAGGTAGCCAGCGTTAACGGAACGGCAGTCAACCGCGTCGCCCTGCCCTCCTCAGCTCTGCGTCGGACGCGATCCTGCGCCCACCAACACGCCCTCGGGCGTCCCAGCCTTCGGGTAGAGTTGCAGGAAGCCCGGCGCTCGCATGAGGTCGCCGGGTCCCAGCCGCGTCGCCATGTCCGGCGCATTGGGCAACGCCTTGGCCGTCTTGGGGTCGTAGTGGGCGTGCTCCCCGAAAAAGCGGAGGGTCAGGGTCCGGCGCCGCTGACCCTGTCGCGTCGGGGCGCCGCCATGCAGGGTGCGGAAGTGGAAGAAGATCACGTCACCCGGCTCAACCGCCCAGGAGATGGTCGGCCACTTCTCGCGTTCCGCCTCGATCGGCGGCAGCCGCGGATAAGGCAGGGTCTCGTCGTGCGGGATCGTGTCGTCCTTCGGGTCGAACTTTGAGGTGTTGTACATCGGGCCCAGATGCGAGCCTGGCACGAACTCGAGGCTGTCGTCCTTGCACAAGGGCTCGAAGGTGATCCACGCCACGGCCACGTCGTCGCCGTCGATCGGGATATACGAGCCGTCCTGGTGCCACGGCGTGCGGCGGGTGTCGCCGCCCTCCTTCAGGAACACCTGCTCGTAGATGAACCAGACGGGGTCGGTTCCCCAGAGCCTCGCGCACGCCTCCGGGATCGGGGACGCCTCCAGCATCGCCCGATATCCGTCCATGACGTTTGCGCTGTAGGAGTCGGCATAGAACAGCGGCGTGCCATCACGCCTCAGCCTAGGCGCATTGGCGGGCGTCGGGTTTGCAAGGCTCCACTCCCAAGCCTTGAGCGCGGCGTCCAACTGTTCGCCGTTCAGCAGGCCTGGCACGCGCACCGCCCCATCGCGCCTATAGGCCTCATGAGCCGCCGCCCAGTCGATCGCCATCGCACGCTCCGGTCTCAAAACAGGTTCTAAATCCTAAGCGGCGATGTCAAACGGAAGTCGCCTTGTCGGAGATCGACATCGATCCGAGACCAGCGACTGGGCGTTAGGCAGAGCGTTGCGGCGCCTGGTCCGCACCGCCGTCGCGCCTCCATGTTCAGATTCCGAAAGCCGACCTTTGAGCGTCCGCAATCGACCGAGGCTGTGTAAAAACTCGGCCGACGGAGTTTTCCGCGCAATGATCTTGCTTCCGGCAAATACTTGCGGGCCGGTCGGCGCAAAAGCCATCCATTTTCCTGCGTCTGCGCGGT
>DASXKT010000057.1:0-2746 GCA_036496685.1 Phenylobacterium sp.
CATCGAGGCCGTCTACGAGGCTCGGGCCAAGCTGACGCCCGAACAGCAGCGGCTCGCCTGGGTGCGCTGGAACGCCTTCGTCCGCGCCGGCGCCAAGCTATCGCCCGCCGCCAAGGCGCGCGTCGCCGAGATCAACAAGGCGCTCGCCAGCCTCTTCACGACCTTCAACCAGAACCTGCTGGCCGACGAGACGGACTACGTCCTCTATCTGGACGAGAAGGATCTCGCGGGCCTGCCGAAGGACGTGCGAGACGCCGCCGCCCAGGCCGCCAAGGAGCATGGCAAGGCCGGCCAGTACGCGATCCTCAATACGCGCTCGTCGATGGACCCGTTCCTGACCTATTCGGATCGCCGCGACCTGCGCGAGAAGGTCTGGCGCACCTATTACGCCCGCGGCGACAACGGCGACGCCCACGACAACAACGCCGGCATCCGGCAGATCCTGAAGCTGCGGGCGGAGCGGGCCAAGCTGCGCGGCTATCCGACCCACGCCCACTGGCGGCTCGACGACGCCATGGCCAAGACCCCGCAGACGGCGATGGACCTGATGATGCGGGTCTGGCCCTCGGCGACCGCGCGCGTCCACCAGGAGGTGGCCGAGATGCAGGCGGTCGCCGACGCGGAAAAGGCGAACCTGAAGATCGCGCCCTGGGACTACCGCTACTATGCCGAGAAAGTGCGGGCGAAGCGCTACGCCCTCGATATGAACGACGTGAAGCCGTACCTGCAGCTCGAGAAGCTGCGCGAAGGCATGCACTGGGCGGCAGGCCAGCTCTACGGGTTCGAGTTCACCCCCGTGAGCGACGTTCCGGTGCAGCACCCTGACGTCCGCGTCTGGAAAGTGACCCGCGGCGGCCAACTCGTCGGCCTTTGGTACTTCGACCCCTATGCGCGGACCGGCAAGCGCTCCGGCGCCTGGATGAACGCCTACCGCGCCCAGGAGACCTTCGACGGCAAGGTCACCACCATCGTTTCCAACAACGCGAACTTCGTGAAGGGCGCGCCCGGCCAGCCGGTGCTGGTCTCCTGGGACGACGCGATCACCATGTTCCACGAGTTCGGCCACGCCCTGCACGGCCTGAACTCGGAAGTGACCTATCCGTCGGTCTCAGGAACCCGGGTGGCGCGCGACTACGTCGAATTCCCATCGCAGCTCAACGAGAACTGGCTGCGGACGCCGGAGGTGCTGAACCGCTTCGCGGTGCACTACCAGACCGGCAAGCCGATCCCGCCGGAGCTGGTCGCGAAGATCAACAAGGCCTCGACCTTCCGCCAGGGCTTCGACGTCACCGAGTATCTGTCCTCGGCCTTGATCGACATGAAGCTGCATCTGGCCGGAGACGCGGACATCGATCCCCGTGCGTTCGAGAAGGACGAGCTCGCCAAGCTGGGCATGCCGGCCGAGCTGCCGATGCGCCACCGCACCCCTCAGTTCCAGCACATCTTCGCCTCCGACGGCTATTCCGCAGGCTACTACTCCTACCTCTGGTCGGAGGTGCTGGACCACGACGCCTTCGAGGCCTTCACCGAGGCGGGCGGGCCCTACGACAAGGCCGTCGCCAAGCGCCTGCACGACGACATCATGAAGGTTGGCAACACCGTCGATCCGGCTATCCAGTACCGCACATTCCGTGGCCGCGATCCGGACGTGAAGGCCTATCTGCGAAGTAAGGGTTTCCCCACCTAGACGCAGCCTACGGCCGCGCTAGTTTCGCCCGGTTGGAGACAGGGCCGGCCATGGTGGCGCTGCAATACATCCTGACCCTGGAGTCCATCATCCTGGGTCTGGCGATCGGCGACTTGGCCAAGAGCCTGCACACGCTCCTGCGCGCCCGCAAACGGGTGAGGTGGGACTGGCTGGCCCCCCTGACCGCGATCATGATCACGGTGAAAATCGCCAATCACTGGTGGAGTTGGTACCGCTTTGGACCGGTCGCCAGCCGCCTGACGTTCGAGATGCTGCTTGGCATCATGGCGACCACGATCCTTCTCTACTTGGTGTCGGCGGCGGCCCTGCCCGACGACGCCCGCGAACAGGAGGTCGATCTTCGCGTCCACTATGAGCGGACGGCGCCGCGCCTGTGGATCACCTTCATCGCCTATGGCCTGCTGACGAGCGCCATCAACCTATGGATGGATGTGAAGATCCCATCGATGATCCAGGTCTACTGGCCGCTCCACCTGGTGACGCCGGTCGCCGCCACACTGCTCGTCGTCCGCAACAGGTGGTGGCACGGCGCCTTTCTGGTCGGCGTGATCGTGATCTACATCTGGCAGTTCTTCGGTAAGACGCTTGGGGCCTAGTCCAACTGGAGGCCTAGCCGAAGAGGTCGGCCTGTGGTGCGGGCTTCGCCTTCGGGGGCGCGGGTTGCACGAACGCCGCGCCCTCGATGGTCAGGAGCTTCAGCTTGGTGTTGACCCCACCGCGCGCCGAGAAGCCGCCAGGCTTGCCGTTCGCCGCGGTGACGCGATGGCAGGGGACGATGATCGGCCAAGGGTTCTGGCCCAGCGCCGCGCCGACGTCGCGCGCCAGCAGTTTATCGCCCAGCTTCACCGCGATCTCGCCGTAGGTGAGCGTTTCGCCCGGCGGGATGGCGCGCGCGATCTCGTAGACCCGGGCGTTGAAGTCGGGGACGCGGCCGATATCGAGCGGCGCGGCCGTGAGGTCGGCCTTCTCGCCGCGCATCAGGGCGCGGATGCCCGCGATGGTCGGCGTCAGACTCTCCGGCGCCGGCGCCTCGGTGAT
>DASXKT010000058.1:0-3637 GCA_036496685.1 Phenylobacterium sp.
GCTGTCGCCTGGCACCCGCCTGAACGCACAGCGCAGTGGCTCGCCCTGATGGCGCCGCTGCATCGCGCGCGGCTAGAGGCCGCGCAGGCGCGTGGCGAGCGGGTCGTCGGCGCCGTCTATCGGCGCATGCGGATCGAGGCCGGCGTGAAGGTCCAGCGGGCGGAAGTGCGCTTCGACGGTCTCGCCGGCTGCCTGCGCACCCCGCGCGGCGGCTCCTCGCGCCAGGTGATCGTGGTTGTTGAGGATGGCCGGGTGCGCACCCGTCTGCTCGCGCCCCGGGAAGCCGCCCGGCTGATGGGCCTGCCCGACAGCTACCGGCTGCCGACCGCCGCGACCTCGGCGCTGCATGTCACGGGCGACGGAGTGGTCGTGCCGGTCGTGCGCTGGCTGGCGCAGGAGATCCTGGAAGCCCTGCTCGAGGACGCGCCCGGGCTCAGGGAAGCTCGGGCCGTAGCGGGTAGTCGATAGCGATCGCCCGCCCGTCGCTCAGCGCCACGACCGAATGGGGCGTATTGGCCGGCACGATGGCTGCCATGCCGGGGCCTGCGACCTGGGTCTGGCCATCGATGGTCACCGCCAGTTCGCCCTCGATCACCTCCCAGACTTCCTCCTGCTCGTGACTGTGCTCGTGGATGTCCGCGCCCTTGGTGAACTGCCAGTGGGCGAAGGTCATGCTGGGCGAATGGAAATAGCGGCCAAGCCAGCCCGGGCGGCGCTCGTGCTGGGCAAGCTGGTTGGTGTCCACGAACGGCATGTCGGATCCTCGTGTCCGGGCAGCCTAGCACAACGGGCGTCGGCCCCTTCCAATATGGCCCCGAAGCCTTAGGTTCGCCGTCACGAAGGGCAGATTTCGCCGAAAGGTCCCAGACATGGCCGACGCCACCCCCGACAAGGTCTATGACGCCGCGCGCTATCAGCGCGCCGGCCGGGGAAAGATCTTCGACTCCATCCTCGACACCATCGGCGACACGCCTCTGGTGCGCCTGCCGCGCCTCACCGCAGCGCTGAAGCCCAAGGGCGACGTCGTCGCCAAGCTCGAGTTCTTCAACCCGATTGCCTCGGTGAAAGACCGCATCGGCGTGGCGATGATCGAGTACATGGAGGCCAAGGGCGTCCTGAAACCCGGCGGCCTGATCGTCGAGCCGACCAGCGGGAACACCGGCATTGCGTTGGCCTTCGTGGCCGCCGCCAAGGGCTACAAACTGACCCTGGTCATGCCCGAGAGCATGTCCATGGAGCGGCGCAAGATGCTGCTGATCCTGGGCGCCAAGCTGGAGCTGACACCGGCCGAGCGCGGTATGGCCGGCGCGGTCGCCCGCGCCAAGGAGTTGGTCGAGGCGACGCCCGGCGCAGTCATGCCCCAGCAGTTCGACAACGTCGCCAATCCGCTGATCCATCGGGTCTCGACGGCCGAGGAGATCTGGAACGACACCGAGGGCCGCGTCGACGCGGTGATCTCCGGCGTCGGGACCGGTGGCACCATCACCGGCGTCGGACAGGTGCTGAAGAGCCGCAAGCCCTCGGTGCGAATGATCGCCGTCGAGCCCGAGGCCTCGCCCGTGCTTTCCGGCGGCCAGCCGGGCCCTCACAAGATCCAGGGCATCGGCGCGGGCTTCGTCCCATCGATCCTCGATCGCGGGGTGATCGACGAGGTGGTGCAGGTCTCCAATGACGACAGCTTCACCATGGCCCGACGTGTGGCCGCCGAGGAGGGGATTCCGGTCGGCATCTCGTCCGGCGCCGCCCTGACCGCCGCCTTCGACGTCGCCAGCCGTGACGAGATGGCCGGCAAGCTGATTGTGGCCATCATCCCCAGCTTCGCCGAGCGCTACGTCTCGACCGCACTCTTCGAAGGGCTGTGAGCGGAACCGACGTCTACTCGTCGGAGAAGCGCTCGGCGGTGATGCGCCGGGTGAAGGGCAGGGACACCACGCCGGAACTCAAGGTCCGCAAGGCGTTGACGGCGCTTGGCGCCCGCTATCGTCTGCATCGTAAGGACCTGCCGGGAAAGCCGGACGTCGTCCTCCCGGGGCGCAAGCTCGCGCTTTTCGTCCACGGCTGCTTCTGGCACGGCCATGACTGCGCCCGCGGCGCAAGGGTGCCGAAGCAGAACCGCGACTACTGGATCGGCAAGGTCGACCGCAATCGGACGAGGGACGCCGCGAGCCGCGGGGCGCTCACCGCGCTTGGATGGCGCGTCGAAACGATCTGGGAGTGTGAGCTCAAGGACGTTGCGGCGCTGACCGCGCGCCTTCGCCAGATTCTGGCGACGACCGCTCCCTCTCGCCGCGCGGGGGAGATGCGGCTTACGCCGCCACCACTTCCTCCACCACGATCTCGGTCTTCACCGAGTTCGCGATGAAGCACATGTGGTGGGCCTTCTCGTGCATCTGGTCGCGTTCGGCAGGAGTCGGCCGGCGGCCCTCGTAGGTGATCTCCGGGCGGAGGATGACCTTGCTCACCCACATCTCGCCATCGTCGCGCTTGGTCATCACGCCCTCGGCCTCGTCGCGGTAGCGGGTGACCACGAAGCCGGCCTCGCGGGCGATGTGTAGGAAGGTCAGCATGTGGCAGGTGTTGATCGAGCCGACGAGCATCTCTTCGGGATCAACCGCGCCGGCCACCGACCATTTGTTCCCCACCACATGGTGCGACGCCGTGCCGGGCACCTCGACGCCCGAGCCGAACACCAAGCTGTGCCCTCGGCTGTAGCGGCCGTTCGGGAAGTCGCCGCCGGCCTCAAGGGCCCACTCCGAGGTCGCCCGGTAGGTCGCCATCAGCCAGTCTCCCTCAGAACGCCTCTGCCGGCAGGGCCATCAAGGTCTCTGCGCCGGTCTTCAGCTTGGCCAGATGTCCGGTGGTCTCCGGCAGCACACGGGCGATGTAGTAGCGGCCGACCGTGAGCTTCTCCTGATAGATCGGGTCCGTCGCGCCGCCCGCCATCTTGGCGAGCGCCGTCCTGGCCATGAGCGCCCACATGTAGGCAAGGGCGGTCAGGCCGAAAAGGTGCATGTAGTCAGTGGAGGCCGCGCCGGCGTTGTCTGGGTTGGCGAGCCCGTTCTGCATCAGCCACATGGTGGCTTCCTGCAGCTCGGCCTTGGCCTTGGCGAGACCTTCCGTGAACGGTTTCATCTGCGGATCGCCCTCGCTGGCGTCCACGAAGGCGTCGAGCTCTGCGAAGAAGCCCATCACCCCGCGCCCGCCGTCGGCAGCGAGCTTGCGGCCTACCAGGTCCAGCGCCTGGATGCCGTTCGTGCCCTCGTAGATCAGTGCGATACGGCAATCGCGAAGGTACTGGCTCACCGGGAAGTGCTCGGTGAAGCCCGAGCCGCCGTGCACCTGCATGGCGTCGGAGCAGACCTGGAAGCCCCGGTCGGTGAGGAAGCCCTTCAGCACCGGAGTCATCAGCGCCATGTAGTCATGGCCCTTCTGGCGTACCGCCTCGTCCGGACTGGCCTCCGCCAGGTCGCCATGCAGCGCGGTCCAGAAGAGGAAGGCCCGGCCGCCTTCGACGATCGCCTTGGCGTCCATCAGCATGCGGCGGATGTCCGGATGGACGATGATCGGGTCCGCCGGCCCCTCGGCGTTCTTCGGTCCGGTGAGTGAGCGGCCTTGCAGCCGGTCCTTGGCGAAGGCT
>DASXKT010000059.1:0-9091 GCA_036496685.1 Phenylobacterium sp.
GCCGGTCGATCCGCTGAAGAGCGTCGGCCGCGCCTACCTGCGCTTCCTGGTCAAGGACGAGCCCGGCGTGATCGCCGCGGTCTCCGAAACCCTCGCCGAGGCGGGCGTCTCGATCGAAAGCTTCCTGCAGAAGCCCGTCGAAAACGCCCACGGTGTGCCCATCGTGCTGACCACCCACGCGGTCGCCGACTCCGTGCTGAAGGCGGCAATCGAGCGCATAGCGGGCCTGCCGGCTGTGCTCGAACGGCCGCGCCTGCTACGCATCGCCCGCATTTGAACATTCCCGACAAAAGATCGGCCGGAGACGCTGAAGAGATGACTTCCGAAAACCTGGACCGCAGCCTGGTGCTGGAAGCGGTTCGCGTCACCGAGATCGCCGCCATCGCGGCCTGGAAGCTGGTGGGCCGCGGCGACGAGAAGGCCGCCGACCAGGCCGCCGTCGACGCCATGCGCACCGCGCTGAACGATCTGGCCATCGACGGCGAGATCGTCATCGGGGAGGGCGAGCGCGACGAAGCCCCGATGCTCTACATCGGCGAAAAGGTCGGCAAGGGCGGCAAGCACAAGATCGACATCGCGCTGGACCCGCTGGAAGGCACTACGCTCACCGCCAAGGCCATGGCCAACGCCCTGGCCGTGATGGCCTGGGCGCCCAAGGGCACCATGCTGAACGCGCCCGATACCTACATGGACAAGATCGCCTGCGGCCCCGGCTATCCGCAGGGCGTCATCGACCTCGACAAAAGCCCGGCCGACAACGTCAAGGCGCTGGCCAAAGCCAAGGGCGTCGAGCCCTCCGAGATCACCGTCTGCGTTCTCGACCGCCCGCGCCACACAGAGATCATCGCCGGCCTGCGCGGCGTGGGCGCCCGCGTCTACCTGATCACCGACGGCGACGTGGCGGGTGTCATGAACACCGCCGACCCCGAGACCGGCGTCGACCTCTACGTTGGCTCCGGCGGCGCGCCGGAAGGCGTGCTCGCCTGCGCCGCGCTCAAGTGCGTTGGCGGCCAGTTCCAGGGCCGCCTGGTGTTCCGCAACGCCGACGAGCGCGCCCGCGCCGCCCGCGTCGGGATCACCGACCTCGATAAGAAGTACGACCTGCACGAGATGGTCCGCGCCGACGCGATCTTCGCCGCTACCGGCGTCACCAACGGCGCCCTGCTGGATGGCGTGAAGCTCGAAGGCGGCTTCGTTCACACCCACACCCTGGTGCTCAACTCCGCCACCCGCACCGCCCGCGAAGTCCGGATGAAGCGGCCGGTCTAGGCCGAACTTGCCAGTACCGGCGAGCCCCCTAAGCTCGCCGCAGTTCTCGGGGGATTCCATCATGCACAAGGCCTGGGCCATTGGGCTCGCACTTGCCGTCGGCGCAGCCGGCGCAGCCTCAGCGCAGGGCGCGGCCCGGCGGCCCGACCAGGCCGAGTTCCGCGCGCTCTACAAGGAGCTGGTCGAGACCAACACCAGCCTCTCCGCCGGCAGCTGCACGCTGGCCGCCGAGCGCATGGCCGCCCACCTGAAGGCGGCGGGCTTCCCCGACAGCGACCTGCACCTCTTCACCGCGCCGGACCATCCGAAGGAGGGCGGCCTCGTCGCCGTCTTCCCGGGCCGCGACCCGAAGGCCAAGGCGGTGCTGATGCTGGCCCACCTCGACGTGGTCGAGGCCAAGCGCGAGGACTGGACCCGCGACCCGTTCACCCTGGTCGAGGAGAACGGTTTCTTCTACGCCCGCGGCGCCGCGGACGATAAGGCGATGGCCTCGGTCTGGGTCGACACGCTCGCGCGCTACAAGCGCGAGGGCTTCAAGCCCCGCCGGACGCTGAAGATGGCGCTCACCTGCGGTGAGGAAACCAGCGGCGCATTCAACGGCGCCGAGTACCTGGCCAAGAACAAGCGTGAACTGATCGACGCGGCGTTCGCGGTCAACGAGGGCGGCGGCGGCCTGCTGGACGCCAATGGCAAGCCTGTCTTCCTGGGCATCCAGGTCGGCGAGAAGCTGTCGCAGAACTACACCCTGGAAGTCACCAACCCCGGCGGCCACAGCTCGCGTCCGCTGCCGGACAACGCGATCTACCACCTGGCCGCCGCACTCGTGCGCATCGAGGCCTATCGCTTCCCGGTGGCGTTCAACGACACGACGCGGGACTACTTCGGCAAGCTCTCCGCCACCCAGTCGCCGGAAGACCGCGCGGCGATCCAGGCGATCCTGAAGAATCCGCAGGATGAGGCCGCCCGCGCCACCCTCGAGAAGGATCCTGACAAGAACTCGATCCTGCACACCAACTGCGTCGCGACCCTCTTGGACGCCGGCCACGCGACCAATGCCCTGCCGCAGCGGGCGCGGGCCAACGTCAACTGCCGCATCTTCCCTGGCACGAGCGCCGGGGCCGTGCGCCAGACGCTTGATCAGGTGATCGCCGACGCGAAGGTGAAGGTCTCAATCCGCGAGGTCCGCAACGACCCGGCCCCGCCGCCGCCGCTCGACCCCAAGATCCTGGGCCCGGCCGAGAAGCTGGCTGCCGAGATGTGGCCGGGCGTGCCCCAGGTGCGGCTGATGTCGGCCGGCGCGACCGATGGGGCGTTCCTGACCCCCGTCGGCATCCCGACGTACGGCATCTCCGGCGACTTCGGTGACCCGGACGGCGATGGCGTCCACGGCCTGAACGAGCACATCCGCGTCAAGGTGCTCTACGACAGCCGCGACTACCTCTACCGCCTGATGAAGATCTACGCCGACCAGGCCGACTGAGCGCCCGCGCCTTCCTCTCCGCGCCCGGGAGAGGGGACCGCGCCCGCGCGACATATGACGGGAACTTCAGCAGCCCGCGAGGTCGAAGAACTGCTTCGGAGCTCCGTCGTAGTTCGAGTGCCAGGTGGCGTCCCCGAGGTTCGGGAACAGCAGATGCGCCGGCGCTGGGCCGCCCGGGCGGGGGGTTGCATCGATCACCCGATAGCTTGCGTCCGTGGCGATGTAGTCGATGTCGCCGATCGGTCGTGGGCCGCCGTCTGGTGACGGGGGACGCCAACCCGAAGCCGCCACATCGGTCGTCGACGCCAGATGCTGCAGGTCCGAGGTCCCGCCGTCCCACGGCAGGAACCAATAGGACCGTCCGCTCTTAGCGAAATGCACCTTCAGCGCCAGCCCGCTCGGCCACTCCCTGCTTACGCCGACCGGTCGGAACTCGGCGGTCACTTCAGGGGCGGTGCGCAGCACATAGCGTGCGTGATCCACGCGGCAGGCTGCGAGCGAGGCGGCGGCGAACAAGGCGAGAAGCATGGTCGATGCTTGGCTTGACCCGCGCCGCATCGCCAACGGTCGATCTCGCACCTGGCTTGACGGATCCCGGCGACGGACAGAGGCTCATCCGATGCCTCAGCTGAGACTGCGCCCGGCGGTCACGCCCGACGTTCCAGCCATCGCGGCGCTCCACACCGCAAGCTGGCGCGACGCCTACGCGGGCATTCTGGATCCGGTGTTCCTGGCCGGGCCGATAGAGGCCGACCGCCTCGGCCTGTGGCGCAAAAGGCTGCTCGATCCCGATCCCGAGCAACTCGTCCACGTCGCTGAGACCGAGGACGGCGAGGTCATCGGTTTTATCTGTGCGTTCTGCAACGCCGACCCTCAGTGGGGCAGTCATGTCGACAACCTGCATGTCTCGCCGCACATGCGGGGCAATAATGTCGGCGAGAAACTCCTTCGCTCGGCCGCATCGCTGTTGGCGGCCCGCGGCGCTGAAGGCGGGCTCCACCTTTGGGTCTTCGAAGCCAACACTGCGGGTCTGCGCTTCTACGAACGCCTGGGCGGTAAGGTCGTCGGGCAGACCGAGTCGCGGATGGCCGCAGCCACCGGCGAAATCTCCCTCCGGGTTTACTGACCAACCCTGCAGGATCTCGCCAGCTGACTGACGGTGAGGGGGTTTACTCCGCTATCCGCGCGAGGCGGCCGATCGGGTTGCGCCGAGGGTACTGAGAGACCCCTCATCCGACCGCTTCGCGGCCGCCTTCTCCAACAGGGAAGAAGGACCCCGAACCGCTCGCGGGCCCTCAGACCGCCCGCGTCACGAAGATCTCGACCCCGGGCTGGCTCAGATCCACCAACTGCGATGCCCCCACCGCATGCTCGACGCCGTCGGCTTCGCGCCGCCACACGCCGTGGCCGGCGGCGTCTTCGCGGGCCAGCTTCAACACCGTGGCGCCGCTGATGAACGGGCCGCCCCAGTGGTATTCGCGCCCGTCGATCATCAGGCGGAAAATGCGATCGCTATGGAACGCGAGGAACTTCTCGACACCGTCGCGCAGGTCGACAGTTTCCTCCAGCCGGATCTCCTCCAGGAGGCCGTCGACCAACACGGCGAACAGCACGTACTCTTCGGCCGGCTTCAAGCCGGCGAGGTCAAGCAGGGCGCGTCCGGTGTAGGAACAGTCAGGCGCCACGCAGGGCTGAAACTTGAACAGCGCGTCGCCGACCTGGAACCCATAGGGGCCATTGTCGCGGGGGCGGCGGCCCTCGCGCGCACAGGCCTCAAGGTCTTCGATGTCCCCACGCACAACGTCGTTCATGCCCAGCACTCCTCCAAGCGATCCAGAAACCCCCGAACGCCGACGCCGCCGGCGCAGAACTCGGCGGCGGTTAGGCCTGAACGTTCCAGCACGCCATTGAACCTTTTATGACACCGGCGAGCCGGGCCAGGCCGCTGCGTCCGGTTCTGACGCCCCGGTGCGGCAATGTGAGGATGCGCGTTCGCTGGCGACTCAGGAGGCGAGGGCGGATAGTGGAGGCTCAAGGACCAGGAGCGTCGATTGGCCGACGGTAACCCACAGCTCGGCTACCTAGGCGTCAGCCGCTCGCTCTCCGGGCGGGCGTGGCGCGAGCGCGCGGCCGATCCGGAGGTGGTGCGCCGCCATCAGCTCGGCCACGGCCTCTCCGAGCCGTTGGCCCGCGCGCTCGCCGCCCGCGGCGTCACGCCCGAGCAGGGCGAGACCTATCTCAGCCCGACGCTCAAGGCGCTCTTCCCCGACCCGTCGTCCTTCACCGACATGGACCGGGCGGCGCAGATCCTGGTGGACGCGCTGGAGCGTAGACGGCCGCTCGTGGTTTTTGCCGACTACGACGTGGACGGAGCATCTTCCGCCGCCCAGCTGGTGCGCTGGTTCCGCGCGCTGGGTCACGAACTGCCGATCTACGTCCCGGACCGCATCCTGGAGGGTTATGGCCCGTCGCCCGCCGCCTTTCGCCGGCTGAAGGCCGAGGGCGCGGAGCTGGTGATCACCGTCGATTGCGGGGCCGCGGCGCACGATGCGCTCGCCTGCGCCGCCGAGATCGGGCTCGAGGTCGTGGTGATCGACCACCACCTGATGCGCGGCGAGGAGATCCCGCACGTCGCGGCTCTCGTGAATCCCAATCGGCCGGACTGCGTCTCGGGGCAGGGGCATCTCGCCGCGGCGGGCGTGACCTTCGTGCTGCTGGCCGCCCTCAACCGGGAGGCGCGCAGGCGCGGCCTCTTCGCCGATCGGGCTGAGCCGGACCTTCGCGAATGGCTTGACCTCGCCGCCATGGGGGCGATCTGCGACGTCACCGAACTTCGCGGTTTCAACCGCGCGCTGGCCGCCCAAGGGCTGAAGGTGATGTCGTCCTGGCGCAATCCAGGCCTGAAGGCGCTGCTCGAAGTCGCCAACAGCCAGGGCCCGGCCTCGGTGTTCCACGTTGGCTTCATCCTGGGTCCGCGAATCAACGCCGGCGGGCGAATCGGCCGCGCCGACCTGGGCGCGCGACTGCTGTCCACGGACGATCTGGAGGAGGCGAGGGGCCTGGCCGCCGAGCTCGACGCCCTCAACGCCTCGCGCAAGGAGGTCGAGCGCGAGGTCACCGAAGCCGCGATCGCCCACATCGATACCGAGAGCAACCAGGCCGACGCCCCGATGCTGCTGGTCGCCGCCGACGACTGGCATCCGGGCGTGATCGGCATCGTCGCCGGCCGGCTTCGCGAGAAATACCGCAAACCCGTCGTCGTCGTGGGCGTCGACCGCGCTGCCAACGTCGGTAAGGGCTCCGGCCGCTCGCAGCCCGGCGTCAATCTCGGCCGCGCGGTTCAGGCGGCTTATGACGAGGGTCTGTTGCTGGCCGGCGGCGGCCACGCCATGGCTGCGGGGCTCTCGGTCCGGCCCGACACTATTCCAGAGCTGCGGGCTTTCCTCTGCGAGCGGCTGGCGGTCGAGACCGAGATCGCCGCGGCGGAGGACGCCATGGAGATCGACGCCCTGGTGACCACGCGCGGCTGCGATCGGGCGCTTTGGCAAGACTTCCAGCGCATGGCCCCCTTCGGGCCTGGCAACGTCGAACCGGTGTTCGCGCTCGCAGACGTGCGGGTCGAGCGGCCCATGGCCCTCCGGGGCGGGCACGTGCGCTGCACGCTCACCGACGGCTCCGGCGGCAAGCTGAAGGCGGTGGCCTGGCGCGTCGAGGGCTCCGAGGCCGGCCGGCGGCTGATGAACGAGGGCGGAGCCATTCACGTCGCGGGTCGGCTGAAGGCGGACGATTGGCAAGGCCGCCAAGGCGTCGAATTCGAGATCGAGGACGTCGCAGACCCCCGTCGCACCTAGTGTCCCGATTACGAAGTTCGCAGGCGCTTGTGGCGGGCTCGGCCGAACTTCGGAATCGATAAGGACACTAGCAAGTACAAGCCTCTAGTGTGCTCCCTTGGATCCGAAGTTCGCTCCGCGGCGATCCGACAATCAGGCGGACTTCAGATCCAGCACACTAGGGTGCGCAAGATGCGACTCCGGCAGCCTTGCACCCCCAAAGGAAGGCAGATATAGAGCCGCCCTTCGCGTCACGCGGTCCCTTCGTCTATCGGTTAGGACGCCAGGTTTTCAACCTGGAGAGAGGGGTTCGACTCCCCTAGGGACTGCCACGCGAATCCCTCTGAACTCCAGGCGATCCGCCTCGCTCTGCATGCCGGCACGCGATTTACGCATTGACGCGCGTCCAGTTACAAGAACAGTGTTATAGTTGGCTCAAATCCGAAGTCGGGATCGGGGAGTGACGGGCCGAGGGGCAGATGGCTGGCTACGAGTTCGAGCAGGTAGATTCGGCGGCGGAAGCCGTACGGATCAGCGGTCGCGTCAAGTGGTTCGACGCAGGCAAGGGCTATGGCTTCATCGTCCCCGATGATCCGAGCCAAACCGATCTCAAGGATGTGCTGCTGCACGTGACGAGCCTGCGAAGCTCCGGGCGCGAACACGCGCTGGAGGGCTCGATCATCACCTGCGACGTGGTCCGCCGGCCCAAGGGCTGGCAGGTCGCCGAGGTGGTCGAGATCGACGAGAGTTCGGCCCCGCCGCCGCCGGATCGCCGCTCGCGCGACGGACTGCGTAGCGATCGCGACTCCTTCCTCCGCGGCGACTTCGCCAATCGGCCGCCGCCGCGCCGCCCGCCGGTCGCCACCGGCCCGCTGGAACGCGCCAAGGTGAAGTGGTTCAACCGCACCAAGGGCTATGGCTTCGTGGTCCGCGACCTCGAGCCGGGCGACATCTTCGTCCACATCGAAACCCTGCGCCGCTCGGGCATGGAAGACCTGCAGCCCGGCGACGACGTGATGGTGCGCTTCGCTGAAGGCCCCAAGGGCCTGGTGGTCGCGGAGATCGAACTCCCCGACCAGGACTGAGCCGCCGGCCACTTGCCTGCAGGGATCGCCTGTCCCAAAGGATAGGCTTGGCCGCTGCCCTGGAGTCTGGCTTGCCGTCTTCGCATCGTTCCCAGCCCGGGGCTGACACCGCCGCGCGTCTGCGCCGACTGGGGCGCCTCCTGGGCCTGGCCCTGACCCTTGGCTGGGCCTGGTCCGCCGCGGCGGCCGTCCCGATGCAGGGCGTCGACGTCAAGACCGTCTACCCGCACGATGACCAAGCCTACACCGAAGGCCTCTTCTACCTGCACGGGCTCCTCTACGAGAGCACCGGGATGGAAGGGCGCTCGACCATCCGCAAGGTGCGGCTGCAGGACGGCGCGGTGCTGCAGTCCACGTCCATCGCGGCGAACCTCTTCGGCGAAGGCATCGTCAATTGGAACGGAGACATCATCAGCCTGACCTGGCGCAACGGGGTCGGCTTCCGCTGGGACCTGAAGAGCTTCGCCCCTAAGGGGACCTTCCGCTATCCGGGCGAGGGCTGGGCGCTCACCCAGAACGGCAGAAACCTCATCATGAGCGACGGCACGCCGACCCTGCGCGTGCTCGATCCTGCCACCCTGCGCGAGGTCCGCCGGATCAAGGTCACCGCCGACGGCCAGCCGGTCTTCAACCTCAACGAACTCGAGTGGGTGAAGGGGGAGATCCTCGCCAACATCTGGCAGACCAACCAGATTGCCCGCATCGATCCGGCCACGGGCGTCGTGAAGGCCTGGATCGACTTCTCAACTCTGCCAGAGGCCCAGCGCCCGCGGGGCCAGGACGCGGTCCTGAACGGCATCGCCTACGACCGCGAGCACGACCGCCTGTTCGTGACCGGCAAGAACTGGCCGCACCTCTACGAGATCCGGCTTCAGCCCCTGAAGGGCGCGGCCCGGTGACCCGCGACGACGACACGATCCCGCCGCCACCGGAGGGCTATGTCCCGGCAGAGGGCCGCGGCGGCTTCTCGACACTCAACGGACCCTACTTCCACCGCCCAGGCGCCGGGCCGATGGCCGAGCAGGCCTTCTTCGCCCTCAAGCGCCACGCCAACGGTATGGGCCTCGTGCACGGCGGCATGCTGTCGGCCTTCATGGACGGGGTGCTGGGTGGCGCGGTGTGGCGCGGAACCGAGAAGCGCGGCCTGACGATCCACCTTTCCATCGACTTCCTGCACATAGCCCGGGTCGGCGAGTGGGTGATGGGCGAGGCCAGGCTGACCCGCGCCACCCGCGACGTCGCCTTTGCCGAGGGCCGGGCCTATGTCGGCGGCCACGATGTGGTCCGCTGCTCGGGGATATTCAAGCTGATGGGCGAGCGGGTCCGCTAGGGCTGGGCGCGCGCGACTGGGCGGTGGGCGAGGCCTATTCGATCGCCGACATCCATCTTTTCCGGCTGTTCTGGCGGTTCTTCAACTCGCTGAAACC
>DASXKT010000060.1:0-22792 GCA_036496685.1 Phenylobacterium sp.
CGAACCTCGATGCCGCCGTCGTTGACCTCGGTGACAGTGCCGGTCACGACCGAGCCTTTCTTGAGGCCATCGCCCGAGGAGTCCTTCTCGTCGCCGGTGGCGAGCTGCTTGATGCCGAGCGAGATGCGCTCCTTTTCGACATCGACGTCGAGCACCTTGGCCTTGACCACGTCGCCGCGGTTGTACTCGTCGAGCGCCTGCTCGCCCGGCTTCTGCCCGTCGAGATCGGAAAGGTGGACCATGCCGTCGACGTCGCCGTCGAGGCCGATGAACAGGCCGAACTCTGTGGCGTTCTTGACTTCGCCTTCGACGGTCGAGCCGACCGGATGAGCCGCCACGAAGGCGTCCCACGGATTGGCCATGGCCTGCTTGAGACCCAGCGACACCCGGCGCTTGGACGGATCGACGTCCAGGACGACGACCTCAACCTCTTGCGAGGTGGAGACGATCTTGCCGGGATGGACGTTCTTCTTGGTCCACGACATTTCCGACACGTGCACCAAGCCCTCGACACCGGGCTCCAGCTCCACGAAGGCGCCGTAGTCGGTGATGTTGGTGATGCGGCCGGTGAACTTCGCGCCGACCGGATACTTGGCTTCCACGCCGTCCCACGGATCGGACTGCAGCTGCTTCATGCCGAGCGAGATGCGCTGGGTGTCGGGGTTGATCTTGACGATCTGCACCTTGACCGTGTCGCCCACGGCCAGGACCTGGCTGGGATGGTTGACCCGCTTCCAGCTCATGTCGGTGACGTGGAGCAGGCCGTCGATGCCGCCGAGGTCCACGAACGCACCGTAGTCGGTGATGTTCTTGACCACGCCTTCGCGGACTTCGCCTTCCTGCAGCTGGGAGACCAGCTCGGTACGCTGTTCGGCGCGGGCTTCCTCGAGGATCGCGCGGCGGGACACGACGATGTTGCCGCGGGGGCGGTCCATCTTGAGAATCGCGAACGGCTGCTCGCGGCCCATCAGGGGGCCGACGTCGCGGACGGGGCGGATGTCGACTTGGCTGCCGGGCAGGAAGGCCGAGGCGCCGCCGAGGTCGACGGTGAAGCCGCCCTTCACGCGGCCGACGATGGAGCCCATGACCGGCTCGTTGCGCTCGTAGACGGCTTCCAGGCGGGTCCAGGCTTCCTCGCGGCGAGCCTTGTCGCGCGACAGGACGGCCTCGCCCATGGCGTTTTCGACGCGTTCCAGGAACACCTCGACGGTGTCACCAACCTTGATCGGCGCCTTGCCTTCTTCTTCGCCGAATTCCTTCAGCGAGACGCGGCCTTCGGTCTTCAGACCGACGTCGATGATCGCGATGTCCTTCTCGATCGCCACGACCTTGCCGTGGACAACCTGACCTTCCATGAAGTCACGTCCGCCGAGGGACTCGTCCAACAGCGCGGCGAAGTCCGCCTGCGTCGGGTTCATGCTCATATCGTCAGCCATAGTGCTCTTTCGTATCGAATGACGGGAGGCCCGCGCAGACCCGGCAAAGGGCGCTGTCGGACGGAATCCCCACGTCGGGTTAGGGGTTGAACCGAAGACGCGGGGAATACCCCACGCTAGTGAATCTGCCCGCGGCCGTTCGAGGGAAGGACGCGTTGGGATTGCTCAGCCGGATCTTCCTACTTGGAAGAGAGCCACCTGGCGCGCGCCGCCTCGACGATGCGGCGGGCCGCATCGGCGGCCTGCTCTATAGTCATTTCGGAGGTCTCCAGCAAGACGGCGTCCGGCGCGCGCGTCATGGGAGCCGTGTTGCGGCCGCCGTCACGGGCGTCGCGCGTGCGGATGTCGGCCAGCACTTCCTCGAAGGTGACGTGCTCGCCCTGGCCGGTGAGCTGCTTCCACCGCCGATCGGCGCGGACCTCCGGCGTCGCAGTCACGTAGAGCTTGGCCGGGGCGTCCGGCGCGATGACCGTTCCGATGTCACGCCCGTCCAGCACCGCGCCGCCCTCCTGCCGGGCGAAGGTGCGCTGGAACTCGAGCAGCGCGTCGCGGACGCGGGGATGCACGGCCACCCGGCTCGCCGCCTCGCCCGCAGCGCGGGTGCGCAAGGCCGGATCGTCGAGCTGGTCGGAGGTCAGCACCGCGGCGGCCGCGGCCGCGGCCTCATGATCGTCGAGGTTCTCGCCGGCCTTCTGCATCAGGACGCCGACGCAACGGTAGAGCAGGCCTGTATCCAGCACAGGCAGGCCGAACGCTGCGCCCAGCCGGGTGGCGATCGTGCCCTTGCCGGACGCCGCCGGACCGTCAACGGCGACGACGAAGAAGGGGTTCGGCGCGTATTCGCTCATGCCCTCACGCTTCGATCTCCGCGCCGAGGGAGCGCATCAGGGACACGAAGCCGGGGAAGCTGGTGGCGATCATGCCGGGTTCGTCGACGGCGACGGGGTCTTGTGAGGCGAGGCCGAGGATCAGGTGGCTCATGGCGATGCGGTGGTCGCCGTGGGTGGTGACTCGGGCGCCGCCGGAGACGCCGTGGTTCGCCCCCCTTCCCTTGAAGGAGGCCGAGCCGATCACCGTCAGACTGTCCGGGCCTTCCTCGACGCCGACGCCGCAGGCGGCCAGGCCCTGGGCCATGAGCGCGATGCGGTCGCTTTCCTTGACCCGCATCTCGCCGATGCCTCGCATCACGGTCGGCCCCTCGGCGAAGGCCGCGGCCACCGCCAGGATCGGATATTCATCGATCATCGAGGGCGCGCGCTCGGGCGGCGTCTCGACGCCGGTGAGCTCGGAGTGGCGGGCGGTGATGTCGGCGACGGTCTCCCCGCCCTCCTCGCGGACGTTGGTCACCGACAGGTCGGCGCCCATCTCGCCCAAGGTGTCCAGGAGGCCGATCCGCAAGGGGTTGAGCAGCATGCCCTCGACGGTCACCTGCGAGCCGGGGGTGATCAGGGCTGCGACCAGCGGGAAGGCGGCCGAGGACGGATCGCCCGGCACGCGCACGTGAGCGCCGGTCAGCGACTGGCCGCCCGGGAGCACGATACGGCGCCCAACCCCCTCTTCGCTCACCCGGACCTCGGCCCCGAAGGCCCGCAGCATCCGCTCGGTGTGGTCGCGGGTCGCCTCGGGCTCGATGACCTCGGCGCCGCCGTCGGCGTTGAGACCGGCCAAGAGGATCGCGGACTTCACCTGGGCCGATGGCTCGGGCAGGCGATAGGCGATGCGCTTCAGATTGCCGCCCTTGAGGGTGAGCGGCAGACGCCCGCCGGCCCGGCAGATCCAGGTCGCGCCCATCTCGCCCAGCGGCTTCAGCACCCGGTTCATCGGCCGGCCGCGAAGCGAGCTGTCGCCGGTGAAGGTGGCGGCAAGGTCGAAGCCCGCCGCAGCCCCCATGATCAGACGGACGCCCGTGCCAGCGTTGCCGCAGTCAATGACGTCGCCAGGCTCGGAAAAGCCGCCACGGCCCTCGATGCGCCAGCGACCTTCACCCAGCCGCTCGACGGTCGCGCCGAGGGCGGCCATGGCGTCGGCGGTGCGCTTGACGTCCTCGCCCTCGAGTAGGCCTTCGACCTCGGTCAGGCCACGGGCCAGCGCGCCCAGGATGAGCGCGCGGTGCGAAATGGATTTGTCCCCCGGAGCGCGCAAGGTCCCGTTCAACGGGCGCGCGCGCCTGGCGGTCATCTGAGCCGCCGTCATCACTCTGGAACGAGCCTCCGCAGGCTTGACGATTTTCACGAGGGGGATTGCTTTTGACAGCCGCTCTCGTGCGTGGCAAGGGAGCCCGCTTCGCGAATTCGCCCCCCACATTCTAAGGATAATCGCCTTTGGCCAATCCCGAGCTGGGCTCCAAGCAAGTCTGCCCCAACTGCCAAGCGAAATTCTACGACCTCACCAAGCGTCCGGCGCACTGCCCGAAGTGCGAAACCGAGTTCGATCCTGACGAGGCCGTGCGCAACCGCCGGGTCCGCGCCCGCTCCGCCGCGCCCGAGCCCGAGGCCGACGACGAGCGCGACGATCAGGTCGCCGCCGACAAGGATACGGACGACGAAGAAGAGGAAGAAGAGGTCGTCACCCCGGAACTCGACGAGGTGATCGACGATCCCGTCCTGGCCGCCGATGACGACGAAGACGCCGCCGAGCCCGGCCCGGCCGTCTCCGAGGACCTCGGCGAGTTCACCGACGAGGAAGAAGTCGAGGACGACGCCGACGTGCCCTTCCTCGAAGAGGACGAGGACGACGATTTCGACGATTCCGAGATCGAAGGCCTGCCCGACGAAGGGGACGTCGACGACCGCTGAGGTCGGCCAAAAAGCGGCGCGACGAAAAAGCCCGTCCAGCAGGCTTGATCGCGCCGGACTGTTTGAATAGGTTCCGCGCCTTCCTGGGGCCCCGGCAAATTCCGGATCGACTCACGGAGACCCGAGACCCCTCATTCGGGAGGACCTGGGGCTATAGCTCAGCTGGTAGAGCGCTTGAATGGCATTCAAGAGGTCAGCGGTTCGACTCCGCTTAGCTCCACCATGGACCCCTCGCCGCTAAACGGCGGGGGGTTCTTCTTCTAAAACAAGGGTCTAGCGGGAAGGGCCAAAAGGTCCTGTGTAACTGCAACCCGCCAAACCTGTGTAACTGAACCGCCCTCCAAGAGGGTGCGCGGGCAGCCCGTCAGTCCTAGAACACAAGCCCACCCCCGCGCCGGTAGCGCCTGGCGATCTTGAGGGGCGGCGGGCCGGGTCAGTCCTTGCGGAAGGGCGAGCCGTGGTCTTCGCCCTCCAGCGGCTGCCCCAGGTAGGCGGCGACGTCAGCGGCCAATGGCCCGACAGCCGCGACGCCATCGCGCAGTTCCTGGTCGGTGAGGCCCCAGAGCCCCGCCCAGTACATGACGTCGCGGGGCACATCGAGGCGGATGCGGCTACCGCTCGATCGTTGCCAGCTAAGCGTCGAGTTCTTCAAGAGCGTCCCCGTTGGTGGGCGGCTGTGGCTTCCACCAGCTCGGTCCAGGGAAGCTCACAGTTCTCATGGACGTCAACCGGGAAGCGTGTGCGTGGCAGCAACTCCGGGCGAGCCGAGCAGACCGCTGCGGGGACCTGTCGCCATCAACACGCACGAACGCTCACTGCGGCGGCCCAACCTCGGCAGTCGCCGCTTCGCCGGGTGCAAAATCCTCGAGGTCCTTCTCCAGGAAGTAGTTCAGCCCGGTCCGGATCACAGCGATGGCGGCGAGCTGACCGATGTCGCTCCAAGTCGGTGCAATGGCGCTGCGTACGATGTCCGCGCCGAGGGCGAACTCCAGCGCGAAGATGATCCAGACCGCGAAGCTCATCCAGACCTCGCGCCGGACGCGGCGGATGTGCATGCGCCTACCGGCCAAGGCCGAGATGGCCTTTACGATGGCCGTCACCGCGCCGACCGCGATGCAGATGACGCTGACCAACTCCGCGCCCAGGGCGACGTTGGCTGCGATTTCCTTGAGGACGAGCTCCATGGGAGCAGGTTGGAAGTGGGCGGCGCACCCCCGCAATCCGGCGATACCCTAACGGTGCGCATCGGTGACTTCGTCCTCAGTCAAGCGCGCATGGTCTGCGGGTTCTCCTGGTCCTGCCTCGTTCTGACACCCGATTGTCGACCCTCTCCGGGACGCTGACGTAGAGGGCGGAGGTGACAAACATGAGCGACTTCGACAGCTGGCTGAACAATTCGTCGGTGATCGTGATAGGCGGCATGCTGGTCGTCGCGATGGTTGTGGCCGCGCTAGTGGGCACAGCCTTTCGCCGCGCTCGGGACAAGCGCACGGCGGCAGACAGGTCGGAGACCCAGGAGGGCTACACCGTCTCAGCGGTTCTGGGCCTCATGGCGTTACTGCTCGGCTTCACCTTCTCCCTCGCCGTCGACCGCTTCGACACCCGGCGGGAAAGGGTTCTCGAGAGCGCCAACGCGGTTGGGACGGCCTACCTCCAGACCCAGCTTCTCGGCGAACCGCATCGAAGCCGGATCAGCAACATCCTGGTCCGCTACGTCGACAACGCCATCGTACTCGGCAAGGCCAAGCCGCGAGATACCCCTCCGCTGGTCGCCAGGGATGACCAGTTGCTGACGGAGCTCTGGCAGGCCACCGCCCCCGCCTTTGACAGCATCCGCGGCATCGACTTCTCCAGCACCTACGTATCGTCGATCAACAGCATGATCGACATGGACGGAGCGCGGCGAGCGGCGCGGAGTTCGCACGTGCCCAGTGAGGTCTTTCTGGTGCTGGCCGTCTATTTCGTCGTCACCGCCGTGGTGCTCGGCTATGTCCTGACCGGCTTCAGAGGCCGCGTAGCCGCCGGCTTTTTGCTGGTGCTGATGGTCATGTCGCTGCTGCTGATCCTCGACATTGATCGGCCGACCCTGGGTGGCGTGCGCGAGCCGCAGACCCCCATGGAGGACCTGCAGAAGAGCATGGCGGCCCAGCCGCCCGCCCTCTTCGACCGCTGGCGGTCGCCGGTTGCCGGCGTGCCGTAACGACGCCGCGGTTTCTGCGGCCTCCCACCTCTGCACATGACAAAGCCGCAGTCGTCGATAGGCGACCGCGGCCCTGTCTTGGTCGTGCGTCGTTCAGTTGTTCTTGACCGACGCGTTCGCCAGCTTCGACATCGCGCTTTCCAGGGCGACGTGCATCGAGAGCGTGTCGGCGCCCTGACGAGGCGGATAGGCCTTCAGGCTTTCGAGGTGCGCGGCGATGTATGGCGTGCCGGCGTTCGGGGCCCAGAGCTTCGAGGCGTAGAACTTGCGCCCGATGTAACCCCACTCTTCGCTCTCGGGGTCCATCTTCTCCATGGGGTCCATGCGCAGATTGAAGATGTAGGGGATGCTTGGGTAGGACTTCTCGTTGAACCAGCTGCCCTGGTGCTTGATGCCGATGTGCATCTTCCAGTTCCGGACGCGCACGGCCATCAGGTCGGTCTCGTCGTAGTAGAAGATGCAGTTGCGCGCCGACTCCTTGGCCTTGCCGGTCCAGTGGTCGAGGTTGTTGAAGCCGTCCAGGTGGCACTTGTAGGTGACGCCGTTCATCTTGTAGCCGGTCAACAGGTCCTTCGAGATGTCAGACAGGCCGGCGGCGGCGGCGAGGGTCACATAGAGGTCCTCGTGGCTTTGCAGGCCGTTCGAGGTTGAGTGCGGCGGGATCTTGCCGGGCCACTTGATCAGGCAGGGCACACGCACGCCGCCCTCCCAGGTCGTGCCCTTCTCGCCGCGGAACGGGGCGTAGCCGCCATCGGGCCACAGCATCAGCTCGTTGCCGTTGTCGGTGGAGTAGACAACGATCGTGTTGTCATCGACGCCGAGGTCCTTGAGCTTCTGGAGGATCGCCCCGACGTGCTCGTCGTGTTCGAGCATCCGGGCGCGGACCACGTCTTCCTCGGCGCGGCCTTCGTCGACCGCCTGCTGCACGTACTTCGGGTTGGGGTGCGAGAAGATGTGGATGGCGGTGGTGTTGAACCACAGGAAGAACGGCGCGTCGTCCTTACCGACCTTGTCCAGCCAGGTCATGGTGTGGCCCAGGACCTCAGCGTCGAAGGTCTCCATGCGCTTGCGGGTCAGCATGCCGGTGTTTTCCACCTTCTGCTTGCCGCGGATGCCGAAGATGCCGTCGTCGGTCTTGTCTTCGGTGTCCTGCGCCCAGGCGTGCAGCACGCCGCGGGGGCCGAACTTCTTCAGGTAGGCCGGGTCCTTCTGGCCGGGGTAGTCGAGCTCTTCCGGCTCTTCCTCGGCGTTCAGGTGATAGAGGTTGCCGAACCACTCGTCGAAGCCGTGGACGGTGGGCAGGAACTCGTTGCGGTCGCCCAGGTGGTTCTTGCCGAACTGGCCTGTGGCGTAGCCGACGCTCTTCAGCACCTCAGCCAGGGTCGGGTCTTCCTTCTGGATGCCGCGTGCGGAGCCGGGGATGCCGATGGTGGTCATGCCGGTGCGCACCGGCAACTGGCCCATGATGAAGGCGGCGCGGCCGGCGGTGCAGCTCGGCTGACCATAGTGATCGGTGAAGATGCAGCCGTCCTGGCCGATGCTGTCGATGTTGGGCGTCTTGCCCATCATGCCGTGGGTGTATGCACCGACGTTCCACATGCCGATGTCGTCGCCCCAGATGACGACGATGTTGGGTTTTCCGGTCTTGGCCATATTTTCGCTCCGCGCGTTCGAGGACATCGCCCCCGGCCATTGAGCGAACGCGCCCCGGACGGGCCATCGGGCGAATCCCTAGGAGCCGCCTATGATCATCCTGGGCTAGTTGGACTCGTCTTCCGGCCCGAGCGGCGCACGGCCGGGAAGCGGAGGTTGGGGCACTGGGGAGGCCGAGGCGTCACCATTGGCAAGGGCGGGTCCTCCACAGGGTCGATGCCTAGGACTCGGTCGAGCTTGTGGTTCAGGTCCTCCATCCAGAAGCGGATGGAGGGGTTGTTGTGGCTCATGATCTGGGGTGCCTCTGGGTGGCTCGGGACGGCCTCCGGCGGGTGCCCGGCTGGTGAGTAGCTGAGCGGTGCCGGAGGGCCTCGTGTGAGTCCTCTGGGACTCAGCGGGCGGGTGGGGACGTCCCCGCCCCGGAACAGGCCCCCGACGTGGCGGCGACGGCCGACAAGGCTGGCGTCCGTGTCAGGGCGGCGGTCCCACTCGTCCGCGATCTCTCGGAGCTGCCGCCAGATGGTGGACGGGCTCACGTCGTGGCTCAGGTCGTCGTCTACGATGTTCATGGTGGATGGTCTCGTGCATGGCGAAGCCGCCGGTCGGGCCTTCACGGCCGCCGGGTGGGCAGGGGATGGGTGGGCTGGTGATGATGAGCAGGGGAGAGCCTGCTAGTGGGCCGATGGTGCCCTTGAAGCTGGGCATCAGGTTCACATCGGGGGACGGCTCAGATGAGGAACATCATCCAAGACCTTCGAAGGGGATCGACTTCGTCGATGCTCCCCAATCCGTGGTCTTCGCCGTCAGGCGGCCGGTAGGCTGGCCTCAGGTTACCTCCGGAGGCCTCTCAGCCCCCCCTTGGTCAACCTGGAACGGGACCGCCGCTCGCTTTGCATTGCTGCTCGCTTTGCATTGCTGGTCCCTTCTATGTCGGCAACCGGCGCAGGCCGGTCAGGGTATATACGCCCGCGCGTGTGCCTCCTGCCGTTCGTTCTTTTTACGCGCGCGCCGCGTCGGTAGTTCGTCTTTTGGACGTAGCCCAAAGGCAGCGACATGACGACAAAACAAGACAACCCGATCCTCGTGACTGGCGCAGCTGGCGCCGTGGGCGGCATCGGCCGCAACCTCACGGAATTCCTGCTCGCCAAGGGTTACAAGGTGCGCGCCCTGGTTTGGCGTGAGGACGAGCGCGCCGAGGCGCTTCGCCGGCTCGGCGCGGAGGTCATGCTGGGCGACCTGACGGACCTCGCCTCGATGCACCTCGCCATCGAAGGTGTCCGACGGATGTATTTCGGGATGTCTGTCTCGCCGGCCTACCTGGAAGCCACGATCAACACCGCCGCGGTGGCGCGCTACCACGGCGTCGAGGCCTTCGTGAACATGTCGCAGATGACGGTCTCGCAGATGAGCATCCACGAGACCACCGACAGCCCGCAGCACAAGCTGCACTGGCTGGCGGAACAGGCTCTGTCCTGGTCGGGACTGCCGGTCGTGACGATGCGGCCCACCGTCTTCCTCGAGGGCTTCTTTCTCCTGATGGTCGCCGCCGGCGTGCGGGCTTCGGACGAGCTGGTGCTCCCGATGGGCGCGGGCAAGACCTCGCCGATCTCGGCCGTTGACGTGGCGCGTGTGGTCGCGGCGATCCTCGAAGACCCGACGCCGCATATCGGAAAAATCTACGATCTGACGGGGCCGGAATCCGCCGATCTGAACCACTATGCGAGCGTCTTCGCCGAGGCGCTCGGCAGGCCCATCCGGTATCGCGACGTTCCCGTCACGGCGTGGAGCGAAGGCCTTCGGAAAGCCGGGCTTCCGGAACACCTCGTGCGCCACCTTTCGGCTATGGCCGAGTTGACCAGGCAGGGGCGCTACGACCGGATGACCGACGACGTATACAAGCTCATCCACGCGACGCCGATGAGCATGCGCGACTTCGTGCGGCTCCATGCCGCCGAGTTCAATCAGCCTGGACCGGCCCATTCCTAAGGGGCGGGAGCCGAGGCGTCGCTCGCCTCGAGGGCGAGTCGGTTGACGAAGCCGCCTCTCGGAACAATCGTCATCGCTTGGTTTGGCGGCCGGTTCCGCTGGCCGCGGCGACGAAGGGGCTCTTCGATGTCTCGCTGTCTGTACGACGCCGTCCCGACGTGGCGGGCGCTCGCTGGAGTCCTTGCGGTTGGGTTGGCTCCCGCCGCTGCGCATGCGGCGGCCAGCGACGCCTGCGCCCTGCTCACGCCGGCCCAGGTGGGCGCGGCGCTCGGCGCGCCGGTGGGCGCGGGGGAGCCGGTGACGCCGACCGATCACAAGGTCTGCACATGGCGCGCGACGGGCGGCGGCGCCTACGTCACGCTCATGCTGCAGCCGGCGCAGAATTTCGACCGCGCGCGACAGGAGGGCAATTTGGGCGGCGCGCTGAGCGTGACGCCGGTGGGCGGCCTGGGGGAAGGGGCGATGTATATCGGCGTGGGCGACAACGTCGGGCTGGTCGTGAAGAAGGCGGGCGTCTCGTTCAAGGTGGCGGTCTATAAGCACACTACGCTCGACGAAAAGCGGGCCGCCGAGAAGGCGCTGGCCGCACAGGTGGTTGCGCGCCTTTGACGCCTTCGAGGCGTCGCTCGTAGGCCAGCGGACCCGGGACGGGTTCGGCGCGAACGGGGGGCTGAGCCCAGGGCGTTACCGGGGCGCAGCGCGCGACTGGGCCTTGCCGGGGTTGTCGCATTGGGCGGGGCGCTGCAGGCTCGCACCTTTGGGGAGGGCTCACCATTCCGCGCATATCGAGAACCGCGCCGCTTCGCCTGGCCGTCGTAGCGCTTTGCGCCGGGCTTGGGAGTTTGCCCCTGCCGGCCTCCGCCCAGGGACCGGCCGCCGACAAGATCGTCGTGCCATTGGGCGCGACCGGGATGGTCGACAATCCCTGTCCGCCGCAGCCGCCTGTGCCCATCGCACGGTTTGGCGAGCCAGGACGGCCGGCGGCCTACGCGGCGCCGGAGGTGCTGGCGGCCTATCAGAGGTACGAGACCTGGCGGCTGACTAACGACTGGGCCTCGCTCTGCCACTATCGCGCTGAGAACCGCGGCCTGCCGGCGGGCGGGCGTCCGCGGGCGGTGTTCATGGGCGATTCCATTACCGAGCTGTGGAAGGCCTACGACCCCGGATTCTTCACGGGAGGGGTGCTGGATCGGGGGATCAGCGGCCAGACGACGCCGCAGATGGTGGTGCGGTTCTATCAGGACGTCGTGAGCCTGAAGCCGCGGGTGGTGCACATCATGGCCGGCACCAACGACCTGGCCGCCAACACCGGGCCGACCAGTGACGACCAGTTCAAGAACAACATCACCGCGATGGCCGACCTGGCCAAGGCCAACGGCATCAAGGTGGTGCTGGCCAGCATCCCGCCGGCGGCGAAGTTTTCCTGGCGGCCGGAGCTGGAGCCGGCCGGGAAGATCCGCGCGCTGAACGCCTGGCTGCGGAGCTTCGCCGAGAGCCGGGGGGCGACCTATGTCGACTACTACGCGGTGTTGTCGGACGGACAGGGCGGCCTGAAGCCGGAATACACGACCGACGGGGTGCATCCGGCGACGGCGGGCTATGCGGTGATGGAGGCTGAGACGCGGAAGGCCTTGGCTCAGGCAGCGCGGCGCTAGCGCGCGTAACCTTCGGTCGCTCGGATGCGAACCCATCTGCTAGAACGCCCCGCAGCAGATCCAGGGAAGGCGTCGTAGCGGCATGGTGTGCAACGACCTTGATGAGCAGCGTCGGTGTCTGCCGCGGTAGCGCCTGCTGCGGGCGATCGCGCCGACGTGCTGGACGCACTGCGCGGGTTTGCGCTGCTGGGCATCCTGATCACCCACGTGCCCGACTTCACCGGGTACAACTACCTCTCCGAGCCGCAGCGCGCCCTGCTGGATCCGCTGGGCATCGACCCGTCGGTGGCCTCAGCGGTAGTGCTGATCATTCGGGAGAAGTTCCTGTCGCTGTTCTCGCTGCTGTTCGGGATCAGCTTCGCGGTCCAGCTCGACAGCGCGATCCAGCGGGGGGCGGCGTTCCGGGTGCGGTTCGGCCGGCGGCTGGCCGCCCTGTTCGTCATTGGCGCCGCCCATGCCGCGATCTGGTACGGCGACATCTTGAAGGACTACGCGGTCCTGGGGCTCGCGCTCTTGCTGGTCTCGCGCTGGCCGGTGCGGCGGATCGCGATCGCCGCGGGGGTGTTCCTGGCCGCCCGGCTGGCGTGGCCGAGCCTGGTCTACTGGATCGCGTCGGCGGTGGGCGCGGGGCATGGCGGCGGGGCGGCTCCGGCGCAAGCCTTCGCCGAGGGGGTGGCGGGCCTGTCGCAAGGCCCGGGCGCGTTCTTCCGGCAGAACTTCGGGCTCGTCGTGCTGAAGGCCGAGCAGATGATCTACGAGGGCCGGTTCCTGGTGATCCTGACGATGTTCTTCATCGGCGCGTGCATCGGCAAGCTGAGGCTCTACCGCAACCTGGCGCAGCATCGCCGGCTGCTGGCGTGGGTGCTGGTGGTCTGCGGGCCGGTGGGGGCGGCGGCGAATCTGGCGCTCATTCCCTTCGAGCACGACACCAACGCCTTCCCGCCGACGCGGGACTGGGTGGCGTTCCAGACGCTGGTGGCGATCGCTGCGCCGGCGCTCTGTCTGGCCTATGCGAGCGCGTTTTCGCTGGTCTGGCTGGCGATCAAGGGCGGGGTGCTGCGCGTGCTGGCGCCGGTCGGGCGGACGGCGTTGACCAGCTATGTCTCGCAGACGCTGGTGCTGACGATCGCCTTCGAGTTCTTAGGGCTGGGACGCGGGCTGGGCGCGGCGGGGTGCGTGGCCGTGGCGATCGTGATTTTCGCGGCGCAGTGCGGGCTCGCGTGGGCCTGGCTGCAACGCTTCCAGTACGGGCCGCTGGAGTGGGTCTGGCGCTGTGCGACCTATGCCGAACTGATCGACATCCGCCGCGCGAGCCGCGCGCCGGCGGTCGCGGCGGGATCAGGGACGGGGGCGCTTTAGGGCCTCGCGTCAGGTCGGCGTCGCGCGTGACACAACCCGGTTACGCAGCGCCGCGGTCGCGCCGTTTTCCGATCCAACCTTCGCAGGCGTCGGATTTCGGAGGGGACTATGCGGCGAATGCTGAACCTTGCGTGCGCCTTGGCGCCGCTGCTGCTGGCGGCGGGCTATTCACACGCGGCGGAGGAAACGGAGTACGACCGGCAGGTGATTTCGGTGGTCACGCTGAGCCGGCACGCATCCCTGCCGACCGCGAATTGCCTGGTCTGGGCCAACGCCGAGGATCTCGGCGTGGGGCCGCGCAGCTCGACGGCATGCACGGCGTGTCGATGAACATCAACCCGCAGCCGCTGCCTAGCGAAACGGTGAAGCCGACTCCGTTCGCGGAGGGGCTCGCGGACATCAAGACCCGCTTTCCGAAGGCGCCGCCGTGGCTGCTCGCGACCATCGAGAAGAACCGTACGGCGATCGAAGCCGCTTGCGCGCAGGACCATCCGACCCCGTTCAAGGTCTATACGATCACCCAGCGCGACAAGGCCCGCTGAGCGGGCGGAGTTGCGGGCGCTGAAGGGCGGGGTAAAAGACCGCGCGTGGCCTTCCGCAAGGCTTCACCATCCCTGAGCGCCTTCGGAGAGACGGCATGAAGATCCGCACGCGCGCGCTGGCCGTCGCGGGCGTCCTTTGGGGCGCCCTGGCGCTCGCCGGCTGCGAGGATCCGAAGCCGCGCCACACCCCGCCGGATCCCTTCGCCACCGCACCCTCTCAGGGCGAAACGGTCACGCCGACCGCCGGGCTGTCGGAGGGGCTGGCCAAGCTGCCTGGCATCGCCGGGTTTTCGCTCGACCACGTCGGCGCGGCGTTCGATCCTCTCAACAAGCAGCCGGCCGAGACGCCTGGGTTCCTGCCGACGCGGCTCGAGGGCTTTGGCTTCGACCCGGTGGCCAAAACGCCGGGCAAGGGCGTCGACGTGGTGGTGGACGGCAAGGCCTATGGCGCCGCCTATGGCCGGCCCCGCCAGGACGTCGCGGACCACTTCAAGACGCCGCGCCTGGCGACCACCGGCTTCACCACCACGCTGCCGGCCGAGGCCCTGCCCGCAGGGCCGCATACCGCAGTGGTCCGGGTGATCGCGGCGGACGGCAAGGGGTACTACGAAAGCCCCTCGATCCGCTTCGAGGTCAAATAGCCGCAAGCGCAACAGGACATTGAAAACCCCCCGCTCGCTTCCCAGATGAGTCCCTGTCCGGTCGAGCCGCGCCGCTTCTGGGCGGTCCGGCCGGAGAGTCGCTTTCGACAAGGACTCTATTGGGATGAACAGGTCGGTGATTTTCGACAGCCCCTTCCTTTTGGGCTTCGAGCACACCCGCAGTCTGATCGAGCGCGCCGCCAAAGCGGCCGCCGAAAGCTATCCGCCCTACAATGTGGAGGATCGCGGCGACGGCGGAATCCGCATCACCCTGGCGGTCGCGGGCTTTACGCCCGAGCAGCTGGACGTGACCGTGGAAGATCGGCAGTTGACGGTCATGGGCCGACGCGGCGAAGCCGCCGCACCGCCCGAGGACGCCTTCCTGCATCGCGGCATCGCCGCGCGCGGGTTCATCCGCAGTTTTGTCCTGGCCGACGGCATGGTCGTGGACGAGGCGAGCCTCGAACACGGTCTGTTGCACATAGATCTTAGCCGGCCCGAGCCCGAAAAACGGGTGCTCAGAGTGCCAATCCGCACTCGAGCTTAAGCAAGGTCCAAGTGTTCCAAAAAAGAGACGGTCGGATGTCCGACGTCTCAGTGAGCGAACGATCGGCTGAACCGGCGACCGTTCGGAACGTTGAGTTTTATGGAGGTGGTCATGATGACGCCTGTTCTTTCGACGGAAGCTTTTGCGGCGCTGGGCGCGCCTAACCTGGTCTATGTTCGGCCGGTGAGCGGCGCCGAGATCCTCGCCAGTGTGCCGTCTGCACAAGTTCAGGGCGGCTTTGAGCTCAGCCCGAACCAGACCCTCTATGCGGTGCACCGCGCCGACGGAGAGCGCCTGGCGGTGCTGACCGACCGCGACTCTGCGGTCGCCGCAGCCCTGGCGCACGAACTCGCCCCAGTTTCAGTGCACTAAGGGTAGCTAGGCCGCCGAGGAGCGGCTGACCTGAACCGGGTCCTGCACGAGCAGCGCATGCAAGGCGTCTGCCGTGCGGGCCTGGCGCAGTTGCTGACGCAATTCCGACTGGCGCAGGATACGCGAAACCCGGGCGAGCGCGCGCAAGTGCTCCACGCCCGTGGCGTCCTTGGGCGCGAAGAGCGCGAAGATCAGGTCGACCGGCTGGTCGTCCACCGCGTCGAATTCTACCGCATGGTCAAGCCGTACGAAGACGCCGCGCAGGCGGTCGAGACCCTCGACGCGCGCATGGGGAGCGGCCACGCCGTGGCCGACGCCGGTGGAGCCAGCCTGTTCGCGATCGGTCAGGGCGTCGAGCACATCGCCGGCGTCGAGCCCGAAGTTGCGGGCCGCGATCTCGGCGATGACGGCAAGGGCCTGTCGCTTGTTGGCCGCGCTCACCCGAAGGGCGATCGCGTTGCGATCAAGAAGGTCGCCGATCTGCATATCTCTCAAACAGCTCGCACTAGCTGCGACCCGCCCCCCTGACGGCCGCCCTGGACGGTTTACGAAGCGTCTCTACGCTTTGCCGGTTCCTTCCGATCCAACCCCGTTCGCCTTGGTGCGCCTGGGGTCGATCCAGCCGATATTCCCGTCGGGGCGGCGATATACCACGGACAATCCGCCGTGCGCTGCGTTCCTGAACACGATTGTTTGAGATTCGGTCAGGTCGAGCTCCATGACCGCCATCGAAACGGTCATGACCTCGATCGGAGTCTCGGTCTCGGCGATCACCATCGGCTCCGGGAAGCTCTTGGCGTCGGCGTCGAGCTCTTCGTCCTCGTCTTCCTCGGGCGCCTGGAGAACGTAGTAGGCCGCCGTTTCCGCCTGCTGAGCGGCCAGGGCCTGGGGATGGTGATCCTTGAGCCGGTTCTTGTAGCGGCGGATGCGCTTTTGCATCTTGGCGATGGCGGAATCGAAGGCGAGGTGCGCATCGCCCCCCAGACCATGGGTGGTGAGCTCCTGGCCGGACGCGAGCGTCACGGCGCAGTCCACCTTGAACGAGTGGCCCTCCCGGCTGACCACAACGTCGGCGGCGCCGCCGCCACGATCGAAGTACTTGCCGATGCTGGAGGAAATTTCGTCGGAGACCCGCGTACGCAGGGCCTCACCGACGTCGACGTGCTTGCCGGTGACTTGGACTTGCATGCTCAGATCAACGCGCCCACCACCGAAAGGTGTCAAGCCGATGACAGGGCTTCCAGGACCTGCATGAGGCCGCGGGCGATCAAATTCGCGGCAAGGACCAATACGCCTGCGCTGAGCGCGGCCAGGGCGTAGCCGGCAAGCGCCAGGAAGCCGTCGCGCTGCACCAGAGCGAGCGAGAGCACGCTGACCGCTGCGGCCGGCAGCATGTTGCCGAGCGGAATGGGCAGAATGAGCACAAGCGCCAAGAGCGTGCAGACCAGGCCGATGGCGCGGTGTCCCCAGGCCCCGAATAGGAACAGGAGGCGCGGCCGCGACACCGCCTCGATCCGCTCGAGCCAACCCAGCGCGCGCGGCAAACCCTTGCGCAGTTCGGCGGTGGCGACGGTCTGCGCGCGCATCCGGGCCGGAAGCCACGGCGCCCGCGATCCCCAAATCATCAGCTGCGGGGCCAGCAGCACCAGCGGCGCGCCGAAGATGGTCGTCCCGCCCGGCGGCAGCGGCAGGGTGCAGGCGAGCCCGAACACCAGCAGCAGCGCACCGGTCGCCCGCGCGTCGAACCGTTCCATCAGCTCGCCCACCGAAACCGTCGGCGCCGCCGTCTCGGAAATTTCCCTCAGGATCTGAGAAAGCGGCTGGCGGTCGTCGGGATCGCTGGTCATCGCCCCTCATCTGGGGCGCGCGGCGGCGGAGGCCAAGGAGATTCGCATTGGTGAGTTGGTCGAGCAGCTCCGGGACATGATTGGGCCGCGCTCTAAGCTTCACCGTTCTTGCGTTGCATAATTGACCTATGCAACCTGCGCGTCACGGGGCGCGCCGTGACCCACGCGCGCCGGGGGGCTTGACCATGTCGCAGGCGGAACCCGCCGGCTCGGGCGAAGATCGGCAGCCTTTAGGCGTCCACTCCCGCGCATCGAGATGAACTACCGGACGCTCGTTACCGAAGGCGCCAAATGAGAGTGGCGGTCCGCTCCCGACCGTGGACCGAACGTCGCGTTTGAGGCGTAGGGCGTCCATCCGCTGTTCCCTGGCTGCAAGTCTGCTCTGCCTGCTCTCTTCGACGACGGCATGGGCCGAGGAGCCGTCTAAGCCCGAATGGATCTGCAGGGTGGACGCGCCGACCGAGGGATTCCCCCGCGCATTTTCCGTCAAGCTGGAAGCAAGGCAGTTCTGCTTCGATAAGGCTTGTTGGCCACTCACGGCAATCGCGACAGACACGCTTGAATATCGATGCCCGCCGAGACAGCGAGGCGAATACTGCGCGTCCGGTGGGGATGTGATCTCGAGCGCAGGACCGTTCCTTGACGATAAAAGGCTCACGATCGATCTGAAAGCGAAGACGTTTCGTGCCCTGGCCGCCGGGCAAATTGGGGACCGAACCAGGGGGGTTTTACGTCACGCAAATCTCTGGATCCTGCAGCTCGCCTCCTCGGCAGACCACGAGCAAAACATAGCTGCCGGCTTCTGAGCCGCAGATTTGCGGCCGTCGCTTAGAACACCGCTTACGCGGTTTCCTTGAGCCGCCGGCGGCGCTCCACCGACGATGGGATGCGCATGGCCTCGCGGTATTTGGCGACGGTGCGGCGGGCGATGTCGACGCCGGCTTCCTTGAGGATGTCGACGATTGAGTCGTCGGAGTGGACGTCGCGTTCGCTGGATTCGGTGTCGATCAGCTGGCGGATCTTATGGCGGACGCTCTCGGCGGAGTGGGCCTCGCCGCCCTCGGTCGCCTGGATGGCCGAGGTGAAGAAGAACTTCATCTCGAAGACGCCCCTGGGGGTCGCGAGGTATTTGTTTGAGGTGACCCGGCTGACGGTCGATTCGTGCATGCCGATGGCTTCGGCGACGGTCTTGAGGTTCAGCGGCCGCAGGTGCTCGACGCCGTAGGCCAGGAAGGCGTCCTGCTGGCGGACGATCTCCGAGGAGACCTTGAGGATGGTCTTGGCGCGCTGGTCGAGGCTCTTGACCAGCCAGCTCGCCTGGGCCGCGCAATCGGCGACGAAGGTCTTTTCCTGGTCGGTGCGCGCCGAGGCGCTGACGCGGGCATGGTATCGCTGGTCGACCAAGAGCCGCGGCAGGGTCTCCGAATTGAGCTCGACGTGCCAGAGGCCGCCCAACCCCTCGCGAACGTAGACGTCCGGGACGACCGCCTGCACCGGCTCGCCGCCGAACGCCGCGCCGGGCCGAGGCGTGAGCGCCCTGAGCTCGGCGACCATCTCGCGCAGGTCCTCGTCGTCGACTTCGCAGGCGCGCTTCAGCGCCGGCATGTCGCGTTTGGCGAGTAGCGGCAGGTTGTCGAGCAGGGCCGCCATCGCCGGGTCGAAGCGGTTGCGGTCCTTGAGCTGGATCATCAGGCACTCGCTGAGTGAGCGGGCGCAGACACCCACTGGCTCGAAACCCTGGAGGACGGCCAGCACGCGCTCGAGCAGATCCTCGCCGCAGCCCAGGCGGTCGGCCAGTTCGGCGAGTTCGGCCCGCAGGTAACCGCCCTCATCGACCGCATCGATCAGGACGCTGGCCGCAGCGGCCTCGGCGCCCTTCAAACCGGCGGCGGAGAGTTGGTCATGCAGGTGTTCGTTGAGGGTCTTCTCGCGGGTGAGGACACCCTCCATGGCTTCCGGGTCGCCCTCGAAGGAGCCGCCGCTGCGGCTGGCCTTGGACCAGTCGATCGAGGCGCCCGCCTCGGCGGCGCCTGAGCCTGCATCGTGTTCGGCGTCGCCGGTGACCCGCTCGCCTGGGGACGCCTCGTCGTGGGCGGTGTCGAGGTCGGCGCGGGCGCCGGCGTCGTCCATGCGGTCGGCGGAGAAGTCGTCGCCCGCGGCCTCGATCGGCGCCTCGGCTGCAGGCTCGGCGTCGCGCTCGTCGCGCTGAAGCAGGGGATTGCGCTCCAGCTCGGCGTCGACGAACGCCTCGAGCTCGAGATTCGACAACTGCAGCAGCTTGATTGCCTGCTGCAGCTGCGGCGTGATGACCAGACCCTGGCCCTGCCGAATCTCTAGTCGCGCGCTGAGCGCCAAAACCGCCCCCTTGGCCTGTTTCTTGCTGGGGACCTTAGCCGTGGGAAGGCGACCGATTCGTTAACTGCGGCGATCCCACCCCTCTCCCCCCGGGGCGTCAGCGACAGAGGGAGGGGTAGGAAGAGGGCGGCTCGACCTGTCGGTTCTGCAGGCGGGAGACGAAGGCCCCGCTCTCGGCTTCGCCGGGGAAGAGGAGGATTGGCGGCGGCCTCCACTTGCGTCACCATGCGGCTGGCAGCAGGCTGGCAGGAAGCCCATGAGACGCGCGGACAGGCTGTTCCAGATAATCCAGGTGCTGCGCCGAAGCCGCAGGCCGGTGACCGCCGACGCCATGGCCGCCGAGCTCGAGACCTCAAAGCGCACGGTCTACCGGGATATTGCCGACCTGATGGGCCAACGGGTGCCGATTCGCGGCGAGGCCGGGGTCGGCTACGTGCTGGAAGGGGGCTTCGACCTGCCGCCGCTCATGCTGACCGCCGACGAGGTCGAGGCGGCGGTTCTGGGCGCGCAGTGGGTAGCTGGACGCGGCGACCCAGCCCTGGCCCGCGCGGCGCTGGACCTGATCGCCAAGATCGGAGCCACGGTGCCGGAGCGGCTTCGTCCGCTAGCGCTTGAGCCTGCTACGCGCGCGGCCCCGCGGTGGAACGTCGCGCCGGATGGCCTCGACATGGCGCTGGTGCGACAGGCGATCCACGCCGGCCGCAAGATCGCGCTGATCTATCGCGACGAGCACGAGCGGATCAGCCACAGGACCGTCTGGCCCTTCGCCGTCGGCTACCACGAAACCGTGCGGCTGATGATCACCTGGTGCGAGCTGCGGACCGACTTTCGAAGCTTCCGGACCGACCGTGTGACCTCCGCCGAGTTCCTCACAGATCGCTACCCCGAACGGCCGGCGACGCTCAGGGCGCGCTGGCGCAAGGCGATGAGCGAGCAGGCTGCGGAGCGGCGCGCGGCCGAGGCGAAGGCGCCGCCGAGCCAAGTGTCCGGGTAACCGCAGCAGGCCTGCGAGTTAGGTGAAGGTGTCGCCCAGGTAGACGCGGCGGACTTCGGGATCGTCGACGATCTCGTCGGGACGCCCCTCGAACAGCACTTCGCCAGCATGGATGATCGAGGCGCGATCGATGATGTCCAGCGTCTCGCGCACGTTGTGGTCGGTGATCAGGATGCCGATGCCGCGGCGCTTCAGGTAGGCGATCACCTCACGGATGTCCGCGATGGCCAGGGGGTCGATGCCGGCGAAGGGCTCGTCGAGCAGCATGAAGGAGGGCTCAGAGGCGAGCGCGCGCGCGATCTCCACGCGCCGCCGCTCACCGCCCGACAGCGAGATGGCCGGCGCATTACGCAGGTGCTCGATGTGCAGCTCTTCCAGCAGCTCGGTGACGACCGCCCGGGCGCGCTTCTTGTCCCGCTCCCGCAGTTCCACCACCGCCATGACGTTCTCGCCGACACTCATGCCGCGGAAGATCGAGGTCTCCTGCGGCAGGTAGCCGACGCCCATGCGCGCGCGCTGATACATCGGCTGGGCGGTGATGTTTTCGCCGTCGAGGAAAATAGCCCCGTAGTCGGCCGGGATCAGACCGGTGATCATGTAGAAGCAGGTGGTCTTGCCGGCGCCGTTGGGGCCCAGCAGGCCCGCGACCTCGCCGCGACCCAAGCGCAGGGAGACGCCCTTCACCACGGGCCGGCCGCGGAACGACTTGCCGATATTGTCCACCACCAGGCCTTCGCCGGCGAGGCCTGGACGGACGTCGAAGCGTTCCGGCTTCACAAGGTTCACCTGGTTCGACCGCCGCTACTTGGGTTGGGACTTGGGTTGGGGCTTGGACTGGGAGGTGGTTTGAGCAGGCTTGGATGCGGACTGGCCACCCTGGGGTGAGCTCTGCGCATCCTGGTTCTGGCTCGGGTAGAAGACGCCGCGCGGGCGGTCCTTGGCGTCGCGACCCTTCGCGCCGCCGATCATCTGACCCTCGCCGGTCTGGGTGTTGAACACCATCCGATCACCACGCAGGACGTTCTGGCCTTTCACCGCCACCACGTCGCCGGTCATGGTGATCGTCGTCGAACCGGCCTCGTAGACGGCCTTGTTGGCGCGGACCTTCTGGTCAGCGGTCACGTAGTAGACCGAACCCTCGGCCTCCATCCGCTTTAGATCTCCGCAGCCGGTCGATTGGGAGCCGGGCTTCGCCACGCCCTGCTCATTGAACAGGCGCAGGACGTCGGCGCGCAGCCGCGCGGTGTCCTGCAGGGCTTCGGCGTTGCCACGCCAAATTGCGATGCACTCGGAGTTGTGCGTCTCGAGTTCGTCTGCAGTGATGTCGACCGGGGCCTTCGAGTTGGCGGCGATCTGCGCAGAGGCCGGGATCGCGCCCGCAAGAAGCGCCGCCAGGGCGGCGATGGGAACCAGGCTCTTCATCGGCGGATCAGCCTCATTTCGAATTGAGGACGGTGTGAACCCCGCCCTTGAAGACCATGCGAGCGCCCTTGTCGTAAACGCCATAGGACTTCGCATCGATTTCTCCAAGCGGGCCGGTACCATGAATGGCGCCCGGACCGATGAGCTCGCCGGTCTTGGTGTCGAACAGGGACTCTGCAGTGTCGAAGGCCCCCCGCGCACCGGCGAGCCGGACGCCGCCGCTCACCTCCAGCTTGCGCGTGCCCTCGTGGTAGACGCCCTTCGCGGCCGTGATGCGCAGCGGATCGGGCCCATCCTGGTCCAGCACGAGAGAGGGCCGGTCGAGATAGACCTTCTGGTAGTCCTGGGCGTCGCGAGTGGCGGTCACCGCGATCAGCACGAAGGGCCTGCCGCGGTCGTCGCGCCCGACGAAGCGCGGGTTCACCAGCCGGATCGGTGCGTTGGACGACGTCGCCAGCCCCGGCTGGGACGTGAAGGTGTTGTAGGCCACCGTTCCGGCCAGGGCGGCCAGGATCACGCCGATCAGCGCCGGCAGCAGGATCCGCAGGGCGCGGATCGCCCGCGAACGCCGTCGCCACCGCAGGATCGAATCCCGCCGCGTGGGAAACGGCATGAGCGATATATCGGAAGCCGACACCGGTCTCGTCGCTAGGAATGGGCGAAGATGTCGACATCTTCCCAGCCGGCGACATCCAGGAGCGCGCGCTGCGGGAGGAATTCGAAACAGGCCCGGGCCAGGCCGTCGCGACCCTCGCGGACCAGCATCTCGTCGAGCTTCGCGCGGAGCGCATGCAGGTGCAGCACGTCCGACGCCGCGTAGGAGACCTGCTCGTCGCTGAGCTTGGCCGCGCCCCAATCGGAACTCTGCTGAGCCTTGGAGAGATCGACGCCGATCAGCTCTTTGGTCAGGTCCTTCAGCCCGTGGCGGTCGGTGTAGGTCCGCGCCAGCTTCGAGGCGATCTTGGTGCAGTAGACCGGAGCCGTCACC
>DASXKT010000061.1:0-2326 GCA_036496685.1 Phenylobacterium sp.
GGCGCCTCGCGGTTCGTGGACAAGACGCTGGAGAACTATCTCCACGTCGGCCTGATCGCGATCCTTTTCCCGCGCGCGGTGATCCTGCAGGCGGTGCGCGATCCGATGGACGTAGGCTTCGCCTGCTACCGCCAGCTCTTCGTCAGCGGCAACGAGACGCTCTACGACCTGGCCGACATCGGCGCGGAGTATCGGCGCTACGTGGGGCTCATCGACCACTGGGCCACGGTGCTGCCCGGGCGGGTGCGCGACGTCGTCTACGAGGCCCTGGTGGACGATCCGCAGGGCCAGATCCCGCGCCTGGTGGCCGAGCTCGCCGGGCTGCCCTGGGACGCGGCGACGCTCAGGCCGCACGAGCGGGGCGGCGCCGTGCAGACCGCCAGCGCCAGCCAGGTCCGCCGGCCGATCTACCGCAGTTCCGTCGAACGCTGGCGCCGGCACGCCGAGCAGCTGCGGCCGCTGGCCGAGGCGTTGGGGGTGGATGCCGAGCTCCGCTCGCCCGCTGAGTGAGCGGTCTTGACAACCCAACGCGCGGACTGTCGTCTGCCGGCGTGCCACAGCCGCCGACTCTCATTCCTGCCGACGGCGCCAGCCTTTACCTGGGCCTCTTAAAGCGCAGTCTCACCAACACGCTGTATGAGGCCGAGCCGGACGCAGATGCGGAGAACCAGTACCGCTACGTCCACGAGTTCACCGCCCACTACATCCAGGGCCCGGCGGTCTCGATGCTGCCGATGGCGCGGATGGACAATATCATCGACTGCATCGACCGGGTGCTGGCCGACGGCGTGCCGGGCGATCTGATCGAGACCGGCGTCTGGCGCGGCGGAGCGACGATCCTGATGCGCGCGGCGCTGCGGGTGCGCGGCGTGACCGACCGCAAGGTCTGGGTCGCCGACAGCTTCGAAGGCCTGCCCGAGCCCGACCCCGAACGCTTCCCGAAGGAGGCGAAGGCGCACGCGGGACCGGTGTTCACCAAGGGATTCAAGCATTTCGCCGCCGGCCTCGAGGAGGTCCAGGCGAACTTTCGCGCCTATGAGCAGCTGGACGACCAGGTCGTGTTCCTGCCTGGCTGGTTCAGCGACACCCTGCCGACCGCGCCGATCGGGCGCCTGGCCATCGCCCGGCTGGACGGCGACTACTATTCCTCGACCATGGATGGCCTGACCAACCTCTACGACAAGGTTTCGCCGGGCGGTTTCGTTATCATCGACGACTATGGCGAGGACATGTGGACCGAGTGTCGCCGCGCCGTCGACGAATTCCGCGCCGCGCGCAGCATCGCCGAGCCGATGACGGCGGTCGACAGCAAGTGCTCGTACTGGCGCAAGCCCGCCTGAATCGCGGGCGGCGACCAACCCGTGGCCCAGGCCGCCTCCGTCCATCAGGCTGCTTGGCTTGAGCAAGTGGCGCGAATGACGGGACTTGAACCCGCGACCTCCGGCGTGACAGGCCGGCGCTCTAACCAACTGAGCTACATCCGCCAACTTGGGCGCGCGTGAAACGCGAGGCGCGTCTGATAGGTCCGAGGTGGAATCGTGTCAACGGCAGAAGCGGCGGCGCATGGTCACGGTGCGGTTGCGCCGGGCGGTTTTCCGTGAGCTTTGGGCCTGGCCTTCGTGAGCTTTCCGCGCTGCAACAAGGCCCCGTTTGAAACCGCCGGACGGCTGGTCTAGAAGGGCGCGCGACTCCCCGCGGACTCCCAAAGATTCCCATGAACGCGTTCCTGCTCCAGTACCTGCCCATCGTCATCTTCCTGGGCATCGCGGCGGCGCTGGGCATCGTCTTCATCCTGTTCGCCGCGGGCATCGCGCCCAGCGCGCCGGACGCCGAAAAGCTGTCGTCCTACGAGTGCGGCTTCAACGCCTTCGACGATGCGCGGATGAAGTTCGACGTGCGCTTCTACCTGGTCTCGATCCTGTTCATCATCTTCGACCTGGAGGTGGCCTTCCTGTTCCCCTGGGCCGTGGCGCTGATGAAGCTGCCGGCGGCGGTGGGCCAGTTCGCCTTCTGGTCGATGATGAGCTTCCTGGGCGTGCTGACGGTGGGCTTCATCTACGAGTGGAAGAAGGGAGCCCTGGAATGGGAGTAGTCGTTCCAGCGGGAGAAGGTGGCCGGTCCTCCGTGGAGGGCTACGATCCCAAGGCCCACGACCCGTTCTTCGACGGCGTGTCGCAGCAACTGGCCGACAAGGGCTTCATCACCGCCGGCGTCGACGACCTGATCACCTGGGCCCGCACGGGCTCCCTGATGTGGATGACCTTCGGACTGGCGTGCTGCGCGGTCGAGATGATGCAGGCGTCAATGCCGCGCTATGACCTGGAGC
>DASXKT010000062.1:0-1727 GCA_036496685.1 Phenylobacterium sp.
AGCGAAGTTGTCCTTACCAGCCTAGTTGGAGAATACGATGAGCGCAGAACCCTCCGAGTCCTGCAGGCTGGCTGACCTCGATCACGCCGCCACCGCCTGGGCCGATCTTGGGGGTGCAACGTTCCTGAATTTCGCAGGGCACGCCGCCATGCCGCGCGTGGCGGTCGCGGCGGCCTGCGCGTCGGCGGCATTGAAGGGTCGACCGGTCGGCGGGGATGCGGCAGGCTTCTTCGATGCATCCGAACGGGTGCGCTCGTCGCTGGCGCAGCTGCTGGGCGCCGGGGCCGGCGACATCGCATTGACGACGGGCGCCGGGCCTGGTGCGGCCATCGTCGCCCTCGGCCTGACCTGGCGCCCCGGCGACGAGGTTCTGGTCTTGGATGGCGACTTTCCGGTCCACTGGGCCACCTGGGCCCCGATGGAGGCAAAGGAGGGGCTAAAGGTCAAAGCTGTCCGACGCGAGGGCGACGTCGTGGATGACCTTCTCCAGGCGCTGGGACCCAAGACTCGGCTCGTTTCGATCAGTCATGTCGGGTTCGATGATGGCGCGCTTCTTGACGCCGGGCGCCTCTGCGCCGAGTGCCGGCGCCGGGGCGTTCTGGTGCTGCTGGATGCGAGCCAGTCATGTGGGGCCGTTCCGCTGAGCGTCCAGGCTCTGGGCGCCGATTTCATCGTCGGCGTCGGCTACAAGTACCTCTTAGGTCCTTGGGGTCTCGGCTTCCTTTGGGCCTCGGCGGAGCGTTGGGCCGCGATGCGGCCGGCGCCGTGGAACTGGCTGTCCCAAGACGTCCGCGTGTTCTCAGCATTGAATTTCGCCAGCCCGGCGGCCTCGGTCGAGGCCAAGCGCTGGGACGCCGCGCAGATGGCCGGGCCCTACAACATCAATCTCGCGGCCTTCGCCGCTTCACTGGATCAGGTGGTGGCCTGGGGGGCGGAACCGGTTCTTGCGCACGGCCATCAGCTGATCGAGCGCCTGTTCTCGGGGCTGCCCTCCGTGTGTCGAGCAACCAGTCCACGTCCTGCCGCGGCGCGCGGTCCTTTCGGGTGCTTCGCGGCAGCTGACGACGCCGGGACCGACGACCTCTATGCGGCGCTTCACCGCGAGCGGATTATCGTCAGCCGCCGGGGCAGCGCCATTCGCGTGGCGCCTCACCTCCTCAACGACGCTGCCGACATCGACCGCTTGCTGGCCGTGGCGAACGACTGGGCCAGAGCGAGCCACGGGACGTCATCATGAGCACAGCGGCGCGCCTTCGAGAGCTCGGAATCGATCTTTCCGACATCCCACCGCCGATCGCAGACGGGTACGTCCCCACGTTCGCGCCGTGGGTTCGCAGTGGCGGTCACATTTTCCTCTCGGGACGCTTGGCCAAGACCGGCGGTCAACTGCTCGTGGGCAAGGTGGGTGCGGATATTGCCCAAGGCGCTGCGAGGTCTGCCGCCCGCGACGTCGCCATCGAACTGCTTGGCGTCCTCAAGGGCGCCGTCGGCGACCTGGATCACGTATCGCAGGTGGCCCGCATGCTCGTCATGGTCAACGGCACCCCGGGATTTAACGAACCGCACCGGATTGCCGACGGCGCCTCGGAGCTGTTGGTCGAGGTTTTCGGCGAGCGCGGCCTTCACGCCCGCAGCGCCTTGGTCGCCGCGGATCTTCCGTTTGGGGCCGCGCTCGAAATTGATCTCATTGTTGAGGTCGCTGTCGGCGGCTAGCGGGGAGAGGCGGC
>DASXKT010000063.1:0-3085 GCA_036496685.1 Phenylobacterium sp.
CGACGAGGTGATCGATCGCCTGATCGAGCGCGCGCCCTTCGACCAGCTTCAGCTCCAGCGCCTGAAAAAGCGCAAGCTCGGGCTCAAGGACCAGATTACAAGGCTGGAAAGCCAGCTCATCCCCGACATCATCGCCTGAGAGACGAATGCCGAAAGCTTCCCCCAAGCCGCCCCGCAAGGCCGTGGTCGGCGTGATCATGGGCAGCCAGTCCGACTGGGCCACCATGAAGCATGCCGCCGCCACCCTCGAGGAGCTGGGCGTGCCGTTCGAGGCCCGGATCGTCTCGGCCCACCGGACGCCCAGGCGCATGGCGACCTATGCGGAAACTGCGCAAAGGCGCGGGCTGAAGGTGATCATCGCCGGTGCCGGGGGGGCCGCCCACCTGCCGGGCATGACGGCGGCCTTCACCACCCTGCCGGTGCTGGGCGTTCCGGTCGAAAGCGCCGCCCTGAAGGGCCAGGACAGTCTTCTTTCCATTGTCCAAATGCCGGCCGGCATCCCGGTCGGGACTTTGGCGATCGGCCGCTCCGGGGCCATCAATGCCGCTCTTTTGGCAGCGTCCATCGTCGGCCTTGGCGACGCCAAGATCGCGGACGCACTGGCGAAATGGCGGGCCCGGCAGACCGCGGCGGTGGCTGAGGCCCCGTCGGACGACGCACCGGCTCATCGCTAGCATGGCAGAGCAGATCATCCGGCCGGGATCGACCATCGGCATCTTGGGTGCGGGGCAGTTGGGCCGCATGACGGCGATGGCGGCAGAGCGGCTGGGCTACAAGGCGCTGAGCTATTCTCCCGAGGCCGACGCCATCGCGGGCCAGGTCGCGCCGCACAGGCAGGGTGCGTACGACGACACCACCGCCCTCGCCCGCTTCGCGGCCGAGGTCGACGTCATCACCTACGAATTCGAGAACGTGCCCGAGGCTACCGTGGCGGCCTGCGAGAAGCACAAGCCGGTGCGGCCCGGTGTACGCCCGATCCACTTCGCCCAGCACCGCCTGCGCGAGAAGGCCTTCTTCCGCCAGGCCGGTTTGGGCACAGCGGCGTATCAGGCGATCCGCAACCTGGCCGATGTCGCGGGCGCGACAGCGCTGCCCGGCATCCTCAAGACCTGCACCGAGGGCTACGACGGCAAGGGCCAGGCGCGTGTCGCGAACAAGGAACAGCTCGTCGAGGCCTGGGAGCGGCTCGGCCGCGCCGAATGCATCCTGGAGGCGCTGGTCGATTTCCAGTGCGAGGTCTCGGCGATCGTCGCGCGCGGGCTCGGCGGCGAGACGCGCTGCTTCCCGATCGGGCTGAACGATCATCGCGACGGCATCCTGCGCACCACGACGGTGCCGTCGGGTTTGCCGTCAAAGATCCTCGCGGAGGCCGAGCGGCTCGGCGTGCAGCTCGCCAACAGCCTCGAACTGGTCGGCCTGGTGGCGCTCGAGATGTTCGTGACCAGGGACGGCCACGTGCTCGCCAACGAGATGGCACCGCGGCCGCACAATTCAGGTCATTGGACGATCGATGCCTGCGCGACCAGCCAGTTCGAGCAGCTCGTGCGGGCGATCTGCGGTTTGCCGCTCGGTGCGGTCGATGTGCTGGCGCCGTCGCGCATGGAGAACCTGATCGGCGACGAGGCGAACGACTGGCTAAGCTACGTCTCCGATCCGACAGCGCGACTGCATCTCTACGGCAAGGCGCGCGCCAGGCCGGGCCGCAAGATGGGGCACGTCACCTACGTGCAGCCGTCCGGCTCGGCCTCCAGGACGTGACGTTGGCCTTCAGCTTCTCGAAGCGCATGACGTCCGCGAGGCGGCGGTCGAGGAAGGCCCACGTCGCCTCGTCGTCGGGCGAGCGGTCGTTCAGCCAGTAGAGCAGCGTCGAGCTGAACACGCCGCCCAGCAGGGCGCGCTTGGAATAGAAGTTGAAATCGGTGCTGCTGTCGCCGGCGGCGTACCAGATCGCGTCGACCGTGCGGTAGAGCAGCTTCAGCGCCAGCGGCCCGTTGAACGGCATCGCCAGCAACGCCAGGCCGCGGCGGACCGATTCCTTGCCACCCACCGTGTTCTGGATCCGGAGCTTCACGCCAAGTGCGATGCGGTCGCGGGTCCGGAGTTCGCTGCCCTCCTTCTCCAGCGCCTCGACCGTGCGCTCGTCGGCCCGCCGGGAGAGGTAGGCCAGCACGTCGACCGGGCCGCCGGGGAACAGGCGGCGGGCATCGGCCGCGGCGTCTATGCTCTGGCCGGCGTTGCGCATCGCCAGGCTGGTCCAGCCGCTGAAGGCCGCTTCCTGGGCGACGGCCTCCGCCAGACGGTCGCGCAGGTCGGCATCCGGGTCCGATTCAGTGGTCATGGGGCCTCCTGAGGCCCTAATATATGCCCTGAACCGGGGCTTCCCAAGGGCCGGTCCCCGTGATACCACCCCCACCTTGAATTCCAGCCCCGGGGGTACCTCCGCCGGGGCCTTTGAGCTTGGAAGGAAGCGATCGAAGTGCAGGTTCTCGTCCGCGAAAACAACGTCGATCAGGCGCTGCGTGTCCTGAAGAAGAAGATGCAGCGCGAAGGTATCTTCCGCGAGATGAAGCTCCGCCGTAACTACGAGAAGCCCTCCGAGCGCCGCGCCCGCGAGCGCGCCGAAGCCATCCGCCGCACCCGCAAGCTGATGCGCAAGCGCATGGAGCGCGAGGGCTACTAGCCCGCGCCGCTTCGAAGCAAGACGACAACCCCCGGCACCCCCGGGGGTTTTTGTTTGAGGAGAACCCGAGGGACCGGCAACGAGGGCCGTTAAGCCGTCTTCCCTTTCGAACGACCACGCTTTCCGGTGACCGCGGAATTTTTTTGACCGCGGGCCCGCCCGATTACTTCGAGCAAGGCGCGCTTCTCGGCCGTACGGTACTTGCCCGAGTTCGGCGCCACGTAGTCGTAGCCTTGGAGGCCGAGCTCGGCCTTTCGGCGTTCGATCGATGCAGCCAAGTCTTTGAGCTTCACGGTTCTCATGGTGTCGACCACTGGATCAACGTCGCTAACGAGGCCTAGTTGGCGGTTTCGTCCCTGTGATCGGCCGATCTAGATACTGCGGGTCCGGGCGTTCGGCAAACTG
>DASXKT010000064.1:0-4458 GCA_036496685.1 Phenylobacterium sp.
CTGGTCCAGCGACTGGGTGATCGAGCCGGCTTCCTTGAGGTCCAGGTTCGAATAGAGCAGCGCCTTGGGTTGCCCCAGGCCGGAGGTGATGAAGAACAGCGCCGCGGCCACGCCCGCGCCGATCCCGAGGATGGCGGCCAGGCGGCCGAAGCCGAACCTCTGAAGCGCAGCCAGGATCTGGTTCAACCCTGAAGTCCCCCGCCCAAACGACGCGCCGACGAGGAAAGCTCGCCAGTCGCTAGGCAGGAATTACCCAGTGCTTGGTAAACGCCGAGTTTAGGTTTGGCCCGATTGCGCGGACGATCGCCCCGCCGCGCGGGGTTTCAGCCGCTCCACGGACTGAGCGCGCCCCAGAGGCCCAGCACCACCGACAAGGCGGCGTAGATCAGCACCGTCACCGTGAAGAACGCCTTGCGCAGCTGGCTCCAGGAGTCCACCCGCCGCCCGCCGCGCCAGATGGCCGGGAGCGCGATGAAGGTGGTGGCGGTCAGTCCCGCGGCCACCAGGGCGCAGGCCGAGGCGGTGATCATCAGGACGCCGGGCCAGCGGTACATCACCTGGGCCTGGTCGCCGGTCTTCGACGCCCAGAGCCCGAAGAGGGCGAGCGCCAGCAGCCAGAGCACCGCCTGGATGTTCTGCACGAGGCTGCCGCGGCTCTGCACCTGATTCTCCCGGAACTCGCGGCGGTTGCGCACCACCACCCCGCCCAGGGTGGCCAGGGACGCCGCCGCAGTCAGGGCGGCCAGGATCGCCAGCGTCCGGGGGTAGCGCCAGATCGGCGCCCGCTCGAAGACCTGGGTCCCATTGGCCACGTGGAACGCATGGGCGCCGCCGTCGACCATGTCGAAGGCGATTCGCTCGGCGCCCTGCGTGCCGATGAACTTGCCGTCGTCGAGCGGCCCTTCCGGAACCCAGGTCTTGACCCCGTCGCTGGCTGCAGTGACCAGGCGGCCACCGCGGGTGACGTTAACGGTGGCCCCGCCTGTGAGCTGGCCGACGAAACCTTCGAGCCCCGAGTAGGTCCGCCGGGTGGTCAGGTAGTAGCCGGCGAAGGAATCGCGGCGTTGAGCGAGTTCGGGAGCGCCCGGGCGGGGGAAGACTTCCGGCCCTGCGTAGAAGTGCTGGACGATGCGGTCCGGCAGCCGGCTCACCAGCGGGCGGCCGGTGTCGGTGTTCGTGGAGATGAAGACGCCCAGATTGAGATCGGGGACCACCACCATGTTGGAGAAGAACGACAGCGTCGCCCCGCCATGGCCATATCCGCGATGCCCGCCCGGTAGGTCGAAGACCATGAAGCCGTGCGCCCAGCCGTTGATGCCGGGTGGTGTCTGGCGAAGCGGCGTGCGGAAGGCCTGCGCTGCGACCGGGCCATAGATCGTGACGCCGCCCGACTGACCATTGCCCAGCTGCATCAGCATGTAGCGGGCCATGTCTCCGGCGGTGGAGGAGGCGGCGCCGGCCGGGGCGATCTGGCCGATGAACTCGAAGTCGCGGCGGGCGAAGCCGACGGGCGTCCAGCGGTAGCCATCGGAGATCTCGCCCGCGAGCGCCGTCGGCATCGGCTCGGGCAGGCCCGCCTTCGGCTCGTGCGGCTCGCGGAAGGTGGTGTGGCTCATCCCCAGCGGGACCAGGATCTCATCCTCGACCAGCCGCTCGAAGGGTTTGCCGGCCGCATAGCTGACCGCCAGTCCCCCGAGCGCCGCGCCATAGTTGGAATAGCTGGAGAGGACGCCCGGCGGACGGACGCGTCGCGGCCGTTCCTGGCGCAGGTAGACGTCGAGAGGCCGCACCCGGCTGTAGTCGCGCTCGAAGAGCTGGCCCAAGGCCCGGTCCTCGAACCCCGGGGAATGGTCCATGAGGTTCGCCACCCGCACGGGCTGGTCGAAGCCCTGGTCGCGGATCTGCACCTTCTCCGGCAGGTAGAGGTTGACCGGCTGGTTCAGGCGCATGCGGCCGGCCTCGACCTCCTTCATCAGCGCGATCCAGGTGAAGGTCTTCGAGATCGAGCCCACCCGGAAGAGGGTGCGGTCGGGATCAACCGGGCGATCGGGCTCGAGGTTCGCGAACCCGTAGCCCTTCTTCAGCAGCACCTGGCCGTTCTGGACCACGGACACCGTGGCCCCGGCGATGTGCTCGCGGCTCATGGCGTCCTTCACCAGGCCATCGACGAAGGCGTCGAGCTCGGCCGCCGGGATCGGTTGGCCGACCGCGAGCCTGGCGCGCGGCGCGGCTGCGACCGGCGGTGCGGCGGTGGTTGCGGTCGCGGGCGGGGCCGTGGACTCGGTCGGCGCGGACGGTGGCGCGTTCTCGACCTCGGAAGCCGGCGCCTGCTCGGGCGTCGGCGTGGCAACAGGCGGCAGCTTCGGCTGGGAAGGTTGCGGCGCGGCGCCGGCAGTAGGCGCCTTTGGCGTGGTCGGCTTGGCCGATGTCGCCGTCGAGGAGGATGCCGATTTCGGCTTGGCGGGCTTCGGGCTCAGCTTGGTGTAGGGCACCGGGGCCTTGGGCAGGCCCTTGGTCGGTGGAATGTGCGGATAGCTGGACTGGGCCTGCGCGGGCGGCTTGGCGGCATCCTCCTGCGCGGCCGCGCCTGGAGACTGCACGAGCAGCAGCGCCAGAGCGGCGGCGGCGGCGAAGACGGTGGACCGCATCGAGAAACCTTGGAGTGTGAGCAGAAGGCTCACATCGCTTGTAGGGCGCCGCGGTGAGTCCTTCAAAGCGCAGGTCTGGGCAAAAGCTGAGGTCTGGCAAAGCCCAGATTCGCGCAAAGCTGCGTGCTGGCGGCTAATTGCGTCCTGTCGGTCGCGGGGCCGCGGTGCTGGCCAGCGAGTAGAGCGGCAGGAGGGGCTTCAGCGCTGGCCCGATGAAGAGCTGCGGCTCGGAGGGCGGCTTCATCCCCTCCTTGATCTCACGCGCGGCGACGCATCGCTGCACGGTCATGCCGAGCGTGGCGAAGTCTGGTGCGCTCGGCATCGATTCCAGCACGCACTGGTCGAAATAGGGATATTTGTCCGCCTCCCCGCAGCCGAAGGAGCTGCGGTCAGGGCGCGCAGCGGTCAGCACCATGCGGTTTGCGCTGGCCAGCGCCGGGACGAAGACGCCCGAGAAGCAGGCGGAGATGATCACCACCGTCGGCCGCTTGCCGCAGGTTTGGTCGAGCATGCTGGCGAGCACGCCGGGGGGCAGTAGTTGCTGGTCGACCAGGACGCCCTGTGGCGCGCCGTGCGAGCTGAAGTAGACGAGGCAGCCGCCGGTGGCGTGCGCGGTCAGGTCGGCCAGCGCATTGTAGATCCCCTGTGGCTCCGACTTCGCCGGGTTGGTGTCCTTGTAGCGTTCCGGACGGACGGAGAACTGGCGTAGGTTGCCGGGGTCGAAGCCGGCCTGCTCGAAGGCTCGGGCGACGTCGCGTCGCGCATTGTCGAAGGCTTCCGAGGGGCCGCCGGAGTGGGCGTGCCAGTCGCCGGCGATCACCACGGCGCTCCAGTCGCTGAACGCCGAGGCCGCATATGTGGGCGTCGCGTGCGCGAGCCAGAGACTGGTGATCAACCAGGCCAGGCGCGCGACGGACCGCACTACTTCACTTCTTGTAGGTCTGGAACGGCGTTGGGATCGCCGTACCGGTGGCCTTGGCCAGGAGCCGGCCCTCTGCGTCGTAGAGCTCACCCTCCGTGAAGGCTACCTGTCTGCCCCATTTGGCGACCCGGCCGATGCCGCGCAGCTTCCCGGGCATACCGGGGCGGAAGAAGCTGGTCTTCATCTCGAGCGTCGGGGCGACCGCGGTCATGCCGGAGGCGACCATGCAGGCGACGCTCATGCATTCGTCCAGCATGGCGCAGAGGTAGCCGCCCTGGATCTGCTTCATGGGATTCAGCAGCAAATCCGCGCGAGCCTCGAATTCGACTTCGACGGTCTTTGTTGCCTGGCTCACCGACAGCATCCGGAAGCCCAGGGTCTGGGAGCCGGTGGGCTGGTTCTTGGTGCGCAGGAAGCGCGCAAGAATCGCGTCGTCGGTAAGGGCCTCCCCGGCCGCGGACTGTTCCGTGGTCGCAGCGTCGCTCATCCGGGGCGGCTCACTTCTTTCTGAACTGGTCGAGCGAGACGATCTTCGCCTCGCCGCCGGCGGGCGCAGGCTCGGCCTCCGCAGCGGTCTTGGTTTCGGGTTCGGCCGGGCGGCTTCCGGCGGCTTCCGGGGCCGTCGGGGCCTCGAACTGCAGCAGGAATTGCACGCTCGGATCGTAGAACCGGGTCACGGCGGCGTAGGGGACCGAAAGCCGCTTGGGCAGGCCGCCAAATTGCAGGGTGACCGAGAAGAAGGTCTCACCCGGCGCCAGGTCCCAGTACTGGTGCTGCAGGACGATGGTCATCTCGTCGGGATACTTGCCCAACAGATCCGGCGGACCGGAGACGCCCGGCGCCTCGGTCTTGAAGGTGATGTAGAAGTGGTGCGCGCCCGGCAGTCCT
>DASXKT010000065.1:0-2394 GCA_036496685.1 Phenylobacterium sp.
CCTTCGCCGTTTGCTACCCCCCGCGGCTCACCACGAGCGGTCGTGGCGGAATTGGTAGACGCGCAGCGTTGAGGTCGCTGTGGGGCAACCCGTGGAAGTTCGAGTCTTCTCGACCGCACCAGTGAATCAGGGTCTTCAAATTCTTCAGGAAAGCAGCGCTTCGACATAGCCCAGGGAGGTCCGCATGAGCCGTGAAACGGACGACCTTGAGCTGAACGAGCGACCGGAAGCCGAAGAAGACCTGGAAGACCTCGCGCTTGGCGAGGACTACTCGCTAAATCCGGCCTATGTGCCGATGGTGGCCGACGCGCTCGATCGCGGCGACACCGAGCGGCTCCGTGAGCTGCTGGGCGCCCTGCACCCGGCCGACGTCGCTGACCTGATGGGTTTCCTGTCCGCGGACGACCGCGAAGAGCTGGTTCCGCACCTCGATCCCGAGATCCTGGCCGAGGTGCTTTCCGAACTCGACACGGAAATCCGCGAGGAGATCCTCGAGCACGTTCCGTCGGCGATCCTGGCCAAGGCGCTGGGCGAGATGGAAAGCGATGACGCCGCCGACGTCGTCGACGACCTGGAAGCCGACAAGCGCGCCCAGGTGCTGGCCGCCATGCCCGAGGTCGAGCGGGCCGCTATCGAGACCACGCTCGCCTACGACGACGAGACTGCCGGGCGCCTGATGCAGCGCGAGGTGGTGGCTGCGCCGCAGTTCTGGACCGTCGGCCAGACCATCGACCACCTGCGCCGTGAGAGCGAGGACCTGCCGGAGCTGTTCTTCGACATCTATGTCGTAGACCCGGCCTACAAGCCCGTCGGCGCCGCGCCTGTCAGCCACCTGTTGCGCGCCCAGCGCGACATCCCGCTGGCGCAGATCATGGAGCAGATCACCGAAATCCCGGTCGATATGGACCAGGAGGAGGTGGCCTACATCTTCGACAAGTACCGGCTGATCTCCGCCCCGGTGGTGGAGCCGGGCGGCCGGCTGGTCGGCCAGATCACCGTCGACGACATCGTCGGCGTCATCCAGGAAGAAACCGAGGAAGACATCCTGGCCCTGGCCGGCGTGTCCGACGCGGGTCGCGACGCCGGCTTCGCGGGAATCGTGCGTTCGCGCCTTCCTTGGTTGGTGATCAACCTGGTCACCGAGGCGATCGCGGTCACGGTCATCGGGCCCTTCCAGCCGATGATCGCCAAGATCGTAGTGCTGGTGATGCTGCTGCCCATCGTCTCGTCCCTGGGCGGCAACGCCGGGACCCAGGCGCTCACCGTCGCCGTGCGGGCGATCGCGACCAAGGAACTTAACGCCGCCAACGCCACGCGCATCATCCTGCGCGAACTGGTTGTAGGGCTGCTCAACGGGGCGGCAATCGGGTTCATGCTGGGCGCCGGCCTCTTCCTCTGGCAGCACGACTTCCGGCTGTCGCTGGTGGTCTTCCTGGCGATCATCGCCAATCTGTTCGTGGCCGCTCTAGGCGGAATCCTGGCCCCGATCGTGCTCGAACGGTTCGGGCGCGATCCGGCGGTTTCGTCGTCGGTGGTGGTCACCTTCATGACCGACTTCTTCGGATTCCTCGCACTTCTGGGCATTGCTGCGCTCATCCTGTTGTAAGGACTGGCCTAGTAAGTCTTTCGGCCCAGGAATTGCCGGTGGTAGCCGGCGCCTGCGGGCGATGCGTCAAACTGGGTCAGAGGGAATGCAGCCCCGCCACCGTGTGTCCCGAGCCGCGATCGAACTGATCAAGCGGTTCGAGGGCTATCGCCGAGTCGCCGCTCAGCTTCCCGATGGGCGCTGGACGATCGGCCATGGCCACACCCTTACCGCGCGGCAGGGCGCAGAGGTGTCGCCGGACGACGCAGAGGCGCTGCTGCTCTACGACCTGATCGCCGTCGCCCATGCCCTGAACGAGGCGGTCTTCACGCCGCTGACCCAGAACCAGTTCGACGCGCTCGGGTCCTTCGCCTTCAACATCGGGCTCGACAACTTCCATCGCTCAGGCGTGCTGCGGCGGCTTAACGAAGGCGCGACCATCCAGGCCGCTTGCTCCATGGAGCTGTGGCGCAAGGCCGAGGTCGGCGGCCAACGGATCGTCATCGACAGCCTGGTTCGTCGGCGGGCCTCCGAAAAGGCCCTGTTCCTGACGCCGCAGGGCGGCGCCTGGGTCCCGGCGCCTTCGCCGATCCTGAAACCCCTGCTGGACGCCGACGCCGAGGGCCTGGTCCCCCGCGAGCCGCCGGTCGAAGTGACCGCCTCCATGGAGGGTGAGGCGGTCGTCGTCCTGCGCGAGGGCGAGCCCACGCGCGCGCCGGCCGCACCCGATGACGAGGCGCAGGGGCCGGCCAAGGCGGCTGCCGAGGCCGTCAGCGCGCGGCTCTCGACGCTGTTCCAGGACCCCGGCG
>DASXKT010000066.1:0-21899 GCA_036496685.1 Phenylobacterium sp.
CTGAGCGAGCGCATCCAGGCCATGGCGCCGCAGTGGTGGGTGGAGCGATGCCGGCTGGGCGGCCCCTGGCCGGACGCGGACTGAGCCCCGGAGAAACGAGGGGGGCAAACGAAAACGGGGGCCCCGAAGGACCCCCGTTCCGTAACCCATCCGCTCCAGACGTGCGGTGTCAGGCCTGCACGACTTCGCCGTGGAGGTTGATGTCGAGACCTTCGACCTCGACCTCCTCGCTGACCCGCAGGCCGACCGTGAACTTGATCGCCAGCAGGATCACGAAGGTCATCACCGCGCAGTAGAGGAAGGTGGCGCCCACGTCCTCGAACTGCAGGATCATCTGGCCGGGGTTGTGGTCGTGGATCCACCCCTTGCTGGCCGAGTTGATCGCGTTGGACGCGAACACCCCGGTGAGCAGGGCCCCCAGCGCCCCGCCGACCCCGTGCACGCCCCAGGCGTCGAGCGCATCGTCGTAGCCGAACATCTTCTTCACGTGGACGGCGGAGATGTAGCAAACGATGCCGGCGGCGATGCCGATCATCAGCGCGTCGCCCGGGTTGACGAAGCCGGACGCCGGGGTGATCGCCACCAGGCCGGCAACCGCGCCGGACACCATGCCCAGTACTGAGGGCTTCTTGGAGATGATCCACTCAGCGAACATCCAGGCCAGAGCTGCACCTGCGGTGGCGATCTGGGTGGCCGCCGCGGCCATGCCGGCATTGACGTTCGAGGTCACAGCCGAGCCGGCGTTGAAGCCGAACCAGCCGACCCACAGGAGCGAGGCGCCGATCACGCTGTAGGCCAGGTTGTGCGGCGACATGTTCTCGACGCCCAGGCCCTTGCGCTTGCCGAGCATCAGGGCGGCCACCAGGCCGGCGGTGCCGGCGTTCAGGTGCACGACCGTGCCGCCGGCGTAGTCCAGCGCGCCAGCCTTGCCGAGCCAGCCGCCGCCCCACACCCAGTGGGCGATCGGGCAATAGACCAGCAGCAGCCAGGCCCCCATGAAGGCGAGGAAGGCGGAGAACTTCATGCGATCGGCCAACGCGCCGGCGATCAGGGCCGGCGTGATGATCGCGAAGGTCATCTGGAAGAACATGTAGACGGATTCAGGGATGGTCGCGGCGAGCGAGCTCGTCGAGTTCAGCCCCATCGGCCCTAGCAGCAGGTAGTTCACCCCGCCGATCAGGCCGTTGTTCTTGCCCCCGTCGGTGAAGGCGATGGAGTAGCCGATCACCATCCAGAGCACGGTGATCAGCGCCGTGGCCCCGAAGCTCTGGGCGAGGGTGGCCAGGATGTTCTTCTTGCGCACCATCCCCGCGTAGAAGAGCGCCAGGCCCGGGATGGTCATCATCAGCACCAGCACCGAGGAGGTGAGCATCCAGGCGGTGTCGCCGGTGTCGATCTTCGGCGGAGCCGGCGTAGCGGCGGCGGGCGCGGCGGCGGCCGGCGCAGCGGCCGGAGCGGCCGCCTCAGGCGCCGCTGCAGCGGCGGGCGCGGCTGTCGCCGCAGCGGTGTTCTGAGCGAGGGCCGGCCCTGCGAAGGGCGCCCCGATCACGGCGGCGGCGAGCGCGAGCCCCGCCAGCCTTTTCAATGCGATAAGCTTCATTTTTCTGTGTCCCCTTTTTCTTGACCGCTAGAGCGCCGCGGCGCCGGTCTCGCCGGTCCGGATGCGCACGGCGTCTTCGACGTTGAGGACGAAGATCTTGCCGTCGCCGATCTTGCCCGTGGCCGCGGCGGCCTTGACCGCCTCGACCGCCTTGCCGACGGCGGCGTCGTCGACCACCGCCTCCAGTTTCACCTTGGGCAGGAAGTTCACCTGGTACTCAGCGCCCCGGTAGATCTCGGTCTGCCCTTTTTGTCGGCCGTAGCCCTTCACTTCCGAAACCGTCAGCCCCTCGACCCCGGCGCCGACGAGCGCTTCGCGCACGTCGTCCAGCTTGAAGGGTTTGACGATCGCCATGATCAGTTTCATCCGCTCGCTCCCGCGCGGCCCTTGAGGCTGGACCGGCCGTCCGTGGTTGACGTGGTCCGCTGCGAAGTTGTCCCCATCCCCGTCTCGCAGCGGTCGACCGACGCTATCGGGGTGGTGGGGCGGAGCAGGCGGGCAGGGGGCTCAAGCTGGGCAAGAAGGCAGCCGCCGCTCGTTTGCTGGGCGCTCGCGGCGAGTGGCGCCTCAATTTTGTGCGATTGAGCCGTCCAGCCGCCTTGGTCTAGGGTGGGAGCGTCACATTCACGACGTGGTGACGTGGAAGCCTAGCTGCGGCGAACCCTGGACAGAGGCGAACCCTCGCCGTACCAGCGCGTTCGAGCCGGACTGTTCGCACCCAACTTGAGGACCTGATGAAGATCGATCGCTTGCTGACCGCGGCCGCGGCCGTTTCCCTGATCGCCGGCGCCGCCCTGGCGCAGCCCCCGGCCCCCGCGGCTTCGACCGCCCCGCCTGCCGCGCCCGCCGCCGCCCCCGGCGCGAAGTTGGTCCCCAACGGCAACCTGATCATCACCCTGCGGTCGTCCGGCCAGTTCAACACCTTCGTGAAGGCGCTGGACGCGACCAACCTGTCTTCGCTGCTGCAGAGCTCCCCGGGCCTTACGGTGTTCGCGCCGACCGATGCGGCCTTCCCGCAGTCCAAGCTGGACGCGATGATGGCCGACAAGGCCGGACTGCAGAAGACGCTGCTGCACTACATCATCAACGCCAAGATCGACTCCTCGAAGATCAAGGGCGCGCGCGGCCCGGTGCCTTCGGGCGCCGGCGACCAGATCGTCCTCGACGGCACCGGCGAGGTGCTGAAGGCCGACAACGCCAACATCATCCAGGCCGACGTGGTGACCAGCAACGGCGTGATCCACGTGATCGACCAGCTGATGATCGCAGGCTCGGTCCCGGCCACCCTGCCCGAGCCGGCGGCCGAACCTGCGCCCGCGGCCGAACCGGCCGCCGCGCCCGCCGCCAAGGCGCCTGCGCACAAGAAGAAATGAACCTTCGCAGGGCGTGGGGCTTTTAGTCGCCTACCAAGGCAACGAGAGTTCCACGCCATGCAGATCCAGAACTTGCTCATCGCCGCCGCCGCGGCCGCCCTTGCCGGCGGCGCGGCGTTCGCGCAGCAGGCCCCGCAAAGCGCGAGCGACAGCGCGACCACGACGACCACCACCACCACAACGACGACAGCTGAGCCCACCGTCGCCCCCACGGGCACGGCGACCGAGACCTCGGTGACCACGACGGATCGTTCGTCCGGAGCGTCGGTCACCAACACCACGGTCACCAACGGGCCGGTGCCGGACACCCCTGAGAACCGCGCCAAGTACGTGCCCCTGTCGCACGCCGGCAAGCGCTCGGCGCCGAGGGGCAACTAGACTCTTTTCGGCCCCTCGGAGCGGGTTGAAGCCAAGGTCGGCGGGCCCTATGGTCCGCCGACTTTTTTGCGCCTGCGAACAGCCTCCCAGACCGACAAGGCCGATGCCCGACAAGCCGCTTTCGTTTCAGGACCTTATCCTGAAGCTGCATGAGTATTGGGGCGCGCAGGGATGCGTGATCCTGCAGCCGCACGACGTCGAAGTCGGGGCGGGGACGCTGCATCCGGCGACCGTACTGCGCGCGCTCGGGCCCAAGCCCTGGCGTGCGGCCTACGTGCAGCCGTCGCGCCGGCCTGCAGACGGCCGCTATGGCGAGAACCCCAACCGCCTGCAGCACTATTATCAGTACCAGGTGATCCTGAAGCCGAACCCCGATGACCTGCAGGACCTCTATCTGGGCAGCCTGCGCGCCATCGGCCTCGACACTCGCCTGCACGACATCCGATTCGTCGAAGACGACTGGGAAAACCCCACGGTCGGGGCCTGGGGCCTCGGCTGGGAGGTCTGGTGCGATGGGATGGAAGTCACCCAGTACACCTACTTCCAGCAGGTCGGCGGGCTCGACGTCTGGCCGGTGGCCGGCGAGCTGACCTATGGCCTGGAGCGCCTGGCGATGTACCTGCAGGGCGTCGACCACTTCACCGAGCTGGCGTTCAACGACCCCGACGGGCCGGCCCCCATGACCTACGGCGATGTCTTCCTGGAAAACGAGCGCCAGCAATCGGAAGCCAACTTCCACGGCTATGACGTGGACATGCTGAAGCGGGAGTTCGAGGACATGGAGGCCGAGGTGCCGCGCCTCTTGGCGATCAAGGGACCGCAAGGCCAGGCCATCGTCCTGCCGGCCTACGACCACGTGCTGAAGGCCAGTCACCTGTTCAACAAGATGGACAGCCGCGGCGCCATCGCGGTGGCCGAACGCCAGAGCTACATCGGCCGCATCCGCGACCTGACCAAGATGTGCGCCGAAGCCTGGGTCGCCAACGAAGGCGGGAACGGCTAGCCGATGCCCCAGCTACTGCTCGAACTGTTCTCCGAAGAAATCCCCGCGCGCATGCAGGCGAACGCCGCGCGCGATCTTGAGCGCATGGCCCGCGAGCGGCTCGCAGCCGAGGGCCTGTTGCCGGAGGCGCTGAAGACCTTCGCCGGGCCGCGGCGGCTGACCCTGGTCGCTGAGGGCCTGCCGGCCGCGCAGAATGACCGCCACGAGGAGCGCAAGGGCCCCCGCGTGGGTTCGCCTGACCAGGCCATCGAGGGCTTCCTGCGTTCAACCGGGCTGACGCGCGAGCAGCTGACCGAGAAGGACGGCGTCTACTTCGCCCACCTCCACAAGCCTGGCCGGCCGACCGCCGACATCGTCGCCGAGATGGTCGACGCCATCGTGCGCGGCTTCCCCTGGCCGAAGTCGATGACCTGGGGCCGCGGGACGCTGAGGTGGGTGCGGCCGCTGAAGCGCATCCTCTGCGTGTTCGACGGCGAGGTGGTGCCGTTCTGGATCGACGAGATCCAGTCGGGCGACACCAGTGAAGGCCACCGCTTCATGGGCTCGGCCCAGCCCTTCAAGGCTCGGGACTTCGACCGCTACTCCGACGAACTCGCACGCCATTTCGTCGTGCTCGATCCGGAGGAGCGCAAGGAACGCATCCTGGATGCCGCGCGCACGCTTTCGTTCGCGCGCAACTTCGAGCTGGTCGAAGACGAAGGCCTGCTGGACGAGGTCGCGGGCCTGGCCGAGTGGCCGACCCCGATCCTGGGCGACATGGATCCGGCGTTCCTCGACCTGCCGCCAGAGGTGATCCGCACCTCCATGCGCGTGCACCAGAAGTTCTTCGCGGTGCGCGATCCGCAGACCGGCTTCCTGGTCCCGCACTTCGTCACGGTGGCCAACATCGAGGCGCCGGACGGCGGCAAGGTCATCGCTGCCGGCAACGCCAAGGTGCTGTCGGCCCGGCTCTCCGACGCGCGGTTCTTCTGGGATGAGGACCGCAAGGTCCGCCTGGAAGACCGGCTTGAGAAGCTCAAGGGCGTCACCTTCCACGCCAAGCTCGGAACCATGTACGACCGCGTCGAGCGGATCACCGCCCTGGCCGGCGAACTCGCGCCCTTCGTCCGCGATGACGAAGGGACCAAGGCCGTCGCCATGCAGGCCGCCCGGCTCTGCAAGGCCGACCTCGTCACGGGGATGGTCGGTGAGTTCCCCGAGCTGCAGGGGATCATGGGCGGCTATTACGCCGAGAAGGAAGGTCTCGAGCCGGAGATCGTCGACGCCATCCGCTGGCACTATCGCCCCCAAGGCCCGAGCGACGAGGCGCCGGTGCAAGCCGCAGCCGCGACGGTCGCCCTGGCCGACAAGCTGGACACCCTGATCAGCTTCTTCGCCATCGGCGAGAAGCCGACCGGCAGCCGAGACCCCTTCGCCCTGCGACGCGCCGCGCTGGGCGTGATCCGCATCGTGCTGCAGACCCGGGCGCGTCTGCCTCTCAAGATCTTCGCGTCGGACGACCTCCTCGCCTTCTTCGCCGATCGCCTGAAGGTGCTGCTGCGCGAGCAGGGTGAGCGCCACGACCTCGTCGATGCAGTGTTCGCGCTGGGCGACGACGACCTGGTGCGCATCGTCTCGAAGGTGAACGCACTGTCCGAATTCCTCGGGACCGAGGACGGCAAGAACCTGCTCGCAGGCTACAAGCGCGCCGTGAACATCCTCAAGGCCGAGGAGAAGAAGGGCCCGCTACCCAGCGGCGAGCCGGCCGACAGCGCGCCGGGCGAAGAGGGCGCGCTGACCAACGCGGTCGGCCACATGGATGTCGAGGTCGGCAAGGCGCTGGCCAAGGAAGACTACGCGGCCGCCATGCGGGCGCTCGCGGAGCTACGCGAGCCGGTGGACGCCTTCTTTGAGAAGGTCTTAGTGAACTCCGACGTAGCTTCGGAACGTGAGAACCGACTGAAGCTTTTGATGAAAGTCCGCGACGCCATGGGGCGCGTGGCGGACTTCGGTCAAATCACCGGGTGATGCGAGGGATATCTATGCCGGCCGAGACGATGGTGAAGACGCGTTGGGTCTACGCCTTTGGCGGCGGAAGCGCAGATGGCGACGCCTCCATGAAGAACCTGCTCGGCGGCAAGGGCGCCAACCTCGCCGAGATGTCGTCGCTCGGCCTGCCGGTGCCCCCCGGCTTCACGATCACCACCGAGGCCTGCACGCACTAGTACGGCAACGATCGCCAGCATCCGGCCAACCTGAAGGAACAGGTGGAGGCCGGGCTGAAGCGGGTCGAGGAGCTGACCGGCAAGCAGTTCGGGGACGCGGCCAATCCGCTCCTGGTCTCGGTCCGTTCGGGCGCGCGCGCCTCGATGCCCGGGATGATGGACACCGTCCTCAACCTCGGCCTGAACGACGAGACGGTCGAGGGCCTGGCCAAGCTCGCCGGGGACCGGCGCTTCGCCTTCGACAGCTATCGCCGCTTCATCCAGATGTACTCGAACGTGGTCCTCGACCTCGACCACCACATGTTCGAGGAGATCCTCGACGAGCATAAGGAACGGCTCGACGTCACCGTCGACACCGCGCTCTCCGCGGAGGATTGGGAGGCGGTGGTTCGCGACTACAAGCGCGCAGTCGAAACCGACCTCGGCCATCCGTTCCCGCAGGACCCGCAGGCCCAGCTCTGGGGTGCGGTGGGCGCCGTCTTCGCGAGCTGGATGAACGACCGGGCGAAGTTCTACCGCCGCATGCACGACATCCCGGAAAGCTGGGGTACGGCGGTCAACGTCCAGTCCATGGTGTTCGGCAACATGGGCGAGACCTCGGCCACGGGCGTGGCCTTCACGCGCAATCCCTCGACCGGCGAAAACCGGCTCTACGGTGAGTTCCTGATCAACGCCCAGGGCGAGGACGTGGTCGCCGGCATCCGTACGCCGCAGGCGCTGACCCGCATCGCGCGCGAGGAGATGGGCGAGAAGAACCCATCGATGGAAGAGGCGCTGCCGGACGTGTTCCAGCAGTTCAAGGCCGTCGTGGAAAAGCTCGAGAAGCACTACCGCGACATGCAGGACATCGAGTTCACGGTCGAAAAAGGCCGGCTCTACATGCTGCAGACGCGCAACGGGAAGCGCACGGCCAAGGCCGCGCTGAAGGTCGCCGTCGATCTGGCCAGTGAGAACCTGATCACCCGCGAAGAGGCGGTGATGCGGGTCGAGCCGGCCTCGCTCGACCAGCTGCTGCACCCGACCATCGACCCGGCCTCCAACCGCGAAGTGATCGCCACCGGCCTGCCGGCCTCGCCCGGCGCGGCCACAGGCAAGATCGTGTTCACCGCCGCCGAGGCCGAGATCCAGGGCGGATCGGCCGGCGCGGTCATCCTGGTGCGCGAGGAGACCTCGCCTGAGGATATCCGCGGCATGGACGCGGCCCGCGGCATCGTCACCGCGCGGGGCGGCATGACCAGCCACGCGGCCGTCGTGGCGCGCGGCATGGGGCGTCCTTGTGTCTCCGGCGCCGGTGAGATCCACATCGACGCCAAGGCCGGCGAGATGCGCACGCGCGGCCGGACCTTCCGCGCCGGCGACGTGATCACCATCGACGGCTCGACCGGCGAGGTGTTGTCGGGCGTGGTCAAGATGATCGAGCCGGAGCTCTCCGGCGACTTCGCGACCCTGATGAGTTGGGCCGACGGCTTCCGCCGCCTGAAGGTCCGCGCCAACGCCGAGACCGCGGTCGACGCCAAGACCGCCCGTCAGTTCGGGGCCGAGGGCATCGGGCTTTGCCGCACCGAGCATATGTTCTTCGATCCCGCGCGGATCGCGGCGGTGCGCGAGATGATCCTGGCCGACGACGAGGCCGGCCGCCGCGCGGCGCTGGCCAAGATCCTTCCCATGCAGCGCGACGACTTCGTCGAGCTGTTCGGGATCATGGAGGGCCTACCGGTCACCATCCGCCTGCTCGATCCGCCGCTGCACGAATTCCTTCCGCACACGGAGGAAGACGTCGCCGCCGTGGCCGCCGCCACCGGTCTCGACGCCGCCAAGCTTCTGCGGCGCGCCCAGGAGCTGCACGAGGTGAACCCCATGCTGGGCCATCGCGGATGCCGGCTGGGGGTGAGTTACCCCGAGATCTACGAGATGCAGGTGCGGGCGATCATCGAGGCGGCGTGCGAGGTCGCGGCCGCGGGTCGGCCCGCGCCGATCCCGGAAATCATGCACCCCCTTGTCGCCAAGGGCGAGGAGATGAAATTCCTCCGCGAGCTGACGGATCGGGTCGCCAAACAGGTGATCGCCGAGAAGGGTCGCGAGATCGAATACCTCGTGGGCACCATGGTGGAGCTGCCCCGCGCCGCGATCCGCGCCGCCGACCTGGCCGAGAACGCAGAGTTCTTCTCCTTCGGCACCAACGACCTGACCCAGACCACATTCGGGATCAGCCGCGACGACTCCGGCCGGTTCCTCAACGCCTATATCGAGAAGGGGATCTTCGAGAAGGACCCCTTCGTCTCCCTCGACCAGGAGGGCGTCGGCGACCTGATCCGGCTGGCCGCTGAGCGGGGCCGGGCGGCGCGGCCCAACGTCAAACTGGGCATCTGCGGCGAGCATGGCGGCGATCCGGCGTCGATCGCCTTCTGCGAGGAAGTCGGCCTCGACTACGTGAGCTGCTCGGCCTACCGCGTGCCGATCGCCCGGCTTGCCGCGGCCCAGGCCGCGCTCGGCGAGCGCGAGAAGGACCGCTAGGTCCCGTCCTAGGCGGGCTTCAGCGCGCTTTCGGCGATGTTCTTCACCACCGCGTCGAGGGTGGCCTGCAGCTTGGCCTTTTGTACGGCGTCGGCGGTCGAGGTGATCTGCGCCTTCAGTTGATCGGCCTGGCGACGGTATTTCAGGTCCGAGTAGATGCCGACGGCCGAGACCAGGGTGTCGATCGCCGTCTCGGCCCCGTCCTTCATCTGCGCAATGGCTGCGTGTGTGGCTCGACGCCCCGGATATCTAGAGTTGTGGCCAGGTAACTATGAGCGGGACCTTGCCTCAAGGCCCCGCGGCCGCGCTCTAGCGTCGGCTGGCGATCCAGGCGTCGATCTGGGTCAGACGCCGGGCGCGGATGTCGGCGTTGTTGCGGATGCGCGCCACAGCGACCTGCACCTCGCCCCGAGCGTCGGGTGGGATGTTCTTGGCGGCGTAGGCCACGAGGTCCCGGGCCATCTGCAGGTCGTTGGATGTCGCCGCGACCCGCGGAATGAACGTCGAGCGGCCGAGCGTATCGAGGTTGCGGGTGATGGCCGGCAGGTTGTCCATCGTGAAGCGCCAGACCAGCTCCGGATGCAAGGCGGCGACCTCGCGGACCATTGCCGGCGCCAGGTTCGTGGGCGCCTCGTCGGTGATGGCGAGCGCCAGGACCTGCTTGGCCAGGGCCTCGTCCTCGACGGCGGCGAGATCGAGGTAGAGTTCGTTGCGCTCCAGGGGGTCGCGGGCGCCCCGGGCCAGGCCGCGCAGCGCCTGGAATGTCGCCGCATCGCCGGAGCGGGCTGCGCCCACCACCACCCAGCGGCGCTCGCCGGGGGGCAGCTTGGTGAGGTCCGTGGCGGCGACCGCAAAGCGTCGGCGGGCCTCGGCGCCCACCATCGGGTCGCTGACTTGGCTGAGCGCCAAGAGCAGCGTTTCGCGCAGGACTGCGTCGGCGGGCGGTTCGCCGGGGCGCGCGTCGAATCCGACGCGCTTGAGCACAGGGGCCAGGATGTTGGACGTCCAGAGGCGGAACGCAGCCCGTTGGGGGCCTGCGGCGTAGTAGCCATCGATGCCTGCGAGTGTCCGGGCCTGCTCACGCCAGATCAGCGGATCGGCGTTCGCCGGCAAGGCGGCCGTGAGGCGCAGGTAGTTGGCGAGCGGCTGTTCGCCGACCATCCCGAGCGCCAGACCGTCTTTCAGCAGGCCGAGCTGATCGGCGGCAGGTAGGTGAGGGAAGCTCTCGAGTAGCGCCTCGAAGGCAGGGCGATCGTAGGCCACCCGGAAGTAGCCGCGCTGGCCGGCGTTGACCACGACGCCAGCCGGCGCGGACTGCAGCGAGGCGCGTGAAAGCATCCGCTCGCTCACCGCGCCGCCGCCCACGGGCTGCAGCCGGACCGGCGCGCGCCACGACAACACGGCGGCCGCCTGGGCCTCGATGTCGCGCCGGCTATGGGTCACGTTCAGGGTCTGGACGTGCGCGTCGCTCGCCAGCCGCGCCTCGGTCAGGCTGAGGCCCGCTGGCGTGGACACCACGCGGACCAGCGGCACGCCCGGCTGGGTGGTGAAATCGCGCGCGACCGCAGACACCGGCTTGCCGGCCGCCCGATCGACGGCGCGCCAGAGGTCGTCGCTGGTGGCCACGTCATAGGCGTGATCGGCGATATAGGCCCGGACCCCGTCGCGCCATGCATCCGGTCCGGCATAGGCCTCCAGCATCCGGATCACCGCCTCGCCCTTCTTGTAGGTGATGGCGTCGAAGGCCTGTTCGGCCTGCGCCACGCTGGCGACGCGCTGGATGATCGGGTGTGCGCTGGGGCGCGCGTCCAGCAGCATGGCGTCGTCCTTGTCGCCCTGCGCCAGGAGCATCGGACGCCATTCGGGATGGAAATGATCGGTGGCCTTGGTGGCCATCCAGCTCGCGAAGCCCTCGTTGAGCCACAGGTCGTCCCACCAGCGCATGGTGACCAGGTCGCCCGACCACAGGTGGGCCATCTCGTGGGCGATGATCCGATAGACGTCGAGTTGATCGGCGACGCTGGAGAGCTTCGGATCGAAGATCACGTTCGACTGGCTGAACAGGATCGCGCCCCAGTTCTCCATCGACCCCGACACGTCCCCGGGCGCGGCCACCAGGTCGAGCTTCGGCAGGGGGTATTTCCGTCCGAAGTAGTCGTTGTAGTATCCGAGCAATTGCTCGGCGGTCTCCAGGGCGTAGCGCGCCTGGGCCGCTTGCCCCTTGCGGATGACCACGCTGACGGTCGTCCCGCCGACGTTGCGGCTGATCCGCTCCAGGTCGCCAAGACCGAAGAACAGCAGGTAGCTGCTCATCTTCGGGGTCGGTTCAAAGCGCACCCGCTTCAATCCACCGGGCAGGGGTTCGCTGCCTGCCTCGGGCATGTTGGAGACGGCCAGTTGGCCCTCCGGCACGATCGCGGTCAGGGTGAACACCGCCTTCTTCGCCGGTTCGTCGAAGACGGGAAGGAAACGCCGCGCGTCCGCAGGCTCGAACTGGGTCGTCAGCATCCGGCCGCCGCCGGCGTAGTCCACATGGAAGAAGCCGGTCGCGCCGTCGGCGATCTTTCCGGCGTAGTCGACGGTCAGCACGTGACGGCCGCGGCCGATCGGCCTGCCGGCGATGAAGGCGGCGGTCTGGGTCTGTGGGTCGAGGGTGGCGGTGGCCGCGGCGCCGTCGATCGTCGCGCCGGTGATCTCCAGGTTGAGCGCATTGAGCGTCAGCCGGTCGGTCGGGCCTTCGACGTCCACCGTCGCCGTCAGATGGCCAGAGAATGTGAGCTTCGCGGCGTCGGGCGTGATCGTAAGGTCGTAGCCGACCGGCTCGACGCCCCGCGGCAGCTGGGTGGGGATGGCAGACGCCGCAGCCGGCGTGGCCGCAAGCGCAACCAGCAGACCCAGCGCGGCGAGCGCCCGTCTCACCAGGTCCAGTCCTTGGCCGAGCCGCGGCAGCCGCCGTCCTTCCAGCCCTTCCAGGCCCGGCCGCGCACCACGCGGCCGGCGTGCGCCCCGGTCGCCTCGCCGTCCTTCAGCACCGCCTGGCCGTTGACCAGCACGTCGGTGACGCCGCTGGCGAGCTGCTGCGGCTTCAGGAAGGTCGCGTGATCAGCGACGGTCTGGGGATCAAACACCACGACGTCGGCATAATAGCCTGCCTTCAGCAGGCCGCGATCATGCAGGCCGAGATTATGGGCGGGGAGGGCGGAGAGGCGGCGCACCGCCTCCGGCAGGGTGAGGGCCTTTTCATCGCGGGCGTACTTGCCAAGCACCCGCACGAAGTTGCCGTAGGCGCGCGGATGGGTCGACGAGAGCAGGAAGACGCCCTCGGGCGCCTGGGCGGAGGCGTCGGAGCCGAAGCTCACCCAGGGCAGGGCCATCTGCTTCGAGACGTTGGCCTCGCTCATCGAGGAATAGACCACCTGGATGCGCGAGCCGTCGGCGATGATCAGGTCGATGATGGTGTCTTCAGGCGATGTTCCGCGCTCCTTGGCGACCTCCGCCAGCGTCTTGCCGGTGAGCGGCTTCAGGGCCGCGCTCTTGAAGCCCACCAGCAACGTGCCGTCCGGCCCCGCCTGGCGGTAGGAGTTTTCCCAGTCCTTGGGATGGTCCTGGCGCATCTCGGCGATGACCTTGGCGCGCGTCGCAGGGTCCTTCAGGCGGCCGATCCAGGCCTCGACGCCGCCCGCCTGCACCCAGGTCGGCATCGCCGCGTCGAAGCCGGTCGAGGAGCGGGCGTAGGTGTACATGTCGGCGGTGATCCGCTGGCCCTTGGCCCGCGCCGCCTCTATGCGGGCGATGAAGGCGTCTTCCTTGCCCCAGTTGTCGCGGCCGGCGGCCTTCATGTGGAAGACCTCGGCCGGGGCGCCGGATCGGCGCGATATCTCGATCAGTTCGTCGGTGGCCTCCAGCAGCCTGTCGCCCTCCGAGCGCATGTGGCTGATGTACATGCCCCCGCACCGGCCCGCCTCCGTGACGATGCTGGCGAGCTCGTCGGTCTTGGCGAACGTGCCCGGCGCATAGATCAGCGCCGAGCCGACGCCCATGGCGCCGTCCTCCATCGCCTGGTCGACCAGCCGCTTCATCTGGCCCAGCTGCTCGGGCGTCGGCTGCACGTCGTCCTCGCCCAGGACGTTTACCCGCACGGTGGCTGCGCCCACGAAGGAGGCGACGTTGAGCGAAACTCCCCGCTGCACGAACGCCTGCAGGCCCTGGTCCAGCGTGGTCCAGGTCACCGGGAACTTGATGTCGTGTTCGCGCTGCTCCTCCAGCCGCTGCATCTTCGGCGTCAGAGGACCTACGGACCCGCCTTCGCCCATGACTTCGAGGGTCACGCCCTGCCGCAGTTCGGAGAGCCCGCGGCCATCGGCCATGAAGCTGTCCTCGGAGTGTGAGAGCATATTGATGAAGCCCGGGGCTATGGCCTTGCCCGCCGCGTCGATCTCCGTCTTGCCGCGACCCGGCGCGTGGGCCCCGACGTAGGCGATGAGGTCGCCCTTTACCGCCACGTCGCCATGGATCGGCTTGCCGCCGGAGCCGTCGACGATCTCACCGCCGCGGATGACGATGTCATAGGCCGGCGCCGGCGCAGCGGCCGCGCCGATACTCATGGCGGCGGCAAGCGCGGCAAGCGACGTGGCGGCGAACAACTTCATCGGCGACTCCCTTTTGGTGGCCCCAGCCTAGCGCGGTTTCGGGCCTGACAAGCTTGGCAATCTCTGGCCTTCTCGGCGCTTCCGAAGCGAGGAACTGAAATGGCTCAGGGATTCGATCCAGCCGCGGCCACAGCCGCCTACCTGGCCACGCTGCCGCCGGACGTCCACGCCAGGGCGACCGCCTACACCCAGGGCGGACACTGGGTCCTGCTGGGGACCGCGATCTTCAGCGTGCTGGTCTCATGGATCGTGCTGCAGACCGGCATCCTGGTCCGCGTCCGCTCGGGGATCGAGGTGCGAAAGCCACGGCCCTGGCTCGCGGCAGGCGTCGTGATTGTCGTGGATGCGATCTTCGAAGCCGTGCTGCTGCTGTCCTGGGACGCCTATTCCGGCTGGTGGCGGGAGAAAGCCTACGGCTTCACCAACCGCGCCTTCGCCGGCTGGCTGGGCGAGCATGGGATGAAGATCGCGATCGGGGCGATCAGCTCGCTGATCCTTTTCTCGCTGCTCTACTGGATCATCCGCAAGCTGCCGAAGACCTGGTGGCTGTGGGGCGCGGTGGCGGTCTCGGCCATGTCGCTGGTGTTCTTCATCGCAAACCTCTTCCTGATCGAGCCGCTCTTCAACACCTACAAGCCCGCGCCGCCCGGGCCGGTGCGCGAGGAGGTTGTCGCCATGGCCAAGCAGGTTGGCGTGCCTTCGGACAAGATCCTGATCTACGACGGGTCCAAGCAGTCCAACCGCTACACGGCCAACGCTGGCGGCCTGTTCGGATTTGGCCGTGTCGCCATGAGCGATGTGATGTTCAAGAAGGACGCCGACCTTGCCGAGGTGCGCGGCGTCGTCGGCCACGAGATGGGCCACTACGTGCGCAAGCACGAACTCATCGGGATCGGAGCGATGGGACTGATCACCCTGATCTCGTTCTTCCTGATCGACCGCCTGTTCCCGTTCGCGGCGCGACGGCTCGGCGCCAAGGGCGTCACGGGCCTGGCCGATCCCGCCGGCCTGCCGGTGATCTCGATCCTGCTGACCGTCATCACGCTGCTGATGACGCCGATCAACAACACCTTCAGCCGGTGGGTGGAGGCCGACGCCGACCACTTCTCCGTCGTGCACTTCGACGAGCCGGACGGGTTGGCCAAGGCGCTCGTCAAGACCATCGAGTACCGCGCCGCGACGCCGTCAAAGCTCGAGGAGTTCATCTTCTACGACCACCCGTCGGTCGGCGCTCGGGTGCGGGCGATGATGGACTGGAAGGCGGCGCACCCGAAGGCGCCGCCACCTGCGCCTAGCGCTTCCTGACGAACACCGTGCCGGCGGAGTAGCCGGCCCCGAAGGAGCAGATCAGCCCGGTCTCGCCGGCGGCGAAGTCGTCGTTGGCGCGGTGGAAGGCGATGATCGAGCCTGCCGACGAGGTGTTGGCGAACTCGTCGAGGATGATGACGTTCTCACCAGGCGCCGGCTCGCGGCCGAGGACGCGGCGGCCGATCAGCTCGTTCATGTTGATGTTGGCCTGATGCAACCACAGGCGCTTCAGCGCGGTCGGATCGATGTCGAGGTCGGCGGCGTGCTCGACGATCATCTCGGAAACCAGCGGCACCACCTCGCGGAACACCTTGCGGCCCTCCTGCACGAAGAGCTTGTCGGTGGCGCCGATTCCCTCGGGCGCAGCGCGATTCAGGAAGCCGAAGTTGTTGCGGATGTTGTTGGAGAACTGGGTGCGCAAGCGCGTGCCCAGGATGTCCCAGCCGCCCGGTCCCGCCTGTTCGGCGCTCTCGACGATCACCGCGGTGGCGACGTCGCCGAAGATGAAGTGGCTGTCGCGGTCGCGGAAGTTCAGGTGGCCCGAGCAAATCTCCGGATTGACCATCAGGACCGCGCGCGCCGAGCCTGAGGCCACGAAGTCCGCGGCGGTCTTGATGCCAAACGTCGCCGAGGAACAGGCGACGTTCATGTCGAAGGCGAAACCCTCGATGCCGAGGGCGTTCTGCACCTCGATGGCCATGGCCGGATAGGGCCGCTGCATGTTGGAGGCCGCGCAGATCACAGCGCCGATTTCCGAGGCCGGCTTGCCCCAGCGCGCGAGCGCCTCCTTGGCGGCCTCGACAGCCATTTCGGCCAGGACCGACAGCTCGTCGTTGGAGCGCTCCGGGATCTGCGGCCGCATGAGGTCGGGATCGACCAGCCCGGACTTGTCGACCACGTAGCGCGACTTGATGCCGGAGGCTTTCTCGATGAATTCGACCGAGGAGGGCGTCAGGGCGGCTGTCTCACCGGCCGCGATGGCCTCGGCGTTGATCTCGTTGAAGCGCGCCACATAGGCGTTGAAGGTGTCCACCAGCTCCGCGTTCGAGAGGCTCTGCGGCGGCGTGTAGAGGCCGGTGGCGGCGATCACGGCTTGCGGCAAGGGGATGGTCTCCAGCGACAAAGGCGGAGTGATAGCACGCCTCCGCCCGCGGTCAGCGGACTTGTGGCCGCACAAGCACAGACGGTGGTTTGCAATCTTGGTGAAGCTGAACCGGCCAGAAGTGGCCGCGTTTGGAGCCGAACCCGGGAACGGGTCGGGCTGTTCGCGTTATTCGGAGTTCTGCATATGAAATTCCTCCTCGGTGCGGTTGTATTCGCATCCATTCTTCCTGCGGCCGCTTTTGCTGAGACGGCGCCGCCGACCGGGCTCTACGCGAACCTCGGCTACGCCGACACGCATAGCTCGGGCGTCGATCTCGGCGCCATCCAGGGGCGGCTGGGGTACCGCTTCAACAACTGGCTGGGCGTCGAGGGCGAGCTTGCCGCCGGCGTGGTCGACGACAAGTCCACGACGACAGTGGCCGGGGTCCCCGTCGAGACCAAGTTCAAGCTCAACAACGCCGCTGCGATCTACGGCGTCGGATTCCTGCCCGTCGCCAACAACCTGGATCTGATCGGGCGGGTTGGTTACGGCGAGAGCACGGTCAGGGCCAGGGCCACCGCCGTGGCCGGGGTGACTCCCATTGAAGTCGCCGACACGGCCGACGGCAATTCGTGGAACTTCGGCGTGGGCGCTCAGTACCACTTCGATGGCGTGAACGGCATCCGCGGCGACTACACTCGCCAGGAGTTCGTCAGTAGCAGCGCTCCGCACGCCGACGTCTGGTCGGTCGCCTACTCGCGTCGGTTCTAGACGCCCGCCATAGACCTGCGACGAAAGCCCTCTCCCGGCCTCCGGGGGAGGGCTTTTTCTTGACCGGAGGGGCGCCCAGCGCACACCTTCGCGCCGCGCGGAGGGTTGCCATTTGAATCAAGCGTTCTTTATCCAGCTCGCGGCCTCGGGCGTGGCCGTGGCGGCGATGGTCGGCCTGGCCTCCTGGGCCAGTATCGCCAGGCCCACCGCCCCCCTGGACGAGGCGCGCGCGGCCCGTCAGCTGGCCGAGGAGTTCCCCGGGCGCACGCTGGAAGGCCTGTGGGTCGCCGTCGACGGCATGGGCGCGGTGGCGAAGTCGGGCGGCATGGCGCTGGTGCTCTGCCGAATGGGTGACGGTTTCGTGGCCCGGCAGATCCCCTGGGCCCAGGCGCTTTCGGCGAGCTTCAAGGACGGCCGCATCAGCATAGACCTCGCCGACGTGGGCGCGCCCCGGGCGGTGATCGCCCTCGATGCCTGGCCGCCCAAGGGACAGCAGAAGAACCTGTCCGGCAAGGAATGGGCGGCATGATGAAAGCGTCCTTCGACCCGGTCACGCTTGCGACCCCGTTCTTCATCCTCACCGTCATCCTCGAGATCGTGCTCGCCCGGTTCGGCAAGGTCGACGCCCGCTACGAGACCAAGGACACCGCGACCTCCCTGACGATGGGCCTCGTTTCGACCTTGGCGGGTTTGCCTGTGGCTGGGATCAGCTTCGCGGCCGCCGTCTGGGCCTACCAGCACCGCATCTTCACGATTCCGATGACCGCTGTCTGGGCCTGGGTGGCGGTCTTCCTGCTGGAAGACCTGACCTACTACTGGTTCCACCGCCTGAGCCACGAGCGGCGTGTCTGGTGGGCGGCGCACGTCAATCACCACTCCTCCCAGCACTACAACCTGTCGACGGCGCTCCGGCAGACCTGGACAGGCGGGTTCGCCGGAAACTGGCTCCTGTGGCTGCCGTTGTCGTTCCTGGGCTTCCCGCCGGCCATGGTGGCGATCCAGAAGGGGATCAACCTCGTCTACCAGTACTGGATCCACACCGAGGCGGTCCGACGGCTGCCGCGCTGGTTCGAGGCGGTCTTCAACACGCCATCGCATCACCGGGTGCATCATGCGCGCAATCCGCGGTACCTGGACAAGAACTACGCCGGCATCCTGATCGTCTGGGACCGCCTGTTCGGCACCTTCCAGCCGGAGCTGGACGAGGAGGCGCCGCGCTACGGCCTGGTGCACAACCTCGGCACCTTCAACATCCTGCGGGTGGCGTTCCACGAGTGGATCGGCATCGGTCAGGACATCGTTAGCCAGCCGCGTCACGTCCTGGGCTGGCTGTTCGGGCCGCCAGGCTGGAGCCCGGATGGGTCGCGAGACACCAGTGCAACCCTCAAGACCGAATGGGCGGCGCGCCAGGGCGCACCGCCCGAAGTCTCCACGAAGGAAGCGGCCTAGGCCCGGATGAAGGCCTCCAGGTCGCGATTGACCTGGGCCATGTGGGTCACGAAGAGGCCGTGGGGCGCGCCCTCATAGACCTTCAACTGCGCGCCCCGGATGCCGGCGGCCGTGGGCCGGCCCGTCATATCGACAGGCGCGGAGACATCCTTGGAGCCATGCAGGACCAGGGTCGGCCGGTCGATCTTGGCCAGGTCGGGTCGCAAGTCCTTCCGCACGACCGCGCGCATGGTGGCGGTGGCAACCGGCACCGGCGTCGAGATGATCTGATCGTAGAGCCAGGCGATCATCCCTTTCGAGGTTTCCGGGGTGAAGAACGGCCCGGAGTTGTCGTCAGCCCACTTAGGGAAGTCCTTCGCCCACTCGGCTGTCGAAGCATCGAAATAGGCCTGTGGCGCGCCGGTGGGGTTGTCCGGCGTTTTCAGCAGGTAGGGGGTCACCGGCGCCATCAGCACGACTTTGCTGACCTTGGCGGTTCCGTGCCGGCCGAGGTAGCGCACGACCTCCGCGCCGCCGGCCGAGTGGCCCACAAGCACGACGTCCCGCAGGTCGAGGGTGTCGATCACCGTCGCCAGGTCATCGGCGAAGGTGTCCATGTCGTAGCCGCTGGCAGGGATGTCGGATCGGCCGTGTCCGCGGCGGTCATAGGCGATGCAACGGAAGCCGGCTTCTGAGAGGTGCGCCACCTGATAGGCCCACATCTCGCTGGAAAGCGCCCAGCTGGCGGCGAACAGGATGGCGGGACCTTCCCCCCAGTCGCGGTGGAAGAGACGCACCCCGTCGCGCGTCCGGATTTCGTTGACGGGATGCGGGGCGGCCTGGACGGACCGGGCGCTGAGGGCCGCGCCCACCAGCGGAGCGGCCAGGGTGGTGGTGAAGATATCGCGGCGGTTCATGACGGATCTCCCTTTCGATGCCGGGAGGAAACCGCCGGAAGGGAAGCGGGTCGATTACGCGGGAAGTAATGTCCGCCGTTCTCGGCGCCTAGAGCGCCGCGGCGATCGCCTTGACCGCCTCGGCGGTCTCCGAATTCGCCGGGAAGAAGGTCTCGAGCGTCAGCTCCGACAACGTCACGTCGACCGCGGTGCCGAAGACGGTGGTCGTCGAATAGAACGACAGCACGCCTTGGGCGGTGCTGAGCTGGAATGGCACGGCCACGCCGGCGAACTCGCCGGCCGGCCGCCGGATCTTGCCGCGATCCAGGATCGGATAGGCGCTGAGTTCGGTCAGCAGTTCAGCGAGGCCCCGGTCGGCGGTCAGGTCCACCTCCCGGCGCAGTCGGTCGAGCAGGTGGGTGCGCCACTCGTGCAGGTTCTCGATGCGGGGCGCGAGGCCGCGGGGATGGAGGGCGAGCCGCAGGACATTCACCGGCGGCTGGCGCAGGTCTTCGGCGGCGATGGCCATCAGCGGCGCGACCATTCGGTTTGCGGCGACCAGGTTCCAGCTGCGGTCCACCGCCAGGGCCGGATAGGGTTCGTGCCCGGCCAGGATCAGGTCGACCGCCCGGCGGGCGCCGGCCAGGGCGGGATCGTCCAGGGCCCGCTGCGGGTAGACCGGCGCGAACCCGGCGGCGACGAGCAGGAGGTTCTGCTCGCGCAGCGGGATCTCCAGCCTCTCAGCCAGCCGCAGCACCATCTCGCGACTGGGATGCGAGCGGCCGGTCTCGACGAAGCTCAGATGGCGCGTGGAGATCTCGGCCTCGCACGCGAGATCGAGCTGGGTCATGCGCCGTCGTTGGCGCCATTCGCGGAGGTGGTCGCCGACCGCCAGGGCTGATCCGATCATGCGCGATCCTAGCGGGCCGGGAGACAGCGTTCCATGACCTCGGAGGTAATGCGTCAGTCCCTGAGCAGCGGCAGGCTGAGCCCCGAGACCGGTCGGGCCCCCAGGACCTCGCGGCGGAAGCGATAGAGCTCCGCCGGTCGTCCCCCGGTGTCCGCATCCATTCGGCCCAGGCCCTCGACCAGGTCGGCCCGCTCCAGCGCGCGGCGGAAGTTCTGCTTATGGAGGGGGACGCCCGCGATCGCCTCGACCGTGCGCTGCAGGGCCGTGAGGGTGAAGGCCTCCGGCATCAGCTCAAACGCGACCGGGCGGTATTTCAACTTGCCGCGCAGGCGGCTGACCGCCGTGGCCAGGATACGGCGGTGGTCGGAGAGCATCGGCTCTCCGAGGGCGGCGGCCAGGGGCGCGGGGAGGGCGACCGGGGGCTCGCCGCGATCGCGGGCGGCCTCGCTGGCCAGGCCTGCCTCGTAGAGCAGTTCATACCGCTCCAGCACCCGTTCCTCGTTCCAGGGGGCGCCGTCAAAGGCGAACAACAGGCGCGCGCGTCCCAGGCGCTGGGTGTCGGCGTCGGCCCAGTGGCGCAGTGCTCCCTCGATCAGTGGTAGGGCCGCGGGGCGGCCGTCGCGCCAGTCCTCGTAGGGGAAGAACCGCGTCCACGGCCGCCACTGCGACGCCGGCGCGTGGGTGTCGACCGCTGCAGCGGCCAGGGCCAGGTAGCCGACGGAGATCACTCGATCGTGGTCGGGCCGTGCGCTGCTCCGGTCGCCGCCGCGGTCGCCCATGTCCGCCAGTGGGGCGTCCCGGCCCTTGTCTCCGAAGGTGTAGAGTTGCTCGACGTAGCCCAGGGTGAACCGCGTCTGCTCGGTCACGAAGGCCCGCATGGCGAGTTCGAAGGTGCGGTGGCCGAGTGGGTCGAAGGGACCGAACGGCAGGCCTTCCAGGCTCGCGCCGGGCGGGCGCACGGTGAGCACGACCGCATTATCGGCCTGGATGGCGACGACCACCGCCGACAGACCGATCACAACCCGCCCCTCAGCCGGAAGATGATCGCGAGAGGCGCTCATTCTGTGTCGAATGCCTGGGCGTGCGGCTGATAGCCGGCTGCCTCGGAGAGGATGACGTAGCGCTGCAGATAGCGTTCCTGGGCCAGCGCCGGGGGCAGGGGGTCGATCGTCAGGCTATAGCCCGCGGGCGGCGCATCGAAAAAGGAGATCGATTCCTTGTGGCTGAAGCCCGCCAGCTGGGTCGCCTCGAAGAAGGCGCAGGCGCGGTCGGCTTGCTTGATCAGCGCCTTGATCGCGGCAGGCGTCTTTGCGGGCAGGCCGAAACGCACGTGGATCGCCGTCTCCAGCCGCTCCTCGAAGGTCCGGTAGTCGACGCCCAGCGCCGCCTTGAAGGGCGAGATCATGTCGCCGATCACATATTCCGAGGCGTCGTGCAGCAGGGCGGCGAGCCGCCAACGAGGCTCAACGTCCGGCTTTATGTGGGCGACGATCTCCTCGACCACCACAGAGTGCTGGGCCACCGAGAAGGCGTGCTCGCCGATGGTCTGGCCGTTCCACCGGGCGACGCGCGCCAGGCCGTGAGCGATATCCTCGATCTCGATATCCATCGGCGAGGGGTCGAGCAGGTCCAGCCGGCGGCCCGACAGCATCCTCTGCCAGGCGCGGGGTTCCGGCTTGGATCGACGCAGCCCTTTCCTCACGAATGCATTCCCTCCACAGTCAAGCCGGTCATGGGCGCCCCAGTCAGCGATAAGCCACTTTCAGGCGAGACATCGTGAA
>DASXKT010000067.1:0-2259 GCA_036496685.1 Phenylobacterium sp.
CACCCCGTTTCGCCCGCTTTTTCGATCTCACGACGCCGGCCTTGCCCCCCAAACAACCTGCATCGGAAAACAGAGATCGAGCCTCTGGCGAGCCCAGGTCAGCCTTGCCCGACCGGGAGCGCCGCCTTCTTTATGAGATAGGCGCCCTGGCCGACGCCGAATGCGCCCAGCAAAGTGGTGTCCACGTCGGGGAGGACGGTGGTCGCCGAGATGTCCAGCGCGCCCAGGAAATGGAAGGCGCTCAGCACGAAGATCACCGCCGCCGAGACGGTGACCAGCATCATCTGGAAATCACCGAAGTCCGCAGCGCCCATGTCCGTGGTGACGAGATCCCGCCAGACCGGCTGTAGAGCGCTTGTCTTGATGGCGAGCGCATTGCCAGCGCCTCCCACCTCGGCGGCTGCCTGATTGGCCGAATCCTGCTTCTGCGTGGCGACGATCTTGGCGCCCCCGAAAGTGAGCGCGCTCAGGCCGGTCAAGACGAGCAGGTTGGTGGGAATGTTCACCCCGCCGATGAAGTCCGGCCCAAGAGCCCATATGCGCAAGGCGCACGTGCTCGCGTAGATCACCGCGAGCGCGCCGAACCAGAGGACAAGCTGGCACTGGGAGTTGCTGTAGCGGTTGTCCGCGCCGACCAGGAATCGCAGAGGTCGCCACCTTGCAGCGGCGGCCGCAACCGTGACGCCGAGGGCCAGTGCCGCAAGCAGTGTTACCAGCCTCGCCGTCACTGTGGTGGGACGCGCGACCCGTGCGACCGCGACCGCACGCTTCGGACTGAGCGGATCGTCGACCGTGAGCCAGACCCTGTCGCCGGGGCCGGCGTGGCTCAGCCGAGCCTCGTCCTCTGGTCTGGGCACGGCGAGATCGAGCGGGTTGACCGCCCCCTCGGGGATAAGGCGCACCTCCGCCGCGGCGGCCCCCACCGGAGTGGCGGGGCGGCCGATCTGGAGAATGCGTCCCACGATCTGTGTCGGCTGCGGCTCAGATCCGACCGGAGCGGCATGGACAGCCGGGGCGACCGGCTCCGTCGCCGCCGCCGCCGACGCGGCGCCGGCGGCGACAAGGAGGAGCGCCGCACACGCCATGCGTCGAGGTGGGCCAGCGCTTACACGGAAAAGGGTTGCGAGCGCCGTTAGATGAGCCGCTCGGAAGCCGCCACCGTCTGGGATCCTGCACGCCATTTGGCCCCCGGGCTGGCCCCCAACGTCTTCTGGAGGCTAGCTTAACCAACAATGGTCGAACAGGGGTATCTAGGCGGAGTGGTCGGGTGAACGCGCTCCCGGATGCTTGGCTGTTAGGGCGGCAGTCTGGGCATTCGGAGAAATCGGCTCAGAGCCCGCCTGGCGCTGGAAATTTCCTTGCGCTCGATCTCAATGGCCTGCGAGCGCAGCCTGGGGCACCTGAATATCGATCTCCAAGGTGGAGACCTGGTCTCCCCGATCGAGCTTGACCACCACCCGATCGCGGTCGATCGGAATGTGTTTGGCGATCACCGCTAGGATCTCCTGGTGCAGAACGGCTGCCAGGTCGGCGCCGCCTGCCAAGCCGCGTTCATGCGCCAGCAGGACCTGGAGCCGCTCGTGGGCGACGGGCGCGGACCGGCGGCCGCGCGCGAAAAAGTTCAGGAAGCTCATGCGGCCGCCTTCCTTCCAAACAGACGGCTCATGAAGCCCCGTCGCTCCAGCGGCTCGTTCACGGCGATCGTCTCACCCAGCAGCCGCCGGGCGGCGTCGCGGTAGGCGCGCGCCGCCTGGGAACCCGGATTGTGCAGCGTCACCGGGCAACCCACGTTCGATGCGGTCAGGACGTCGGGGCTCTCGGCGACAATCCCGAGGAGGGGGATCGCCAGGATCTCCAGTACGTCCTCTACCTTCATCATCTCGCCGCGGGCGGCGCGAGCTGGGTCGTAGCGCGTGAGGAGGAGCTGCTTCTCCAGCCGGTCGCCGTTCTCTGCGCGCCGGGTCTTGGAATCCAGCATCCCGATGATGCGATCGGAATCGCGGACCGAGGAAACCTCGGGATTGGTGACAACGACAGCTTGGTCGGCGAAGCGCATGGCCAGCGTAGCGCCTTTTTCGATGCCGGCCGGACTGTCGCAGATGATCCAGTCGAAGCTTTCGCGCAGGTCATCGATCACCCGGCCCACGCCCTCTTCGGTAAGGGCATCCTTGTCGCGGGTCTGCGAGGCCGGGAGCAGGGACAACGTGTCGACCCGCTTGTCGCGGATCAGCGCCTGCGGAAGCTTCGCATCGCCCTGCA